>CALJHL010000131.1 GCA_938075435.1 uncultured Thalassotalea sp. | reverse complement strand
CGGGATGACAACGTTTTGCATCGGGATGACTGGTTTGTGTGTCGGGGTGATAATTTTTACGTCGGGATTACAGGTTTGTTTCCCGACGAAAGATTTACATTAAGAGAGTTTAAACAAAACGCATTGACAGGTCGACAGCTTGTACGTGTTTGGTTAACGCACCAACCGAAATAAAATCAACGCCGGCCTTGGTGTAGGCTTGTAATTTTTCTAAGGTCATGTTGCCCGAAACTTCGAGTTTGGCTTTACCTCGAGTTAAGGCAACCGCTTGTTCAATCATATCGGTAGTAAAGTTGTCGAGCATTATAATGTCGCTGCCAGCTTCTAGTGCTTGGCTAAGTTCGTCTAAACTTTCGACTTCAACTTCTACGGTTTTGCCGGGAAAGTTGGCTTTGGCAGTGGTTACTGCATTGGCAATGCCACCACAGGCGTTAACGTGGTTTTCTTTTATAAGGAATGCATCGAATAAACCAATTCTATGGTTATGACCGCCGCCACAGGTTACTGCATATTTTTGCGCACTGCGCATACCGGGGATAGTTTTGCGGGTGTCGAGTAATTTGGTGGTGCCGCCAGCGAGTTCTTTAACGTATTGGCTGGTAATGGTTGCGGTGCCCGATAGGCTTTGTAAAAAGTTAAGGGCGGTGCGTTCACCGGTTAACAATAAGCGAGCGTTGCCGCTTAGTTCACAAAGGGTACTGTTGGCTTTTACCGCTTGGCCGTCATTTACAAACCAAGTAATGTCGGTGTGCTGCTTGGTTGAGGCATCGAGTTGTTTAAATACTTCATTAACCCAAGCAACACCGGCAATAACGCAATCGTCGCGACAAATAATGGTAGCCACAGCTTGATTGTTAGCAGGTATTAATGATGCGGTAATGTCATTGTTGGCATCTGGAGTCACCCCAGCTTTACCACCTAAATCTTCAGACAGGGCCCATTCGATAGTGGTTTGAATGTCGTGTTGTAATTCTGGAGTATGCATTTAAGTTCGCTCGCTGCTAAAGTTAAAGTTCGGTCTAAAGTTAAGTTGAAAGTTGAAAGTTGTGTTGATGACTAATTCAGTTGTTCAGTTAATTTGTTCAGTTAATTGGCTCAGTTAACTTGATCAATTACGTTGTTCAGTTAAATGCAAAAATTTTCCGCTTTGGCGAAATTCCACCTGTTTTAAGGCGCTCATCCCTAACAGGATCTCATCGGCATTCATGCCCGGATTTATATTTGCCGCGACATTATAAAGGATGATATTACCAATACTCAACTGATCTATGGTGGTTTTGACTACTTTTACCTGACCATTGGCGGTTTGCACATAATGGCTACCTTCTACCGGTAAGTTTAACTTATCAGCAATACGGGCTGGAATTGACACATTCGTGGCGCCAGTATCGAGTAAAAACACCACGTCCTTGTTATTGATGCTGCCCATAGTAACATAATGACCATGACGGTTACGCTCTAAGGTAACTTCGGCCAAGCCTTGGCTATTTAACGATATTTGCGGTACTTGATTGGGGTTCCATTGCTTGTCTAATACCCCCTGAAATAGCCACACCAATAGCACTAAAAACAGCAACCATGATATCCAAACCATTATTTTGGCAATTTTTTTATTGGGATCTACTTCATTCATAATGCTAGTCTGTACCTAATGAATTATTTAAACGTTTTATAATCTTATTATGGTGACAAATTTTACAATCAACAATGGTTGGTTAGCAATCAATAGTAATAATCAGCAAAATGTTGCTGTTATAGATAACAGCTCGGCTGCTAATTGTTCTGCCTCTGCTGTAAACCGGCAATTGAAAATTTTACCGTCCAGCCATTGCGATGCGCGTGAATGCGACGACATTAGTTTATTGGTGATCCATAATATTTCTTTGCCGCCAGGTCAGTTTGGCTCTGAGCACATCAGTGATTTATTTTTAGGTCGCTTAGACCCAAACGCCGATGACTACTTTAAAGATATATATCAGCTGCGGGTATCGGCGCATTGTTTGATCCGCCGCGATGGTCAGGTAATACAATATGTACCTTTTGACCAACGTGCCTGGCATGCCGGTGTTTCAAGTTTTTGTGGGCGGCAAAAGTGTAATGACTTTTCTATCGGCATCGAAATGGAAGGTACCGATGACCTTGCCTATACCAGTAAGCAATACCAGCAGCTAACCAATGTGACTAACGCCATTATCAGCGCCTATCCAGAAATAAATAAAGACTCAATCGTTGGCCATTGTGATATCGCCCCAGGCAGAAAAACCGACCCCGGCGCCAGTTTTGATTGGCAGAAATACAAACAAAGTTTGTAAAAGCCGTTTACAAAAAAGTTTAAAACACGGTTAATTAACTCAGTAAAAGCCAAGTAAATGCCAGGTAAAAGCCAATTTATGGTTTTAGGTTATTAATTTTCTGGCAAAAGTTCAGTTCTAAGAGTAAAATTTTTATATAACGACACCCCACTTAGTTTTCTAAGTACATGAACAGCAAAAGGATATTCAATGAGTCTAATTAGCTTACTAATCGCTTTGGCCGCAGAGCGAGTGATGCTATCAAAATACTGGCACTTTAATTTTTACTTCGCCCGTTACCTTAAATTTGCGCTTGGCTTTGTCTCAAAAGACGAAATCAGTAAAAACCTAATAAATATAACCTTATTAGCTCTGATACCGGCATTGGCTACTTATGCCGTATTTAGTCTGGTTGATAACTCGCTGATAGAGTTTGTGTTATCGAGTTTAATATTGATTGTTTGTTTTGGTTGTCGTTTATCGCGCCAATCTTATAAGAATTATTTAAACGCCGCGATGCGTGGTGATGAAGTTGCGGTCACGCATCATCAAATGGAGATACAACAAGACCAAGCCGAGGACGTTGAAAGTTATGGCCAAACCTTAGTCTGGCTAAACTACCAATACTACATGGCTATAATGATGGTCTTTATTATTTTTGGCGCACCCGGCGTAGTGTTTTATCGATTGATGGTGGCAATAGCCAATAATGTGGCAATCACCGATATCGACGCATCTGTTGCAGAAGTTAATGCCGCAGAGTTAAATGCAGTACAGCCTAATGCTGATGACAGCCTTAGCGTTAATGCCGAGACTGATCCAGAAACCGACCCTGCGCAAGAGCATGAGCTAGAACAAGACCCAGAGCAACAGAGCGGTAACTATTTACCAACAGCGGCTATTGAGCATGCCCGCTGCTTTTTGTTTTACTTTGACTTTATACCAAGTCGTTTTGCCGCCTTTGGTTATATGCTGGTTGGCGACTTTTCTAAATCTTCAACCTTATGGTTAGAAGGTTTACTTAATTATACGATGGCGCCGCGTAAGTACTTATGCCAAGTGGCTAAAACGTCAGAAGATTGCGCAGTAGAAGAGGGTGACTTAATTGCCGAGCCAACGCTATTGGTTAGGCTAGCTAAACGTAACGTCTTACTGTTACTCGCGGCCACAGCGTTCATGACCATTGCTGGCGTGCTAAGTTAAAGCTAAGTTAAAGCTTAGCTAACCGCTTTTATTTTTTAAAAATCTTAATTTAAAGCCTCTTTAACGCCCTGTTAAAGAGGCTTTGTTGTTTATATTTGTCAGTTAATTTCATCTATTGCTAGTTTATTCGTCAAATTAGTAGTGTTTTCAATAAGTAAACAATCTTTAAAGGCAGTCGCCTCAATAAAAAATTGTTTCCTCTAGCCTTTAAAGCTCGCAGCAATTCAATTCTCTACTATAATTTTCAGCAATATATATTCCCAACGTTAATAAACTAGGCACCTGCATTAAATTTTGTTAAAACATCTTCACTATTAATTGGTCTTACCAATGTGTTTTTTTGGCAAAGGTTCAGCATTGGCTTGGTGGCTTTGATTTATGTAATAATTTTACATTTGTATTTATATCTGCTATTTTACGTTGACAAACAAGAATATTGGTAAGACCATTTTACCGTAAAGTTGGTAAGAAGTTATCAGTAAAGTTAGTAACTTAACTCTATTAAAAGAATGTATGTCAATGGCTTATAAGAAGATCCAACAACCTAAAATTTCTGAGGTGATATTACAACAGCTCGAAGATATGATTTTAGAAGGCACGTTAAAACCTGGGCAAAAGCTGTTACCCGAGCGGGAATTAGCACTTGAATTTGCCGTATCGCGACCGTCATTACGAGAAGCGATACAAAAATTGGAAACCAAGGGTTTGGTTACGCGTCGTCAAGGTGGTGGTACGTTTGTTTGTGACAACTTATTAGCAGGCATGTCAGATCCACTATTTGATTTGATGGCCAATAAAAATGAAGCGCAATTTGATTTATTAGAATTTCGCCACGGTATTCAAGGCATGGCTGCTTATTATGCGGCAATGCGCGGCACCAAAGCCGATTTCGCAATAGTCGAGCAGGCGTATGAAGCCATCGCAATTGCGCAAATAGAAAATACCACGCTAAATAAAAATTATCGCAGTGAGGCAACAGCGGTATTTGAGTTTTACTTAGCAATTTGTAAAGCCTCACATAACGCGGTGATATTACATTTAGCCAGAGCAATGAGTGAATTGCTTATTGATAACATAGATAAAAATTTACAAGTGCTGTCTCAGCGACCGGAAGTGCCAACTCGAATTGCCCACTACCGTAAAAAATTGTTAGAGAGCATTATTAGCGGCGAACCGAATAAAGCTTGGGGTGCTAGCCATAAAAATCTTGCTTATATAGAAGAGGCTTTGCTCAAAGTTGGCAAGGAAGATAGCCGAGTAACGCGCTCCCTTAGGCGCTTACAAACCAATTAGTAAAACATTAAATAGTACAGCAGCTAACTCGCTAAATAAGTAACACAGTAATAGCTTACTGCTTTATAAAGAATTAAAACCTTAAATTTATTAATACCAACAACTGGAGTTAAAAAATCGTTATGACTGAATTACTCAATCACGATATTGATCCTCAAGAAACCCAAGAATGGCTCGACTCATTAGAAGCCGTACTTGAACAAGAAGGTCCAGAGCGTGCTCATCAATTATTAGAATCGTTAATTGAACGTGCCCGTCGCGGTGGTACTCATTTACCATTCGAAGCAAAAACTGCTTATGTAAATACCATCCCAGTAAACCAAGAACCACATATGCCGGCTGATCAAACCATTGAAACGCGCATTCGTGCCGCAATTCGTTGGAATGCATTAGTATTAGTATTACGTGCTTCTAAGAAAGATTTAGAGCTTGGTGGTCATATTGGTTCATTCGCCTCTTCAGCAATGCTTTATGATGTTGGTTTTAATCACTTTTTTAAAGGTGCGTCAGAAAAAGGCAATGGCGATTTTATTTTTTCACAAGGTCATATTTCTCCAGGTATATACTCTCGTGCGTTCTTAGAAGGGCGTTTAACTGAAGAGCAAATGAATAATTTCCGTCAAGAAGTCGACGGTAATGGTTTATCTTCATACCCACATCCACACTTAATGCCAGACTTTTGGCAGTTCCCTACAGTTTCTATGGGCTTAGGTCCATTGCAAGCTATCTACACAGCGCGTTTCTTAAAGTACCTTACCGATCGGGGTATTAAAGATTGTTCTGGTCAACGTGTTTATTGTTACTTAGGTGACGGTGAAACTGATGAGCCAGAATCATTAGGTGCTATTGGTTTAGCGACTCGCGAAGGTTTAGATAACTTATGTTTCGTTATTAACTGTAACTTACAACGTCTTGATGGTCCGGTACGTGGTAATGGCAAAATTATCCAAGAACTTGAAGGGACATTCCGCGGCGCAGGCTGGGAAGTCGTTAAGGTTATTTGGGGTTCTTACTGGGATGCACTTATTGCTCGTGACACTTCAGGTAAACTTTTACAGCTGATGAACGAAACGGTTGACGGTGAATACCAAAACTGTAAAGCCAAAGGCGGTAAATACACTCGCGAAAACTTCTTTAACAAGTACCCTGAAACAGCGGCTCTTGTTGCCAATATGTCAGACGAAGACATCTACCGCTTAAACCGTGGTGGCCATGATCCAGTTAAAGTGTACGCGGCTTACAAAAAAGCTATGGAAACCAAAGGTCGTCCCACAGTAATCCTTGCTAAAACCGTTAAAGGTTTTGGTTTAGGTGCCTCAGGTGAAGCCTTAAACATTGCCCACAATGTTAAGAAAATGGACGTTGAGTCAATCAAACATTACCGTGATCGTTTCAATATTCCGGTAAGCGATGAAGATATTGCCGATTTACCGTTCTACAAATTCCCTAAAGACAGTGCCGAATACAAGTACATGATGGGTCGTCGTGAAGCGTTAGGTGGTTTATTACCTGCACGTTTAGAACAGCCTGAAGAAGCATTAGAAATTCCAGAGCTTAAAATCTTTGATGCGGTGTTAAAGGGTTCTGGTGATCGTGAAGTGTCATCGACCATGCAATTTGTTCGTATCTTAAATAACTTATTAAAAGATAAGAAAATTGGTAAGCGTATCGTACCTATTATTCCAGATGAAGCTCGTACTTTTGGGATGGAAGGTTTATTCCGTCAAGTAGGTATTTACGCTAACGAAGGGCAAAAATACGTACCACAAGATGCTGACCAAGTTGCTTATTATCGTGAAGATAAAAAAGGCCAGGTATTACAAGAAGGTATAAACGAGCTCGGGGCAATGGCCTCATGGGTTGCTTCAGGTACGTCTTACTCAACCTGTAATGCGGTCACAATTCCATTTTACATTTACTACTCAATGTTTGGTTTCCAACGCGTTGGTGACCTAGCATGGGCAGCAGCTGACAGCCAAGCACGTGGTTTCTTATTAGGTGCAACTGCCGGTCGTACTACATTGAACGGTGAAGGCTTACAACATCAAGATGGCCATTCTCATGTACAAGCTGGGTTAATTCCTAACTGTGTTACGTATGACCCAACTTACGGTTATGAAGTCGCGGTTATTGTGCGTGAAGGTTTACGTAGAATGTACGAAGAAAATGAAAATATCTTCTTCTACTTAACGTTAATGAATGAAAACTACCAGCACCCAGAAATGCAAAAGGGTACTGAAGACGCAATCATTAAAGGTATTTACAAGTTAGAAACCGTTAAGCCAAGCAAAAAAGCCAAAGCTAACGTGCAACTGATGGGCTCAGGTACTATCTTGTTACAAGTTCGCAAAGCCGCGCAAATACTTGCTAACGATTTCGCGATTTCATCTGACGTTTACTCTGTTACGTCATACAATGAATTAGCACGTGAAGGCCAAGAAGTAACTCGTTACAACATGCTTCACCCTGAAGCGACGCAAAAAGTGCCTTACATTAGCCAAGTTATTACTAGCGATAACGGTCCTGCAATTTCTGCTACCGATTACGTTAAGTCTTACTCTGACCAATTACGCGCTTATATCGACACCGATTACCGCGTATTGGGTACCGATGGTTTTGGTCGCTCAGATAGTCGAGCAAACTTACGTCGTCATTTCGAAGTTGACCACAACTACATTGTTGTTGCCGCACTTTACGAATTAGCACAACGTGGCGAAATTAAAATGGCAGTTGTGACTAAAGCGATTAAAGACTTTGGCATTAATGCTGACAAAATTAACCCGCTTTACGCATAATTGACTAGAAAGGAAAATACAGATGTCTGATATTAAACAAGTTCTAGTCCCTGATGTTGGTGGCGATGAAGTTGAAATTATTGAATTATGTGTTGCCGTTGGCGATACAGTAGAAGCAGAAGATGCACTAGTAAGTGTTGAAACGGATAAAGCTTCTATGGATATTCCTGCGCCATTTGCCGGAACTATCACAGAAATTAAAGTCGCTGTTGGTGACAAAATCAACGAAGGTGACTTAGTGGTTATGATTTCAGTGGCGGGCGCTGATGCGCCAGTCGCTGAAGTTGCAGCTTCGGCAGCACCTGTTGCTGTGCCAGTTGTTGAAGCGGCGCCTGTGACCGAAGCCGCTCCAGTTGAAGCGCCGGCGGCTCCTGCAGCAAGCGCAGTTATCGAAGTAGTCGTGCCAGATATTGGTGAAGACGGCGAAGTCGAAGTTATCGAAATATTAGTTTCTCCTGGCGATGTTATTGAAGCTGAAGATGGCTTGATCACCCTTGAAACTGACAAAGCAACTATGGACGTACCATCGCCACAAGCGGGTACCGTAGTTGACGTTAAAGTGGTTACTGGCGATAAAGTTAAGCAAGGTAGCTTAGTGATTATGCTTGAAACCTCAGGCGGCGCAGCAGCTGCTGCACCAGCCTCAACCGCCGTTGCAGCGCCAGCACCGGTAAAAGAAACAACGGTTGTGGCTCCTGCCGCGCCGGTTGCTCAAAAAGCCGCGCCGGTGCCACATCACCCAAGTGCTGGTACTAAGCAAAGCCAAGGTCATATTTATGCCTCGCCTTCAATTCGCCGCATTGGTCGTGAATTTGGTGTTGATTTAACCCAGGTTAAAGGCACGGGTAACAAAGGTCGTATTTTAAAAGAAGACGTCCAATCTCATGTTAAATACGAACTTTCTCGTCCAAAAGCAACTGCCAACAGCTCAGTTTCTACAGGTGCAGGTGGTTTACAAGTTATTAGTGCTAAGGCTATCGACTTCTCTAAATTTGGGGAAGTAGAAACGGTTGCACTAACTCGTATTCAAAAAATATCTGGGCCATTTTTACATCGTAACTGGGTAACTATCCCACACGTTACTCAGTTTGATGAAGCCGATATCAGCAATGTTGAAGCGTTCCGTAAAGAACAAAACGTGATTGCTGAAAAGAAAAAGCTTGGTTTTAAAATTACGCCATTGGTGTTTATTTTAAAAGCCGCCGCCGATGCATTAAGAGAGTTCCCAATATTCAACTCAAGTTTGAGTGAAGACGGCGAAAGCTTGATCATGAAAAAATACATCAACATTGGTGTCGCGGTTGATACGCCAAACGGCTTAGTGGTACCAGTGGTACGCGATGTTGATCAAAAAGGCATTCATCAGTTGTCAAAAGAGCTGTTAGAAATTAGCCTTAAAGCTCGCGACGGCAAACTAAAAGCTGCTGACATGCAAGGTGGTTGTTTTACTATATCGTCGCTTGGTGGTATTGGCGGTACGGCATTTACGCCTATCGTTAACGCGCCAGAGGTTGCTATTTTAGGTGTATCTAAATCTGAAATGAAGCCTAAGTGGAATGGTACAGAGTTTGTGCCTAAACTGATGCTACCATTATCAATGTCGTACGATCATCGTGTTATTGATGGTGCTATAGCTGCGCGCTTTACTGTGCATTTAGCCTCAGTAATGAGCGACATCCGCCAACTGATTTTATAGTTGCGAATACACTGCCATTTGTTTTTTGCATTTTTGCAATATTCAGTGGCAGTATTTTGGGGCAGTTTATTTTAAGGCGATAATAAAGTTTATTAACGCCGTAGCGTAAAAATTATAACTTTATATTAAAACAAGCAAAGTGCTTTTTTCACTTTAAAGTTGGCGATTTTTTGTTATACACGGTAAACTTTGCCCCGAAAATATCTCTTGTTCGTCGTCGCCACTTGGCAACACGTGTTAATAAGGGTGATAGTAGTGAAACATTGGCTGAAAGTTTAGCAATGCCACTACTATTAAATGAACATAATTAATAAATTCATACCGTAAGGTATACACTTGGCTGGCAAGGTCGGTCATTTATCACAAAATATTTTTTGAGGTTATCATGAGTAACGAGATTAAAACTCAAGTTGTCGTTTTAGGTGCTGGCCCTGGTGGTTATTCTGCAGCTTTCCGTGCTGCCGATCTAGGTTTAGATGTAGTACTAGTTGAAAGTCGCGCTACCTTAGGTGGTGTTTGTTTGAATGTGGGTTGTATCCCATCGAAAGCACTACTTCATGTTGCAAAAGTAATTGATGATGCAGCAGCTATGGCATCTCACGGTGTTACTTTTGGTACACCAAAAATTGATTTAGACAAAATTCGCAGCTGGAAAGAAGACGTAATTGGTCAACTAACTGGTGGTTTAACTGGCATGTCGAAAGCTCGTAAAGTGAAAACTGTTACAGGTTTCGGTAAATTCACTGGTAGCAACACGATTGCTGTTGAAGGTGCTGACGGTACAACGACTATTACTTTCGACAACGCGATTATTGCCGCGGGTTCTTCAGTGGTTGATTTACCATTTATCCCTAATGATGACCCACGTATTATCGACTCAACTGGTGCCCTTGAATTACAAGACGTTCCCGCTGAAATGTTAGTACTAGGTGGTGGTATTATCGGTTTAGAAATGGGTACAGTTTATAAAGCCCTAGGCTCTAACGTATCTGTTGTTGAATTTGCTGATCAATTGGTTCCTGCCGCTGACAAAGACATTGTTAAAGTTTATAACAACTTTAATAAGAAAAAATTCAATATCATGGTATCAACTAAGGTTGTTGCTGTAGATGCCAAAGAAGACGGTTTATACGTTACTTTTGAAGGTAAAAACGCGCCAGAAGGGCAAGTTCGTTACGACAAAATTTTAGTTGCTGTTGGCCGTAAGCCAAATGGTCACTTAGTTGCCGCTGATCAAGCTGGCGTAAATGTTGACGAACGTGGTTTCATTAATGTGACTAACGAATTACGTACTAACGTTAATCACATCTTCGCGATTGGCGATGTTGTTGGTCAACCTATGCTTGCTCATAAAGCTGTTCATGAAGCGCATTGTGCTGCCGAAGTTATCTCTGGTAAGAAACACGTATTCGATCCTCGTTGTATTCCTTCAATCGCTTATACTGATCCAGAAATGGCTTGGGTTGGTGTTACTGAACGCGAAGCAAAAGAGCAAGGTTTAAACATTGAAGTTGCTAACTTCCCTTGGGCGGCTTCTGGTCGTGCAATTGCTTCAGCTCGTACTGAAGGTAAAACCAAAATGATCTTCGAAAAAGAAACTGGTCGTGTACTAGGTGGCGCCATTGTTGGTATCAATGCTGGTGAAATGCTTGGCGAAGTGTGTTTAGCAATTGAAATGGGTGCTGATGCAGAAGACATTGGTTTAACCATTCATGCTCACCCTACGTTAAATGAGTCAATTGGCTTAGCTGCTGAAATATTTGAAGGTTCAATTACCGATCTTCCAAATGCTAAAGCGGTAAAAAAGAAAAAATAAAAAGTAACCGGTAGTTACTTTTTATAGAGACAAAAAAACCAGCATATTTGCTGGTTTTTTATTTTCTAAATTCTATATTTATTACTCTTAAAGTCAAGAAACAAAAGCCATTGCACAACTGGCATTGCTCTGTATAAACAGTGTATCAAGCTTATTTACAGATATAAAAAAGGGTTACTATTCAAGTAACCCTATGTTTTTTATGCTTTGTTCTACTTTATGACCTAAAGTAGAACGTATACATACTCGCTATTATACCATTTTAATAGGTACAGCGAACTTAGTCGTCATCTCATGTGTAGGAGGAGTGAATCGAGTTAAATCGATACCTTCTACTGCCGACTTGTATTCTTCAATAGAAGGGAAACGGCCAAGCATTGTTGAAAGTACAACTAACGGTGTAGAGCCAAGTAGTGATTCACCTTTCTTCTCTGCAGTATCGGCTACAACACGACCTTGGAATAAGCGCGTTGATGTTGCAATAACAGTGTCACCTGGTTCAGCTTTCTCTTGGTTACCCATACATAAGTTACAGCCTGGGCGTTCAAGATACATGATGTTTTCGTACTTAGTACGTGCAGCATTTTTAGGGACCGCATCGTCAAATTCGAAACCTGAGTATTTTTGTAAAATTTCCCAGTCGCCTTCAGCTTTAAGCTCATCAACAATGTTGTATGTTGGTGGTGCAATAACCAATGGCGCATTAAATTCTACTTTGCCATTTTGCTTTTCAATATTGCGGAACATTTGCGCGATGATTTGCATGTCACCTTTATGAACCATACAAGAACCGACAAAGCCTAAGTCTACAGACTTACCATGGTAGTATGAAACCGGACGAATAACATCATGGGTGTAACGTTTAGAGGCGTCTTCGTTGTTTACATCAGGGTCAGCAATCATTGGCTGGTCGATAACATCTAAGTCAATCACTACTTCTGCGTAGTAGGTAGCATTATCATCTGGTGATAATGCTGGGTTAGTACCCGACTTAATGTCATTGATACGTTGGTCAGCTAATGCGATTAAACCGTTAAGTGTTTGCGCTTGGTTGTCCATACCCTTGTTGATCATGATTTGGATACGGCTCTTAGCAAGCTCAAGTGACTGAATTAACGTTTCATCTTCAGAAATACAGATAGACGCTTTTGCCTTCATTTCTGCAGACCAATCGGTAAATGTAAATGCTTGGTCAGCTAATAACGTACCGATATGTACTTCAATGATGCGACCTTGGAATACATTTTCACCACCAAAGTGCTTAAGCATTTGCGCTTGAGTAGCGTGAACGACGTCACGGAAATCCATGTGGCCTTTCATTTTACCTTTAAAAGTAACTTTTACCGACTCAGGGATTGGCATCGCTGCTTCACCCGTTGCTAAAGCGATTGCTACTGTACCTGAATCAGCACCAAAGGCGACACCTTTAGACATACGAGTATGCGAGTCACCACCAATGATGATAGCGCGATCGTCGACAGTAATATCGTTCAATACTTTATGAATAACATCTGTCATTGCATGGTATTCACCCTTAGGGTCACGTGCAGTGATAAGGCCAAATTTATTCATGAATTTCATTAATTTCGGAATGTTCGCTTTAGCTTTGCTATCCCAAA
>CALJHL010000130.1 GCA_938075435.1 uncultured Thalassotalea sp. | reverse complement strand
TAGAGTTAACGAGTAATCATAAAAAATTACGTCGTGAATTGCATAAAACCATTGCTAAAGTAACCGATGATATTGGTCGACGTAATACCTTTAATACCGCAATCGCGGCTATTATGGAATTAATGAACAACCTTGCCAAGGCCAAGCTAGAATCAACTGCCGATATCGCTATAATGAAAGAAGCAGTGCAAGCAATTGTCTTGATGTTAACGCCGATAACTCCGCATTTAGGCCATGAATTATGGGCAATTGTTGGCGACGGCACGGCTGTTGAAGAAGCAAGCTGGCCGAAAGTTGATGCCGCAGCTTTAGTTGAAGATGAGAAGCTAGTGATAGTGCAAGTCAATGGTAAATTACGTTCAAAAATTACAGTTTCTGCCCAAGCTTCGCAAGAAGATGTTGAAAAACTTGGATTTAGTGAAGAAAATGTAGTTAAATTTATTGATGGTAAAACCGTTCGTAAAATTATTTACGTGCCGGGTAAATTACTTAATATAGTGGCTAATTAATGACAAAGAATGGTGTTTATAAAAGCGCAGCAAAGTACCTATTGGCTACTTTATTGACGCTCAGTTTTCTGACTAGCTGTGGTTTTAAGTTACGAGGTGATTATTTATTGCCCGAAGAACTTAAAACCTTGTATGTCAGTGCCGATGACACCCATGGTGAGTTGAGTCGTCTTGTTAAGCACCACTTAACCATTAACGATGTTAACCTTGTAAGTAATAGCAATGAGCAAGTTCCTGAGCTGCACTTATTAAAAGACACCTTAGATCGCAGCACTCTTTCATTATTTGAAAATGGCCAAGTGGCTGAATATGACTTAACCTATACGGTACGTTATGAAATTCTTTTTGCCGACCGGGATAAGCAACTGTTTCAATTCAAATTGCATCGCAATTATCAAGACAACCCTAATCAGGCGTTAGCAAAATCAAGAGAATTAACCTTGCTTTTAAAAGAGATGCGCATCGAAGCGGCAACTAAAATTTTACGTAATTTGGCAAGCACTCATTTATAAATGCGCATTTATCATAGCAACTTAACGAAACAACTAAGCAAACCTTTGTTGCCAATTTGGTTAATATTTGGTGATGAACCTTGGCAAAAAAATGACGCCTTAGATAGTCTTAAAGAGCAAGCAAAAAATCAGGGCTATGATGAACTAATACGTTTTACCAGCGATGATAAGTTCGATTGGAATCAAGTCTTTGAAGAGTTTCAATCGTTAAGTTTATTTTCCGCACAACGCATTATTGAAATCGACTTAGTTAACAATAAGCTTGATGACAAAGCCAGCAAAATTCTGTTAGAAATAGCAAGCCATCTGCAACAACAAATGCAAGCAGATGTGTTACTTATTATCCATGGTCCAAAATTGGATGCGGCGATAAGCAGAAAGAAATGGTTCAAAGAATTAGATAAAATTGGCTGCTATATTCCTCTGTACGAGATGGAAGGTAAAGGCTTAAGTATTTGGCTAAATCAACAATGCCAACAACTGTCATTACGATTAGATCGACAAGCACAGGCGATGTTAGCCGAATTTTTCACAGGCAATCTCCCCGCTTTACACCAAGAGCTACAAAAATTAGTGATCCTCTTTCAACAACAAATAATTACGGTTGAAGACTTAGAGCAGTTACTAATTAAACAAGCAAAATTTACCCCATTTCAATTAGTCGATGCCCTACTGGCTGGCAACTTGGTGGAGTGCATGAATATGCTTACCCAATTAAAAAATGAGGGTGTGGTTGCAGCTCAATTGATTTGGGTATTGCACAAAGAAATAGCGCAATTAGAAGTCATCCAAAATCGCCTTGCCAACGGTGAAGTTCTGCAACAATTATATAAAGAATTTAGGGTTTGGGATAAACGTAAACCTTTATACAATAAAGCCCTACAACAAATTAGTTTAGCGAACATAAAACAGGCCAAACGCCGTTTAGCCAAAACCGATCTGATCAGCAAAACCGCTGCCGATTTTGACCAGTATATTTTACTTTCCGATGTATGCATCAGCCTATATCATGGCGAGGTAACCAAGCGCTTAAATTTGGATTACGAGTATCTTGACTGATCGAATGCAGAATTCAACTACGGCAAAAACTCGATTGGGTATTTTTGGTGGTACGTTTGACCCAATACACTTAGGGCATATTATCCCGGCTAGCGACTTAGCTAAGCAGTTGACCCTTGATACCATCTATTTAATGCCCGCTCATATTCCCCCACATAAATCCGAGACCTCGGTTAATGCGCTACATCGTTCAGCCATGGTCAGTAAAGTTTGCCAACAACAACCGCTATTTAAGCTTGATCAGCGAGAATTAAAGCGCAGCACGCCATCGTATACCATAGATTCCATTAAAGAATTAATTGCCGAGCAGCCAAATTCGGTGATTTATTTTTTCATTGGTGCTGATTCATTATTAGCTTTACCGAGTTGGCATAAAGTAGAAGAATTACTCACCTTATGCCACTTTGTAGTATGTGCTCGGCCCGGTTATCAATTAGATACACTTAACGATGCCGTTTATAATAATCGACTGACAACAAGCCTTAATGATTTACGAGCAAACGATTTTGGTAAAATATATATCGCTGAAACTCAGCAACTCGACATTTCATCTACGCAGCTCAGAGCCGCACTTAAAAATCAATCAAAATCAGCAGCCGAATCCACCTGTAAATTTAATAAATACCTGCCCTTAGAAGTCTACAATTATATAAAGCTGCATAACCTTTACCAAGAATAAAAACGGTGCTGTAAATATAATGCCGTTCGCGGTAGAATAGCCATATTATAGCAATCAGTATAACTATGTGACCAATTGATTTTCTCAATGAACAGATCTTTATGTCGATTGATATTAGGCAACCTTTATTAAAATATTTTACATTCGCTTCAAGGATTTTACTTTGCAAACTGAACAATTAATTGAATTCGTTATTACTGAACTAGAAAATATCAAAGCACGGGACATTGTAACTATTGATGTTTCCAAAAAAGCCAGCTTCACTGATTGTATGATCATTTGCTCGGGTAATTCTTCAAGACATGTTCGCTCGATTGCAGAAAGCATTAATACCGAAGCAAAACGTAAAGCTATCAAAGTATTAGGCATAGAAGGTAACGATGTAGGTGAATGGTCACTAGTGGATTTAGGCGATTTGATTTTACATGTTATGACTGACGATATTCGTGATACATACCAATTAGAAAATCTCTGGGCCAAAGATCAATAACTAATGCGTATTACCCTTATTGCTGTGGGCAATAAAATGCCTAATTGGATTGCCCAAGGCTTTAATGAATATTCCCGGCGTTTTCCTCGCGATCTAAGTTTCGATCTAATTGAAATAACGCCTGGTAAACGTGGCAAAAATGCCGACATTGCTCGTATTCTTGAAAAAGAAGGCGAACAAACCATGGCAGCAATTCCCAAAGGCAGTCGCATTGTTACCTTAGAAGT
>CALJHL010000129.1 GCA_938075435.1 uncultured Thalassotalea sp. | reverse complement strand
GGCGCAAGTCGATCTCAATCAACAACGTAATTGAGGTATTGTTTCTACTACCTTAGTGTTTGGAATTGGTGGCATGGCAATTGGTAGTAGTGATTGGAATTTCCAAGGCGTTAGCCTTTGTGGTGTCGTCGCCATATTACTGAACCTATTACTGCCAAAAGCGGTCGCTGATTGTGATGACTTACATGAAGAGCACGATATTATTGATAACTATATAGAACCTAAAGACTAGCCTTATTGTTAATAAGTTATCAAAGTGTTAATAATAAAAATCAGTGCTAGCACTGATTTTTTAGGTTTAACTGCCATAACATTTAATGATTTTGCGATTAATCATGTTCCATCGCTAGAATGGTTTTAATGTCTAAGGTTTGTTGATATGAAACAAAACCTGTTTCTCGTTGCACCCTAGCAAGTACAGCCATGCGGTCCGATAATTCATTACCTTCAATATTAGCGTGGCCATTTACATGATTAATAATCAAATTGTCTTTTAGTTGTTGGTATAAAGAATAACATTCTTTAATTATTGCCAGATTTTTAATTTCTTCACCTTTGCCACGAGTCCAACCATTGCGTTGCCACCCTGCTGCCCATTTAGTGATGCAGTCGATGGAGTATTTAGAGTCAGATAGAACCTGCACAGTTAGGCCTTTTGCGATATAAGGTTGCGCATAACGAAAGGCTTCTAACATCCCATTTAACTCGGCGGTATTATTCGTTCCCATTGGTTGGTGTAAACCAAACCATAATTCGGTTAGTACTTCTTTATGATAAACCGCCATACCAGTTCCAGATTTCCCTGGGTTAGGTGAGCAGGCGCCATCACAATAAATATCAATGTCGGCTGGGATTATGGTTGCTGCTTTGCTGCTGGTCTTGAGCGTCGATTTTTTCGCTGCCGGTAGCGGCGATTGATTCGGATTTTTTGCCAAAGAACGTTTCATTAAAGCTTCACTGTAGGTTGAACCAAATGCAGTTTCGGCCTCCTGTTTACTTTCAAAACCCATAAACTGTGCGTCAGCACGGCCCAAAGTTACGGTTTTAACTGTTGCCCAGTCTGCAAAGACACCGGTTTTTGCACCTTTCCATACTACGTAATATTTTTTGCTCATGCGGTCTACTTATAGCAATTCTGATAATTCATTGGTCAATAAATTAACTGACTTGGTGTTATTATTGATATTTACGGCATTGTAGCATTGAAAATTGTCGGAAAAAATTTAAAAAAAAACCTTTAGTAAAACTAAAGGTTTTTTTAATTCAATGTCGTTTAGAATATTGAGCGAAATGAAGAGCCGCCGCCACGACGAGATGAACGGCGATGACGCATTCTGCTATGCAGTTCTCGACGTTTTGAATCTAACCAGTCTTCACGAGTGATGGTTGCATCACCGGCACGACCTTCCTCGCGATTGCGATAAGTACAAAATTCATCAAAAGCTTCAATGTCATCTTTAAGTTCGGTTGCCACCAATTCAATCATAATAGCGTCATCTAAAAAGCCGAGAGCTGGGATATGATCGGGTACTAAATCTTCTGGATCACTAAAATAAGCTAATGCGCTTAACACATCATCACGCTCTTCTTCAGGAATTTTCCATTCACTATCTTCTATCATTGCAATGAGAGTTTCTAATTTTTGAATGCGCTCACTAACAAAGGTAGGAACATTGCCTTGTACATCTTGGATAAGGTTTTTAGCATTGGCTAAAATAACTTGTTCGCTTAATTTTTGTGCACCGTCCTGTGCTTTACGCATAACATCGCGAAAATGATCTAAATCTGATTCTTTCAATTCAAAAGTTACTTCAAACGCCATTCTAATTCTCCAGTATATCTGTGTGTTATTGCAAAATTATAACTACCCATGTATAAATTTAACAGAACATTGACAATTGACCACTATAAAAAAGTATTTTTTTACAAAAAATTTAAGGATTTAGTCGTAAAAACCAGCTTTTAAGCTAGTTGAAAAATTAGAACCATAGATTTTGAGTAATTTGGTTTTCATTAAATGCTAGGGACTTTGTCTTATTATCCCTTGTTGAACGGTAAACGTATGTCTAAAGAACAAAATAGAGAAATTGAAACCGTAAAATTTACCGAAAAACTCGATAAATGCAATGAAACCGATCCGGTAAGTAGATGTAGTAATTGTCAGTCAGCTTTATCGGGGCCTTTTTGTGCCGAATGTGGGCAAGAATCGGGATCGACTATCAAATACTTTTGGTCGGTAATTATGCATTTACTCGATGATGTGTTTAGTTTCGACTCGCGCGCAAGCCGTACCCTTTGGCCATTGGTTTTTCGCCCAGGTTACCTCACTAATGAATATATTCTGGGGCGCAGGGTGCATTATGTCCCGCCGCTAAGGTTGTATTTATTTATTAGTATTGTGTTTTTTATTTCTCTTAGGTTTTTTGCGATGGGGGACAAAAATGACATTATTCAATTTAACCCTACCGATAAGGTTGAAGCTCGACTCAATCAGCACTTGAGTAAATTACAGCTTGAACAAAAACAACAGCAAGTTGCTACCCTGGCAAGCCCTGATGATGTTGAACAATTGACGCCGGTTGCTTTAGAATTGCAAAAATTCCTAAAATATCAAGAGGATATAAATAACAATGACAATAAAATTATTAAAGGCATTGCCGCAGAGTTATTAAATCTTGAATTTTCCCAAATTGACTCAGCGCAACCGCTCTCAAAAAAACTGCAGCGACGACACGACATTTTAACCAAGCAACTCAACAAAGCCCGAAATGGCGATGAAATTGGCTTGCTTTCGATTGGCAATCAAGAAAATGGTGATTTGGCCTTTGATGTGCTTTCTGCAGAGGAAAACTTAAAGCTTAACAAGTACATTAAAAGCTTAGAAAGAAAAGCAGAACAAGCGTTTAAGTCTGACTCTGGACCATTAGTCGAGCAGGTCATTAGTAAGCTACCGCAATTAATGTTTGTGCTGTTACCGCTATTTGCGGCCTTGCTAAAAATTATGTATTTATTTAGTAAGCGTTACTACATCGAGCATTTAACCGTCGCTCTGCATAGCCATAGTTTTATTTTTGTTAGTATTTTTATTATTGAGCTCATTGATGTTGTGCAAAAGCAAATTAGCGAGAGTTACTCGACGATAGACAGTGGCTTAAATTTATTTTCTATAGGGTTAGTTTTTTGGATGCCTATTTATTTGTTTATTATGCAAAAACGGGTGTATAAGCAAGGTTATTTGCTTACCGCAATTAAATATATGTTGGTGGGAGTGGTTTATACCGCCTTAATTAGTATGGCCGGCATCATTGCTGTTATTTGGGGGCTAACCGATATTTAGTGGCAACGTTAAGTGGTAAAAATTTCAGGTTTAAAATACTGAAATTAATTCAATAGTTAACTATAATTTGTATTAACATCAGGTGATTAAAGTCAATTTTAAGGTAATTATGGGTAAATTTTTTAGGATAATAGCAATTGTGTTGTTGGTATTGATAGTTTTGCTGGTAGCGGCAAGCCAATTTGTTTCTGAAGACGCCATTCTTGTGCAAGTGAGTGAAACGGTAGAACAATCAACCGGTCGATCTTTTAATGTTGATGGTGACAAAAGTTTAAGTTTTTTTCCGAGTTTATCGTTAGATCTTAATAAAGTACGCTTTGCCAATATGGTTAATGGTTCGCGCAGTGAGATGCTAACGGTTGAAACCTTAACTATTCATATTCCTTGGCTGTCAGTATTAACCGGCGAATTAAATATTGATAAGTTTGTTATTAATAACCCAGATATTTTGCTTGAAAAGTCGATCCAAGGACAACTCAATTGGCAATTCAACGGTGCCTCCAGCCCGGAGAAAGAAGCACAGGAGCAACAACCCGCTTCTGGGACAACGAGCACCATACCTAAAGGCTTTGACGTAAAACTTGGTCAGGTAGAAATAAACGGTGGCAAGTTAACTTACCTCGACCATCAAACCAAGCAAAGCCAAGTTATTGACCAATTAAGTCTTGCCATTTTACTGCCGTCTTTAAATGAAACTTTAAGTATTAATGGTAGCGTTCGTTATATGGAGCAAATATTTGAGCTGGGAGGCGAGGTATCAACCTTAGCGGATGTGCTCGCCAATAAACCCTTTAAGGTAATGCTAAGCTCGCAATCGGAGCTGGTTAATTTAAACTTCGACGGTACAGTAAGCCCCCAAGGGGCGGAGGTTGCAGGCAGCCTGGCTTTAGCTGGCCAGTCGGTAAAAAAACTATTGGCCTGGCAAAATATGCCATTAACCGCCAAACAGCAAGCCTTTAATGTGTTCTCGTTAAGCAGTAATATTCATTTTTCGGGTGTTCAACTTAACGTAACTGACTTAGAGATGAAGTTAGATGAGTTAAGCTTTAACGGCCAAACGCAATTAACTTTGGCTCAGCCAATTCATGTTCAGGCGGCTATCGATTTGGGCACTCTTAACCTAAACCCTTATTTACCCGAAGCGATAACCGAGACCAACACTAAAGAGGTGAAAGAATCGAGCGATAAGCAACCGTTAGTTTGGGATGATAGCCCGATTGATTTGTCGGCAATTAATGACCTTAATACCGATATAACCATTACCTCGACGCAGTTAATATTTAAAGAAATAGAATTGGGAAAAAACCAATTGCAACTCCAAGTAAACAATGGCAAGGCGACCCTGCAATTAAGGGACTTTCATGCCTATGAGGGCAAAGGTGTTGGCGCTATAACGATTAATGCTGCAAACAAACCGTATCGACTAACCAGTAAATTTAACCTTGCCGGTATTAATGCTGAGCCTTTATTACGGGATGCCAGTGGCTTTGATAAGTTATTAGGCAAAGGCGAGTTAAACTGGGCACTAACCACCCAAGGCTTAAGTCAGAAAGATTTTATTGGTGCCCTTAATGGTAATTTCGACTTTAGCTTTGTTGATGGCGCCATTAAAGGCTTTAATCTGGCGGCAATAGCCAAAAGTGCAGAAGCCTTACTGAAAGGCGATTTGACTAAGGTTAAACTAGATAAAGATTTTAGCAATTCTGACAAAACCGACTTTGCCTCATTAACAGGTAGTTTCAAATTAACGAATGGCAAAGCCGAAAGTAGCGATATTACTCTGGTGAATCCGTTTATTCGGGTGGCGGGTGAAGGCAGTGCTAATTTACCCAAAACCGAAGTTAATTTTAAAATAAAGACCACCTTAGTGGCGTCGGCTACCGGCCAATCGGCGGATTCTGATGAAGGCGGTATTGTTATCCCTATTAAAATTAAAGGACCATTTCATAAAATAAAAGTAAAACCGGATGTGAGTAGTGACGTTAAAGACAAGCTTAAAGATAAATTGAAAGGCTTATTTGGTTAAATAATAACTTGGTAGAGTAAACCTAAACCCTCTAAGTTTTAGACTAAAATAAAAATGCCGGTTAGCGTTAACTGACCGGCATTTAGCGTTAAGTGTTTAGTGGCAAACACTAGGTGTTAGCTATTAAATTTGAGCTTATTATTACTGAAACCGCTTAAAACGAAAGGCGCGCAGAGGCCGTTATTGTGTCAGCATCTTCACCAACAGAATAACCTAACCCTACTGCAAATTGATTGTTAAAGTGATAGTAGCCAGAAATATTGTATGCAGTTGCTGAATCATTGCCAATATCAACGTAACCCACCTTGACAACTAATTCGAAATTATCGGTGAGCATATTGCGCACGCCAACATGCAAGCCATAACCACTGTCATCAACAGACTCTGAATTTGCTTCGAACTCCATATACTCATAAGAAACCGCCGCGAAGACATCCGCTGTATTGCTAATGCCATAGCGATAACCTAAGCCGATATTGCCCTGGTTCCAGTCAACTTCTGTACCAAATATATCATCTGAAACACTGCTGTAACCAGCCGCTACAAATACATTTTCGCTAAGTAAATAAGAGCCACTAAGAGCAAACCCATCCGGTTCAATATCGGAATCGTCTACGTCGACAGATAGGTAGGAGCCTTCAACAAAATTCCAATGTGGTGCTTTCGCTGATGTAGTAAAAGCGGCGGTAACGAGCATGCATAAAGGTAAAATTGTTAGTATTTATTTCATTGTTAATATCCATTTAATTTAAGGTGACTTTTTTAAGTGCGACTCAATCTAACAATTTTGAAAAAACCTTGCAATTTATAACTTGTAAAATCCGATTGAATTTTGTAACTGCATGTTTATTACAAAAAATATAAGTTTGGCTATAACGATAACTGGAATTATTAAAGGGTAGGGTTATTGTCGTTGTTTGGTTAATAAAACTACCCAAATGCAGTAACTGAATTTATAATAAAGATTATGGTTAATAACTGCCGCATACTTGCTAGGAATTTTCATGAATACTGTAGAGCAACAACAAAACAATCCCTTGCACGGTTTAAAGCTTGATGTGCTGTTAAATGAACTCGTTGACCATTACGGTTGGGAAATATTAGCGGCCTATCTAAACGTCAAATGTTTTCAAACCAATCCGAGTATTGCCTCAAGTTTAAAATTTTTACGAAAAACTGAATGGGCGAAAGAAAAAGTTGAAGACTTTTACTTATACAAGTTTAAACGCCTCCCTAAGCCAGACGATAAACAATATGAATTATCGCCACGGGCGCGAATTATACCTGAAGATCAAAAACCACGCAGCCCAGCGGTATTAACACTTGAAGGTGCCGAACAAAGCCGAGTTAGAAAAGCGGCGGTGGGGCGTGAAAGAAAACCCGCTAAGTTTGACCCTTGGGCTAGAGATTAGTAACACTAGCAACAGTGGGCGCCAGTAACTGCTTGTTATTGATTGTTGTCGGTGTGTCTGTGTTAGTCATTGGTTGACGATTGAGCTAAATAATATAAATTATTATAACCAGCAATGGTACTACGATACAGAGTGTATAAAGGAAAACATTGTCTGACCACTTAGACTCTACCTGCACTTTTTTATGTTTTATCGGTTTTTTTTTGACTTGCCTTTTTTTTGCCGTCATCGATATTTCCTTACCCGTTAAATTATTTACCTTGTTGATCTAACCCGTTATTTGAATGGGCAAATATTAATTTAACTGAGCATTCAGGTAACTGCAATTAAAATAAAAAATCAGTGACAAACTCGTCACTGATTTTTTTCTGATAAAGGTCGCGTTAAAAATAATATTTATACGATGCTGAAAGGGCAATTAAATGGTTAGTCTCAAATTCACCTTGGACTCTGTGCTCGAACGGAGTGTCGGCAAACATGGTTTGGTCAATTTTACCATCACCCATATTTACGAAGGAAGCCGCTAAACTCCAGTCGTATTCACCCGCAACTCTCCTACCAAAGGCGAATGAAAAACGCATTTGGTCATCTAATGGTAAATCAACGCGACGGTCTTTATCATCCACTACTGAGCTGTCATAAGAAACGCCACCAGAGATTATGTAATTGTCTGGTAAAAAATGCATAACCGCAAAAGCCGCACGATAGGTATCTTTAAAATTATAAGTTAAGCTTTTCAATATCGGGTCACCATTGGCATCAATTTCGAGCCCTACCGTCTCAAAATCGTCCCAGTTTTCGTAATCCACCTCAAAGATGTAGTTAACATCTGGCGTAGGAGAGTAAACTAAGCCAACATCTATTATATCGGCAAAGGATAATTTTGCGTCTACCGTTGTTTTATCAAAAGGTATTGGCATTACATTGGTGAAGCGAACATCGCCCTCTAATGTTACATCGACTTCAGAATGATAAACTGCACCTAAGGTAAATTGTGGATTTATTTTATAGATAAAACCTAGATGAAATTGTTCAGCCCAATCATCGATTTCGTCAATGTGTACTAGTCCATCTGTTTCTGGGGTTAAAGCTCCCGGGCCTGGTGTCGGTGTGGCAATTTCAAGTTCTAATGCAACGTTAACCGCCGACAAACCAAAACCAAACGATAATTGCTCATTAACTTTATAACTTGCCGAGCCGGTTATTGCCGCGGCCGTTAAAATTGATTTGTGTGCCTGATAGCGGCCAACAAAATCACTACCGTAATCTAAACCACCACCAAAAGCGCCAGACATGCCAAAACCAACCGTCCATCGCTCATTCATATGCATATTGCCATAAAAACCTGGGATAGGAGAATGTTCACCAGCATTGCCACCGTCAGAACCATTACTGGTGCTTTGCTCGCCAGATTCAAAGTGCATTTCAGCGATTAAATATTGACCGCCAAAACGAAACTGATCACCCTCAATAAAACTCATACCAGCGGGATTAGTAAAAGCAGCAGAAGGGTCCAAAGTATTTACTGGATGAAGTGCTCCCGCGGTACCTACGCTAGCTGGAGTACCTATTTCACGAAGAGCAGGCCCACCAGCTAACACAGTTGTGCAGTATGTGGCCGTTAACATGGTTAATAACAAGGTTGTTTTTGTTGAGTTTTTCATTAATATCCTTTAAACCGATAATGCTCAATTTACCTAAATGGCAATCATATTGATTTGAACTTGCCTTGATGTTATCAGTTATCCATTTATAAACAAGAGACTATGACTTTAATAGCTGCTTTTAATCACTTATATTGCTGCTTTTGTTTAGTCGGTTTTTATGGTTGCCCGACTGGGAGTTGGCTGTTTACAAGTTACCTGAAAGGGCACCGACTTGCTGTACCAATTTTTTTTGGTCGACGCCATGTCATTTCCATAACGATAAGGTTTTGGCATGGTCGTTACAAACTTTGAGTGGTTGCACATTGGCAATATCATTGTAGGGTTTCTTAAAATAAACCACGTCGCTAGCAAAGCCACCTTTGGCATTCAAACTCATCGTAACCTGATCTGAGCTTAAGTTCGCGCCACTTTGTGAGCCTTTATTGAAGCAAGTTGCCGTATATTTAACCATAAAAGGCAATTTTTTGTGAGTGTTAGCAACATGACTGTATTTGGTACTACTACTACCTTCGCTGTATACTTTTATTATCGGCCCATTCTTCGGAAAGCCCTGCTTTTTATCGACCTGAGTTAACTTATAGGGTTGACGTTTTACGTCCATTTTTGCGGTAGACTTGGCAACTGCGTTAGTACAGATAGCCAGTAAAAGTAAACTCATAAAAAATCGTAACATGTTAAAAACCTCACATATTTATCTAGTTACAAGTTTAGTTCAAAATAATGACTATTCCTATTTAGCCTAGAAAAAAAATTTTGATAAGCCGGTGTTTTGCCACAATTTTGCAAAATAGCCGATGCTCTAGGTAGGGTGTAGCTGCCAGTTTTAGCCATTATGGTCAAAGCTTTTGATTGTTATTGTTATTAAAACCAATAAACGGCTGTAATTTACAGCCGTTATGCACTAGGGATCGCCGATACAGGTTGTCGTTAGTTTATTAGCATGCTGGTGCTACACCTGCATCGCCATTTGAGCTAGGTACGACTTCTAAATCTGTTGATTTTGCCGTAGCAAACACACATTCAGCGCTACTGCTATCCAATAGTGGCCCAGCCATTCCAGGAGATGATGTATAACCCCAAGAATTGACCGATATGATTGGTCCGGTTCCATCTGCTTCGTTCATTGGTTGGATCCATGGACCACCTGAAGAGCCACCTGAGAGTTCACAGCTTGCTAACCACCAATTATCACCCCCTTCGTTGGTAAGCTCTTCTGCACAATACATGAAGTTAGGATCATCACTGTAGGAATAGCCTAATGCGTGGCTATATGTCAAATATCCAGGACTTGCAAAAGATACATTAAAGCCAGTTACCGCCTGATCAAGTGCATCTGAGCTATAATTAATCCCTTCCTGGTGCGAGCCGCTGTCGGCAACCACATAGAATGCATAATCCCAAGGAATATTGTCTGGGAACGTACGCGAGGTCCAATCGTCATCAACAACCCCAAAACTGGGAGCCCAACAGCCTATTGGATCGTTGCTACAGGTTAAATCAGTGCCAGAGCCGGTGGTTTGATCTTGATTAGGAATAAAAAGCACATTGCGAGCAAAGGCTTTATTAACATCGTCGTAAACACAATGAGCGGCAGTAATAATTATAGATCGCTCGGTAACGGCATCATTAGTTACCGTTCCTGAACATACATAGCCACTCCAACGACGCATACGGCGGTTGTCTGGCATTTCAAAGTAAATTCTCCCTGCGGCAGCTTGGATTGCACCGCCCTTATCCCATGAAGCGTTAATCACAGTGTCGCCATCGTCTAGGTCAGGATCAATGGGACCGCCAGTGGTGTCGACGGTAAAATCAATCCATTCTGATGTCCCAGTGTTGCCTTTGC
>CALJHL010000128.1 GCA_938075435.1 uncultured Thalassotalea sp. | reverse complement strand
TTGGCAGCTTAAGAAATTACGATTGTCTAGCTCGGCTTGGCATAAAGTGATCCCTAAACATTTAACCACTATGTTATTAAGTGGTGATGAAAATAAAAAACCGATTTCATTAATTACTCCTACATTTATCGGCTTGCTCATTATCTTCGCTCTTGCCGGGCCTACTTGGCAAAAACTGCCGCAACCGGTATTTACCGTAGAGCGCGGCTCGGTAATTGTAATGGATATGTCCTTTTCGATGCTAGCCACCGATATTAAACCGAATCGATTAACTCGGTCGCGGTTTAAGGCGATGGATCTAGTCAGACAAATTAACGAAGGTGAAATTGGCTTAATTGCGTATGCCGGAGATGCCTTTATTATTAGTCCCTTGACCTCAGATATTAATAACATCAATTTGTTATTACCTTCCTTAGCACCAGAAATTATGCCTGAATTAGGTTCAAATCCTTATCCGGCTTTAATGTTAGCCGATCAAATGCTGCAAAATTCGGGGCATTTAAAAGGCGATATTTATTGGTTCACCGACGGTATTGATATGGACGAGTTACAAGACATCAATGATTTTGTTAGTGACCACAACCACCGCGTTAATATTCTTGGTGTTGGCACAGAACAAGGCGCACCTATTACCTTAGCCAATGGCGAATTAATGAAAGATAGAGGCGGTAATATTGTTATCCCGAAAACTAATCAACAATTACTGGCTGGAATAAGCGCCCGCTCTGATGGTATTTTTAGTGCGATAACTGCCGATGACAACGACATAGTCACCTTAGGTGAACGCCCCAGCGCGCAAGCCAAAAATATGGCTGAGCAACAAGACAACCTCGGAGATCAATGGCAAGAAGCCGGTCCATACCTACTGTTACTTGCCCTACCCTTATTACTCAGTTATTTCCGCCGAGGAATTTTATTTAGCCCGCTATTTTTAGCAATGATGCTCTGCCCGACAATGTATGCACCAAAAGCTCAAGCTAATTTATGGGATGACTTATGGCAAACTCAGGATCAACAAGCGCTTGAGAAATTTAATAAACAACAATATGACGATGCCGCTAAGCAATTTAAAGACCGCAACTGGCAAGCCAGTAGCTCCTACCGTGCTGGTAATTATGAACAGGCTCTTAAACAATTTAAACAGATAGATTCTGTTGATTCCCTTTACAATCAAGGCAATAGTTTGGCTAAATTAGGAGAGTTGCAACAAGCCCTAGAGCACTATCAACAAGTGCTTGCCCAGCAACCAGAGCATCAAGATGCTCTCGCCAACAAAGCACTGGTTGAGCAGTTATTACAGCAACAAGAGCAGAACGAAGAACAAGACCAGAAACAAGACCAGCAGCAGGACCAGAAACAAGACCAGCAGCAGGACCAGAAGCAGGACCAGCAGCAGGACCAGCAAAAGGACCAGAAGCAGGACCAGCAACAAAGTGACAACAGCCAACAGTCACAAGGAGACAATGCTGAACAACAAAATGAAAATCAAGATCCTCAGCAAAATGAGACCGATCAAGAGTCGCAACCGCAAGAAAATAACAACGCCGAGCAAAACCCTAATGAAGAGCAAAGCGAACAGCAAAGTAAAGAAAATGAGCAGCAAAATGCCGAACAAAATGACTCTGAACAACAGCAACAAGCTGCGGCGCAGAACGACAACGGCGAAACCGATGAACAGAATAAAACTGAGCAAGAACAAATGGCGGGCATGACCGATAGTGAGAAAGCTGAGTTAAATGAACAAAATCAAAAATATGAACAGTTACTGAATAAAGTCACCGATGACCCGCATCTACTGTTGCGTAATAAGATGAAACTTGAATATCAAAAACGTCGTCAAAATAGAAGTAGTATTGGAGTAAAAGAAAAGTGGTAAACGCGATTAAATCGAGTATTTTTATCCTGGCATTGCTGGTAACAACAGCCGTAAATGCACTAACGAGCTTAACGGCTAGCATTGACAAAAATCCAGCCATGGTTGATGAGTCAATTGTTCTTACTTTAGTCGCAGATGGTTCAGTTTCTGCTGATGCGTTCGACTCATCACTGTTACTAAAAGATTTTATTGTTGGCGGTACTTCGGTTAGCAGTCAAACTCGGATGGTAAATTTTGATACTACCAGGATCACCCAATGGACCACGTTATTGATACCAAGAGCGGCGGGGATGACAACGATCCCGGCTATATCTATAGAAGGTGTTACATCACAGCCCATTACCGTTAAAGTGCTGCCTAAAGGCGATAAAAGTGCACAACCACAAAATGATCTTTATGTAACCGCCGATGTTTCGACAACTGAAATGTATGTGCAGCAACAATTTACCTTAAAAGTAAAATTGCATGTTGGTGCAGAGTTGCGCAGAGCAACGTTGTCAGAGCCGAAAATGACCGGTGCACAAATTGTGCAAATAGGTAAAGATCAAGAAAGCTCGCAAATTATTGATGGCAAACGTTTTCGAATTTTTGAACGGCTGTATTCGATAAAACCAGAAAGCAGTGGCAAATTTGTGTTACATAGTTCGATGTTCGATGGTGAGATCATAAGTGGCGGTCAACAACGTTCATTATATTCAAGTAGGAATCGAAGTAAGCCGATCAGCATTCGCGGTAAAGAAATTGATATTAATGTCAAACCGGTGCCGACTAACTTTGTTGGTGAATGGTTACCAAGTGAAATAATTACTATCGAAGATAGATGGCCAACGGCGGCCGAAGAATTTGAATTGGGCGAGCCTATTACTCGGCAAGTCATTATCACTGCCGCCGGTTTGTCAGAAGAACAATTACCAACTTTAAGCTTTAATGCACCGAGCGAACTTAAAATCTATCCAGATCAGGCAGAAGCAACTACCAGTGTTCAAAATGGGGTATTAATAAGCCAAAAAATTCAAGAGTTTGCCATCGTACCAACAAAACCTGGTATCTATACTTTGCCAGAAGTCATTATTCCGTGGTGGAACACTAAATTAAATAAATTAGAGCAAGCCGTTCTTGCCAGTAAAACTATTAAAATAAATGGTATCGCGGCACAAGTCATTAATCCTTCAGAGGCTCAACCAAGGCAAGTACAAATCGTTACGGAGCAAGATACCAGCTTACAATGGTTGTTTTTAGCTGGCTGGCTATTAACCGTATTAGCTTGGCTTTATAGCGCTAAATTAAAAAGCAAGATCCATTTTAATAAAACCAATTTCACTGCCGCAAACAAGCAAAATTATCTGCGTATTATGGCGGCATGTAATAAAAATGATGGTGAACAAGTATTAAAACTTTTACCGCTATGGGCCAATGATTTATTTTCTGGTGAAAGCTTTACTAATCTTAATCAGGTCGATAATAAAATCGATGACAAAGATTTTAGTTATGAATTACAACAGTTACAAAAACGCTATTTCTCAGCCCAATCTGGCGAATGGCAAGGTGATGCTTTATTAAAAGTTATTTCGCGGTTACAGACCAAAACCATTCAAGCTCAGCAAGTTCAAATAGCCCTAAACCCAAACTAAAATTTTAGCCAATAATTATTAGTCTAAACTTGATATTAGCCCCGCTTAATAAGCGGGTTTAAGGGTAAAATAAAATAAATAACATGATTGAAAAAATATTTCGAAAGAAAAGTCCTGCTGTAAAGGTCCAATCAGATATGGCAAGTAAACAAGTTAGATACGAGGCGCTGGTTAAAACTCTACATGGAGATTTATACCGATATGCCTACTGGTTGGTTCATGACCAACACCTGGCTGAAGATTTGGTTCAAGAAACATTTCTGCGAGCTTGGCGTGCACTCGACTCTTTAAAAGATGAAAAAGCGGCTAAGTCCTGGTTAATTACTATATTGCGCAGAGAAAATGCTCGCCGTTTTGAACGTAAACGTTTTGAAATGAGTGAATTTGATGAACCAGCAATTGTTGACCATTTAAGTACCAGTACTGAGCAACAACTAGAAGATCATTGGATAAGAGAAAAGATTTCGCAATTACCTGAAGAGTATCGAGAGCCTTTGGTATTACAAGTTTTAGGTGGTTTTAGCGGAGAAGAGATAGCTGGCATGTTAGATTTAAATAAAAATACGGTTATGACCCGATTATTCAGAGCTCGTAACCAGTTACGAGAAGCCATTGAAAAAGGCAATGATATAAAGGAGCGCTACAATGGATGATTTAGAATTCCGCCGTCGGTTGTACGCCGCCCCTTATGATAAACAACAAGATATACAGCAAGCGTTAAATGAAGACGACAAGCGTAAAGACTTTTGTGAGCAACTCAAAAATTTCGATGCAAAAATTGCGGCAGCAATGCAGATTGATGTGCCCGAAAACTTGGCAAATCAACTAATTTTAAGACAAAGTTTAAATGCCCATCAAGTGACCAAACGCAAATCTAGAATTCATCTATCGATAGCAGCATCAGTTGCCTTTGTGGTTGGAGTTACGGTTACTTTTTTAAATTCTAGCCCAGCGTTTACGTCAGTTGCCGATTACTCATTGGCCCATTATCACCATGAGGCCACAAACTTTCCGAAACAAGCCAAGGCGAATTTTTCATTAGCGTCGATTAACAATGAAATGACCGACTTAAAAGTAAGTTTTATTGAGCAGGTTGGTAAATTAATTGCGATTGATGGTTGTTTTTTTGATGGTATGGATTCTATGCATCTGGTATTTGAAGGTGAATACGATAATGTTACGGTATTTATAGTCCCTAAATCAGAACATTTAAGTTTTACCAAGAATTTTAGTGATGATTCAGTACAAGGTTTAACCCGTCAATACCCTAATGGTGATGTGATTATCATCGGCAATAAAAATGAACCTTTAGAGCTTTGGCGAGATAAACTGGATAACACCATTGAATGGTCTATTTAAACATAGTTTAATTTAAATGCTCTCTCGTTAAATTAGTACCCAGTTAAATTTTCGGCCTGCTCTGCAGGCTTTTTTTACGGAAAATAAGGCCATGGAGACTGGCCACATAAAAAAAAATACCGTTGCAATGCTACTTGCAACGGTATTTATATAATCAGTTAACCAGAGTATGTTAAGTGCTTAGTGCTTAGCAGCAACCTCAGCAAACATTTGCTTAATTTCAGCATCCGGTTCAGAAGTTAATCTGCTAACCACGACAATGGCAATGGTTGCTATGATAAAGCCGGGAACAATTTCATAAACGATACTACTTAGACTCTGACCATTAATAGAAATTGGCGCAAATACCCATAACAATACCGTTCCAGCACCAGTTATCATCCCAGCAAAGGCACCATATTTATTCATCCGCGGCCAATACAAGCTCAAAATCACTAGCGGCCCAAATGCGGCGCCAAAACCAGCCCAGGCATTACTTACCAGACTTAAAATAGAACTATTACGGTCATACGCTAGATACACGGCAACCAAAGCGACTAACAGCACAGATAAGCGCCCCGCTCTTACCAGCTGCTTTTGGCTGGCTTGTTTATTAAAAAACGACTGATAAAAATCACCTGTTAATGAACTTGAGGTAACGAGTAGCTGTGAAGAAATGGTACTCATTATTGCAGCAAGAATTGCAGCCAATAAGAAACCGGCAATTAAAGGATGGAACAGTAACTGCGATAAGACAATAAAGATGGTTTCTGGATCGTCTAGGCTTATACCAGTCTTCGCTACATAAGCAATACCGGCGAAGCCCGTTGCCGTAGCCCCACAAACAGACACTATCATCCAAGTCATGCCGATGCGACGAGCCGCCGGCAAATTTTTAGTTGAGCGAATGGCCATAAATCGAACGATGATATGCGGTTGACCAAAGTAACCTAAGCCCCAAGCCATAGCAGATATAATAGCCAAGCCACTGACGCCATTAAACATGTTAAATAAATCAGGATTAACGGTTGCAATGCTGTCATGCATATTGGCAACACCACCAAGATCGTTAATGACCACAAATGGCACCAAGACCAATGCTAAGAACATAATACAGCCTTGCACAAAGTCAGTTAAACTAACGGCGAGAAAGCCACCAAACATGGTGTAGCACACCACCACACCGGCAGTAATGTATAACCCTAGCTCGTAATCTACCGCAAACGCACTTTCAAAAAGCTTACCACCGGCGACAATGCCAGATGAGGTATATAGAGTAAAAAATAAAATAATTACCACTGATGAAACCAAGCGTAAAATACGAGTGTCGTCTTTAAATCTATGTTCAAAATAATCAGGCAAGGTTATTGAGTCATTAGCGACTTCGGTATAAGTTCGCAACCTTGGTGCGACAATAAGATAATTAGCATAAGCCCCGATAACTAAACCGATGGCAATCCAAACGCTGCTTAAACCGGTAATGTACATTGCCCCAGGCAATCCCATTAACATCCAGCCGCTCATATCAGAGGCGCCGGCAGAAAGAGCGGTAACTGAAGGACTTAAACTGCGTCCGCCCAGCATATATCCCGAAACATCGCTAGTAGACTTCTTATAAGCATATAAACCAATAGCAATCATAACGATAAAATATATTGCTAATGAAAAAATGGTACCTATGGCCAAGGTAATCTCCAAAATAGTAAAGAAAAAGGCTTTCCATCCCGGCAAAAACCTTAAAACGTATTTAGTTTTGCTAGAAAATAAGCTATTGCCCTATCGGCAATAGCTGGAAAAATTACCTTATAATATCGCCAATGACTGGTTAATTACTAGATGTTTTTCGTTAACAATTTGTTTTTATTATACAAAAATGGTCATTTGGCGGTTTATTAAAATAACCTAAAGATCAAAACCTATCGATAACAATATATTCCCATATAAAGATTCATTTTATTTTGCCATCCAGAGTCACTTATTCTTCTATTAATTAACCACTTACAGGTTTCACTTAGTAAAGATTTAAACTAACCTTTAAAATTTTGCAGATATTGGTTATTTTGTTGCATTTTTGTGCTACCGTATTAAATATTAATTGACTTATTCCTTAGTTAACTTAATTAGCTTATAAAAATTAAAAGTAAAAACAGGAAAAGTAAAAAATGAATCGCTTTGCGGCTCGACAGGCAATTTTCGACAACGATAATAACGTCTTTGCTTATGAGTTATTATATCGAAACAGTTTAATCAACATCTGCCCAGATGTTGACGCCGACACCGCGACGATAGAGCTGATTAAGACCACAATGGAAAGCTGTCAAAGTAAAACATTTACCAATAAAAAACCCGCCTTTATCAATTTTACCTTAGAGACTTTACAAAAAGGCTATCCATTCCAATTTGATAAAGAACATATCATCGTCGAGCTTTTAGAAACTGAACAACCAAGTCCTGAATTATTATCGGTGTGTATTAATTTATATAATAAAGGCTATTATATTGCCTTAGACGATTTCATCCATCACCAACAATGGCATGATTTCTTTCCCTATATCAAAATAATCAAAGTTGATTTTCAACAAACCGGCTGTGAAGAAATCATCGAACTTATTGAACATTTAAATGATTATCCAAACGTACAGTTATTGGCTGAAAAAATTGAAAATCAACAACAGTATAGGTTGGCAAAAAGCCTCGATTTTGAATTTTTTCAAGGCTATTATTTTGAACGACCAGAAATTATTACTTCGAAGCCGAGTTTATTGAAAAATTTCGACTTCTTGCCTTTACAACCAGCAATAACGTTTTAAGCGAATGCCGTTAATATTATCACGCTCTTTTTGCTAAATATTTAGTTATCAAACCTTTTGTAGATGCCGATAACGCATCGTTGTCTTCACCGCCCATTACTGCCAAAATGGAATTGCCAAGTTGTTTACCAAGCTCTACCCCCCATTGATCAAATGAATTCAATTGCCACATCGCACCTTGCACAAATACTTTATGTTCATACAATGCCAACACAGCCCCTAAGACTCGCGGCGTTAGGTGGTTAAAGGTTAAGGTGTTGCTGGGTGAATTTCCTGGCATCACTTTATGTGGGGCTAACCGTTCGACATCTTGTGAATTTAGCCCTTGCATTACGAGCTCTTGTTTAGCCGACTCTAAGCTTTTTCCCACCATTAAGGCTTCACTTTGGGCAAAGCAGTTGGCAATGAGTAAGGTATGATGGTGATGATAATCACTACCTGAGGTTAATGATACGATAAAATCTGCCGGAATAATTTGCTTACTTTGATGCATAAGTTGCATGAATGCATGCTGACCATTTGTGCCTTCTTGACCAAAAACAATCGGTGCTGTGGCCAGCTCTATTTCGTTACCGAGGTGATCAACACGCTTACCGTTACTCTCCATGTCAACTTGCTGCAAATACCCAGGGAAAGCTCGAAGAGAATGTTCGTAGGGTAGAATCGCCAGTGATTGATGCCCTAAAAAACAGCTATTCCAAATGCCTAACAACGCCATAAGTACCGGCATATTTTCCGACAATTTTGCGGTCTGTAAGTGTTTATCTATATCATACGCACCGGCTCGCAGTTGTTGAAAGTTTTCGTAACCGATAGCGATGGCTAGTGGTAAACCAACGGCTGACCATAATGAAAACCTACCACCAACCCAGTCCCACATTGGCAAAATATTTTCGTTTTTAATGCCAAAAGCCAACGCTTTATCAACATTGGAGCTGACCGCAATAAAATGCTCAGAAATATCGTAGCCTGGTAAGTTACTTTGTAACCAACTTTTCGCACTTTTGGCGTTTAATAGCGTTTCTTGGGTGCTGAAGGTCTTAGATATTACCAGCACCAGTGTTGTTTGTGGATTTAACGACGCTATTTTTTCAGCAATAGCGCTGCCATCGATATTTGACAGGTAATGTACTTTGACTAATTGCTGATGAAACGGTTTTAGCGCTTCTTGGCTGACTTTGGCACCATAATATGAGCCTCCAATACCAATCGCAATAACGTCAGTAATAGCTAAGCCCGTCGCCCCCATGTATTCACCGCGATGAAGTCGCTTACATAGCGATTGCATTTTTAAGTTTGCCGATTCAATTTCAGCGCACAGATCTGCGGGTAATACTTGTTGTTGTTGCTCAGCAGGAGCTCGTAAAATGCTATGTAATACCGCACGGTTTTCGGTATGATTGATTTTTTTGCCGGCAAACATATCTTTAATCGTTTGCTCAAGCTGAAGGTCTTCAGCCCAAGCCAGTAAATGCTTTAAGGTATCGGCGTCAATATTTTGTTTCGAATAATCAAGAAATAAATTACAGCGTTCTAAAGAAAAAGTTTCAAAACGCTGACTGTCTTCAGCAAAAAGCTTGGCAATAGAGCCTTGTAAAAATTGTTTTGCCTTAGCGGTTAGCAAGCTAGGCTGTATCGATTGTTTTATTGAGGGTAAATACACCTAAAATCCTTGCTACACATAAATCAAATAAAATTATTGGCACCGAGGAGATCCACCAATAAATATTATAAAAAAAGTTAAAATAGCAGCTGAAAGTACCGAGTCGACTTTCAGCTCATTACAATAACGAGTTCTTATCACAATAAAACAATGGATTATTCAAAGCCATTGGGATTTTGCGATTGCCAACGCCAAGTGTCGATGATCATATCATCTAAATTTCGCTCTGCTTGCCAAGCCAATAGAGTATTGGCAAGTTTAGCTTCAGCAAAAACGGTAGCAATATCGCCAGGACGGCGCGGACTGATTTTAAATGGAATATCAGCGCCACTTACTTCTTTAAACTTGTCAACTATCTGTAGCACGGACGTCCCATTACCAGTACCAATATTAATTGCCGTACACCCTTCTAGATTTGCCAGTGCCGAAACGGCTTTTAAGTGCGCAATCGCTAAATCGACCACGTGGATATAATCACGAACGCCAGTACCATCGAGCGTATCATAGTCGTTCCCGTATACCTGTAACTGCGCTAAACGGCCAACCGCAACTTGAGAGACAAATGGTAATAGATTATTCGGAATACCATTGGGGTTTTCGCCAATGAGGCCCGAGGAGTGAGCGCCAATAGGGTTAAAATAACGCAGTAAAATAATAGACCACTGCGGATCGCTTTTCGCTAAATCAAACAAGATATGTTCGACCATTAGCTTAGTTTGTCCATAGGGGTTGGTTGCCGATGTAGGCATGGTTTCGACTAATGGCGAAACGTTACTCTCACCATAAACAGTCGCTGACGAACTAAACACCATGTTTTTGACATTAAATTCTGTCATTACCTCTAATAAAGCCACCGTCCCGGCAACATTGTTATGGTAATAACTTAGTGGTATTTGCGTTGATTCGCCGACCGCTTTTAAACCAGCGAAGTGGATCACTGCAGAAATGTCATGCTCGGTGAACACTTTACGCATTGCTGCTTTATCGCATATATCGGCTTCAATAAACGTAGGCCTTTTACCAGTAATTTGTTCAATTCTGTCTAACGAATTAGTGGATGAATTAACCAAGTTGTCAACGATAACAACGTCTTGATTATCATTAAATAACTCAACCACTGTATGGCTGCCAATATAACCGGTTCCGCCGGTAATTAATAAACTCATAGTTTTTCCATTTCACTAAATATATATGTGTTGCAGTAGCACTGCCGCTAATTTAATTGTAATAATTTTGCAGGACTGAAATAAAGGCTTCAATTTGCTCTTCCGGTAATGCATTGATCCCCGCGGCGCCAGCACGGCCACCACCACTAGGGAACTGAATACAGACTTCATCAGCACCTTGTTTATTATTCAACGGCGCTCTAACGCTAACGGTATAGCTACCATCAAGATTACGTGTCAGTACCCCATGAGCTTTGTCAGGTGTTTGGTTAGCTAATTCATTACCAAAAACACCACTAACACGACGTGACCATTTTGCATCTTCAAGGCTGACAACTTTACAGATGTCACTATCAAATAAGACATGGGCACTTGCAGCCTTATTTATATCTTGTTTGAACGCTTGCTCTAAATCATAGAACAACGATGATTTGTTTGAAAAAAGTGCTTCTGGACTTTGATAAGCTAATAATTCAATAAATAAATCTTTTGGGTGGTAATGCAGATCATCGGTGCTGCGCCCATAACCATTATAGTTTACCAATTTACCTAAAGTAGCAAGGTTGTTTTGCAGAGTTGTATTTATGCCATTTAATTGACATTGTTGATTCGCAACCGCAGTTAAATTATCGCCGAAAGCGGCTGCAATTGCCCATAAGTGATGTTTACCCTTTAAATAGTCATTCACTAATAAACTAGTGCAAACATCCGCAGAGGTATTAATCATAGTCGTTAATAATGGCGACTCAGATACTTCACCTGGACGATGATGATCAACATAAAGAATGGGGACTTGGTTATTAATAAGGTTTTGCACTGCGACAGTGTTCTTTTCCAGCGACACATCCAACACAGTAACACTGGTAGCAGTTTCAACATCCACTTGTTTTACTAGGGCAATGTCTCTCTTTACACCGGTGATCAATGTTGATTGCTTAGGCTCAGCCAAACGCAACTGTACTAATGCCAGAATGCCATCGGCATCACCATTGAATACGTCGAAATGCATAGTTAGTTCCCTTAGAGTATTAGCCAATAAACCATAACGTTATAATAGCCAAGTATATCAGTTTTTAGCAGAAACTTAATATCGAATATGGCAATAAAAAGTTAAAATCAAGGCGGTTTCTATTTACCTTTTTTGCTAATTTAAATTTACTTGCGTTCATAAAACAAGCAGTTTTGTTGGAATATGAGATTTTTGTTGAAATGTACATATATCTTTTCGAAAAAAATGTTACTGTTTTTGCATACCCCTTGCATTTACTTAGTACGCTAGGTATAAACAGGGTGTTAAAAAACATAAGAATGATTAAAGGAAGTTAAATGTCTAACTCAAATGCAGGAACCCTATTCGGGCATCCGAAGGGTCTGTTCCTACTTTTCGGTACTGAAATGTGGGAACGTTTTGGTTATTACGGTATGCGTGCCCTTTTGGTACTTTACCTTGTCGCCACTGTCGAAGATGGTGGTTTTGGCTGGACAACCGGGGAAGCTCTAGGCTTATACGGTACGTTCACTATGTTAGTTTACCTAACACCTGTATTAGGTGGTTGGTTAGCTGATAATTATATGGGGCAACGAAAAGCTATCCTTTGGGGCGGGCTAATTTTTGCACTTGGTTATTTTACCTTAGGTATTCCTAAGTCAGCAATTGTCGGTATGGAAGAAACTGTTTTCTATATTGGTTTAGGTCTGATTGTTATTGGTAATGGCTTATTCAAAGCAAACGTATCAAGCCTAGTTGGCGATTTGTATGAAGACGGTGATCATCGTCGTGATGGTGCTTTCACTATTTTTTACATGGGTATCAATTTAGGTGCATTCTTATCACCATTAATCGTTGGTTACTTAGGTGAAGAAGTTAACTGGCACTACGGCTTTATTGCCGCAGGTGTTGGTATGTTAATTGGCTTAGGCTTACAACTAACCTTAGCTGATAAATATCTTGGTGAAATTGGTGTCGTACCTTCGGCCAAGAAAAAGTCTGCTAACGATAAAACCGCATCAGCTGCTCCCCTGACCAGTGAAGAAAAAGATCGCGTAAAAGTTATTTTAATTATGAGTCTTTTCTCAATTATCTTCTGGGCTGGTTTTGAACAAGCCGGTGGGTTATTTAACATTTATGCATCTGAGTTTACCGACCGTAACTTAATGGGATTTGAAGTTCCAGCCTCTTGGTTCCAGTCATTAAATGCAATGTTTATCATTATGCTTGCACCACTTATTGCCTCAATTTGGGTAAAAATGGGCGACAAAGAGCCACCATCACCGAAGAAATTTGCTTACGCCATGGTGTTTTTAGCCTTAGGCTTTTTTGTAATGCTTTTCGCTACTATGGTTCAAGGTGGTGATACTACCGTTAAAGTTAGTATGCTGTTCTTAGTTTTTGCTTACTTATTCCATACCTTGGGTGAGCTTTGTTTATCACCAATTGGTTTATCGTTGGTGTCAAAGCTTGCGCCACTTAAATTCACTTCATTATTAATGGGTGCTTGGTTCTTATTCACCGCGCTATCAAACAAACTTGCTGGTTTCATCGGCTCATTTGTTGGTGAAGGTGCAGAACAAGTAGAAAATGCCAGTGCCATATTTATGGGTGTTGGTATTGCGGCGTTAATCACTGCAGTGATCATTTTCTTAAGTGCCAACAAACTTGTTGAGTGGATGCACGGCGCCGAAGGTGTACATGTACAAAGCACTGAAGAGAAGTTTGAAGAAGAGATCGCAGTTACAGGTCAACACGAAGGTATTGTTGAAAAACACTAAGCCTTTAATGTCTTAACAACAACCATGGTAAATGGCTGTTGTTAAACATATGACCAAAAGCCGGAAGTTTACTTCCGGCTTTTTATTGCCTAGAAATTAGTAAAATGGCTCAACTAGAAATGTCTAATCAATAACAACTCATGCGTTATTCGCTCATCTGCATGCAATATTAGGGCTCTGCTCTAATTATACTAGGTCCACTAAATTTTTTCCCACTCAGTGAGAACAAACTTAATGGAATTGGTATTAGTTATACCTGCATAATGATTTACTACAAACACAACAGAGAGTTGCCATACTAGCTTCCCATATTAGGTGAATTAAACGAGTTAACCAGATTAATTCACCTAATGAGAACTTAAGCTCGGTATCTATGTTTTTAGCTTGGTACTTAAAGAATGACTTGTGGACACACTAATTGCCGGGATCAATTATATTGCTATAACGATTCGTCACTCTGATAAAAGGCAGGAAATACTAAATTGATATTAGATATTACTGGTGGTTAATATAGCGAGAAATTTGGATTATAAATAAGGTGCATCAGCGTTAATGCCAAAATACCGGCAATAATGTCATCGAGCATAATGCCGAAGCCGCCAGCAACTTTTTTATCTATATAGCTGATTGGCCAAGGTTTTATAATGTCGAATATTCTAAATAACACAAAGCCTGCAGCAATGGTTTCAACACTAACAGGTATTGCTATCATGGTAATGAAAAAACCGGCTATCTCATCCCAGACAATCGCACCATGATCATGAACACCAGCATCCTTAGAGGCTTTATCACAAATCCAAATACCAATAATTGAGATAAAGATAGTTACCGCAATAAAAGCCGATAATGGTAAATAACTGCATAACAAAAATAGTGGAATAGCAGCAACAGTACCCATAGTGCCAGGTGCTTTCGGACTAAGGCCACTGCCAAAGCCCAATGCTAAAAAATGCACCGGATTTTTAATATTGAACAGCTGACTCGCGGGTTTTTTAGGCATGTTTTGAACTATTATCAGCGAAATGCTCAAAGCCTAAGTTAGGTGCTTCATAAGGCAGGTCATTATAGCTAAGTTTAATTTCACCCGATGGATTTAATTGGCCAATGCAGGAAAAATCGATGTTGGCATGGCCCATCGCTGTTTCTAAACCTACTTTATTGGTTGCCGATGTGGTAAAAATTAGTTGGTAATCATCGCCTGCAGAAAGGGCCATAGCGACAGCTGCTTCAGCACTTAAATTATTGCGCAGAGTTTCTGACAAAGGAATATCTTCAACTTTAATATTAGCGCCTAATTTAGAGGCTTGGCAAAGATGATTAAGATCTGCCAATAAACCATCAGAAACATCAATTGCCGAGTTCGCGTACTCACGCATTAACTGGCCGGCCAAAACTTGCGGTTTAGGATAATTTAACTTATTCAAAACCTTATCAAAATCAACTTTCGTCAATTCAACCTTGCCATTAATTGCCGCTAACGCTAAGCCTGCGTCACCTAAATTACCGGTAACATAGAGGTAGTCGCCATTTTGCGCGCCATTACGACATAAAGCTTTACCTTCAGGTACCGTGCCTTGTGCGGTAATAGTAATACTTAATGGCCCACTAGTGGTGTCACCACCAATGAGCTGAACATTAAAATATTCAGTTAATTCAAACACGCCGGCGGTAAATTCAGCCAACCATTGTTGATTTACTTCGGGTAACGTTATCGCCACCGAGATCCAACACGGCTCCGCCCCCATTGCGGCTAAATCACTAAGATTTACGGCAACGGCTTTATGACCGATAGCACGAGGCGGTGTATCTAAAGGGAAATGAACGCCAGCGACTAACGTATCGGTAGTTACCGCAATAAGTTTGCCACTGTTGGCCTTAATAAGGGCACAATCGTCCCCTATGCCCATAACAACATCTTTACGGCTCACAGGTTGAGCGGTAAAGAACTCTTTGATAAGTTCAAACTCTTTCATATAATTTTACAGATTCAATCTTCAGGACGTAATTTTTTAACAACTTTATCAAGCACGCCATTTACAAATTTATGGCTATCATCAGCAGCAAACGACTTGGCCAATTCAATTGCTTCATTGATGACAACTTTATAAGGCACATCAGTGCAATCGATCAACTCAAAAACACCGACTCTAAGAATGGCTTTTTCAACGTGATCAATTTCTTCAAGGGGACGATCAACAAAGGGTTTGATCGCGTCATCAATGATAGTTAATTTATTGGCAACACCATGTAAAATAAGCGAGAAGTATTCAATATCGAAACGGCGTTTAGCGTTATCGGTAATAAAATTTGCTTCGACTTCAGAAATATCGTTATTACTTAATTGCCATGAATAGACCGCTTGGATTGCGATTTCACGAGCCTTTCTTCTAGGAGTAGGTTTCACTTAGGTTTCCGTCTATAGTTGCGAAAGAACATTGACCATTTCAAGCGAACTAAGGGCTGCTTCAGCACCTTTGTTGCCAGCTTTAGTACCAGCACGCTCAATGGCTTGTTCAATTGAATCGGTTGTAATTACACCAAATGCTACTGGAGTATCAAATTCCATAGCAACTTGTGCTAAACCTTTGTTACATTCACCAGCGACAAAGTCAAAATGTGGAGTACCACCACGGATAACCGCACCAATTGCAATAATTGCATCAAAATCGCCTTTTCTGGCAATTCTTTTAGCTGCTACAGGTAATTCATAAGCACCTGGTACACGAATTACAGTAATATCATCATCAGCAACTTGGCCGTGACGTTTAAGGGCATCAACAGCACCTTCAAGTAAGCTTTCAACAATAAAGCTGTTAAAACGAGAAACTACAATGGCAAATTTTTTGCCTGAAGCTGCAAAAGAACCTTCAATTACGTTCATTATTATTAACCTGTTTATAAAAAATTGCCGCAATTCTAACAAAAATCAAAATAATAAGGTACTGGTTCTTATTATAAACTTGTTCTTTTATACAAAATAGTTAAATTTAGGGTTTGGCGGGACTCAAAAATTTCAATTTTGGGGCTGAATTCTAGATTAATAACGAAGATATCGCATTCTGTTTTGAAAATAGTTAGAATTAGGTATCGAACATTAATTAGTCCAATTAGTTACCATGACATTATATTTTTCCACCAAGCAATTTAATGAATTAAACAGTTACTCTTTTGCTGAACGTCAACAAATTGTCGCCTTAGCAAGCGCAAAGATAAAACCACTTGGCAAATTTGTTCTTAATTTGCTTAAACTTTGTTTGTTGATCCCAGCATTTTTGATGTTAGCCAATATCGAATCATGGTTATTTGTACTGCCTTTAGGTTTTGTTTTGATAGGCTATTTTATTTTATTACGACCACTTTCGTTATATTTTATGCATCAATATTTAACAGCGGCCATAGCCCAATACGAACAACAAAAAACTTGATACTCGTTTGCAACCGCAATTAATTAAAGCAGCGCAACACCATTATTATTTAAAAGTTGAATAAACAAAAACAGGTGGGCAATCCCACCTGTTTTTTATCATTTCACTTAGTTAAACTTGTGCGAAAAACATCAGTTTATTGGTTGATTAATAATCGAACTTAGTATTATAAGTCTTCTAAAAGGTCATCAAGATCATCTTCTTCTTCTTGATCTATCACCAATGGCGGATTGCCATCATGAACTCGATATTCAATATTTTGAAAATACGCATTTTTAACAAATTCATACGGGTCAAGTGATTCATTGAGTAAAGCCTCTTGATCACTTAAGTTACCGCGCTCTTCAAGTCCAATCACTAAGCGGCGAGCAATATTCGGCCAAAAATCAATAACAACTAATGGCCAATAATAACCATCAACGAAATCCCCTACTTCGTCACGCACTGAGCTTGGTCCTAAAGCTGGTAGCATTAAGTAAGGTCCCTCACCGACACCATAAGTTGCTAAAACTTCACCAAACTCTTCTTCTTCACGAGTCAAGCCGGCATGTTTGGCGACATCAAACCAACCAAGTAAGCCGACGGTTGAGTTAAGGACAAATCTACCTGTAGATTTTGCGGCTCTATTGAACTTCAACTGTAAAATATTATTAACGACCGTAAAAGGTTCATTTAAATTTAAAGCTAAATTATAAAGTCCGCTGCGCACCGGTTTTGGAACATAGCCGACATAAGCTTCTGAGGCAGGCTTAAATACATACTTATCGGCATACTCCCAGTTAAAAGTCCAAATTGAACGGTTGATCGATTCAAGTGGATCGCGAGGGTCACTTTCTAACTCAACATCATTACTTGAGGTCGAACAAGCAGATAAAAATAAAAAAACAAGCATAACCAATAGATTACCCCGCCAAGCTTTAGCTAACATGTAGATCAATTCCCTGAAATTTGATGGTTATTATTAAATTTTATACAATCGTGACCTAACCAATAGTTCGATTAGAGCGATTTTGAGGGTGATTATAACTTAACAACTTTATAATTTTATAATTTTATAATTTTTCACAATATTGTAACAGAATTTTAGCTTTTCATTTAAACCGGCAATTGAATGCCATTTTCTCGCATTTTTGCAAGCTTATATCGTAATGTCCGAGCACTAATCCCTAAACGCAGGGCAACTTCTTTTCTTGAGCCATTACAAGCACGTAAAGCATCTAAAATTATTTGAAATTCTTGCTGCTTTAATTCACTTTCCAAATTCTCATCTTCATTAACTGTTGTTAGCGGAGAACTTTCTTGGCTTAAAACAAAATCATCAATTAATAAATCTTCACTATCAATTTCATCGCCAACCTTCATAATTAGCGCACGTTGGATAACATTATCAAGCTCTCTAACATTTCCCGGCCATGGATAAGAGAGTATTTTTTGCGCGGCAGCATTGGTTAATTGCACACTATTATCATATTGACTGATTATATGCTTGGTTAACGGTAAAATATCATCGATTCGTTTTGCCAATGGTAGCCATGTTAAAGGAAATACATTTAAGCGATAGAACAAATCTTCTCTAAATTTCCCCTCAGCTACCGCTTGTTTTAGGTCACGATTACTCGTGGCAATAACCCGAACATTAAGCTTAATGATTTTGCGAGCACCAAGGCGTTCAACTTCTTTTTCTTGAATAACCCGTAATATTTTAGCTTGTAGGCCTAAATCCATTTCGGTGATTTCATCAAGTAAAATTGTGCCATTTTGCGCTTGTTCAAACTTACCTGGACAGGCATTAACCGCGCCGGTAAACGCGCCTTTTTCATAACCAAATAAGGTAGCTTCGAGCATATTTTCAGGTATGGCGGCACAATTTATAGCAACAAATGTTTGTTCACACCGCGGCGATTTATTATGAATATATTGCGACAAAACTTCTTTACCAGAGCCACTTGGTCCTAAAATCATTACTGAAGCATCGGTTACCGCAACTTTTTCAGCCAATTTAAGTAATTGCACGCTGTGTTTATCGACAGCAATTGGTTGGAATTTGTCAACTTTTGCAACCGGCATATATTGATTGATCATGTTCAACAATACTTGCGGTACAAATGGTTTCGCGATGTAGTTACTAGCACCATCTTTCATCGCTTGTACGGCATCATCAATGGTTGCATAAGCAGTCATAATAATTACAGGCAGTTGCGGCCATTGTGATTTAATACTTTTCAGTAACATTAGGCCATTCATATTGCCCATTTGCACATCACTAATAACCATATCAATATGGTGCGTCTTTAATTGCAATAGTGCTGTTTCACCAGACTCAGCTTCAATACATTGATAGTCTGACAGCATTAAAGTATCAACAACGGCCTCTCTTAGGCCCGGATCATCTTCTACCACTAAGACCACTTTGCTGGTCATTTTATGCCTCTTTAATTATTTAATCTTATCTATGGTGTTAGGAGTTAAAACTAGACCCATTACCGTTATTTATCCGTTTGAACTAAACGTAATTTAATACCAAACCTAACATTTTTTTGGATTCTAATATCAATTAGCTACTATTATTTATCCGTTTGAAATAATGGTAATTTAATACAAAATTCAGCGCCTTCACCGGCTTTACTTATTAACATCACATCACCGTGGTGGGCTTTGGCAACCGACTTTACCACGGCTAACCCTAAGCCTGTGCCCTGAACTTTAGAGGTATAAAATGGTTCAAAAATTTGTTCCGCGTTTTTGCTGTCAATGCCACAGCCATTATCTTTAATATGGATAAACAAAGAATCTGCGGCGGAATATGCTTGCACGCTAATTTTCGCGCCATTTGAGATCACTTGCAATGAATTATGAATGAGATTTTGCAATGCCCCCTCTAAAGCACTTTTATTACCTAAAATCTCTAGCCGTTCACTGTGAAGTTTAATTTCGATTTCGGCTTTAGCGTCTTCAATTTGAGCTTCTACGCCATTAATCGCGTCTTTTATTAGCTCATTAACGTCAAGTACCGCAACAACTTGTTTACCGCCACTTTTAGCAAACAACAGCATATCGTTTACTTGTGTTTCTAAATCATGTAATCGGGAGGCAAGCTTATCTTGAAATTTACTACGTTTATCTTCAGCCAAAGATTTAGTTGAAAGGTTGGAGCAATACAATATTGCCGCAGAAAGTGGCGTTCTGATTTGATGAGCTAAAGTAGAAACCATTCGGCCTAATGCCGAGAGGCGCTGCATTTGACTGAGTTTATCTTGCAATAAACGAGTTTCAGTTAAGTCTGTTATTAAAATCAATTGCCCGGCTTGGGAACCGAAAGAAGAAATATCGAGTTTTACTCGACGACCATCAATAAGAGATACTTCATGGCCATCATCTGCACGCGGTTTAAAGGCCTGTTTGATGATATTAATCCATGCTTTTTTGAGTAGTTCTAAACCGAGTAAATTATTGGCTACATTATTAGCTTTTACGACAATGCCATCGCCATCGATAATAACAACCCCGGCAGGCATCACATCAAACAATTGGTTTAACTGATTTGATTGCAGCCGCAATAAGTCTAGCTCACCAGAGAAAGCCTCAGTGAGTAACTTTTGTTCAATTTGCGCTGAGTCTGTCGACGATGTGGATTTGTTGTTATTATCCCCATGAGTCAAGCTCATATTGTAGCTCTCCATAAAAATGTTACCAAGTTAATTCTTCGCTAATTATTGATTGTTAATATTTTACTTATTAATAGAGAACTAACCTAGTTAACTTATCCATCATAGGGTAAAATTTAGCCTAGCAAAAGCATTATATTTATAGGCTCAGTTATATCCACCAAAGCCATTAGATCCAATTTAATTAATGTTTTGCAAATTCTATTAGTTGCTATTAAGCCTACATAAATTAGCAAGTATTTTAATCTTTTAGAATCTCTACAACATCACTTAACTGCATAGTCAGATCGTTTTCAAAATAAAGCCTGACATCATCATTTGCCGAATCAAAAGCGGCGCGAATAATTTTATTATAAGTAAACGCTTTTAGCTCAATGACTCTGCCTTGACTTAGTGCTGAGACGATAAAGCGATACTCTCCTTCAACCGCTATTTCACCGGTTCGGGTGAGCCCGTTCCAGGTAAAACTGACTTCCCCTTGTAAGTCATCGCCGAGGGGGATGATCCTGACAATTTCTTCATCTTCATTTTCAACATAAACAAATACATGATGGGCAGGTGCTTTGATATTCAATCGACCGATGCCTTCTGCACCTTTTTCAATATAGAAATAGCCATCTTCAACAAGCACACTGCGACCAATTAACGAACTGGCTTGTAGAGCCTTATTTGATGAATTGATTGGTAGGTGGGTTTCAAATTTATCATGATAGTCATCAATTCCCTGGCTAATTGATGAAGCAAGAAGTTGTGAAAATAGCTCATCGCTATCCATGTCTTGTTTGACATTAGTCTCTAGAGGTTCAGGTATTAAATTGGCAAAAAAATCTTGTAACTCTATTGTAGCCTGTTTGGCAATAGAGCTATTATTTTCGGCTTTTGTCGGAACTTTGGGGCTTCCTGCCATTTTATTTTTATTATTTTCATCCATTAATAATTCCCAAGCGCATTAAAAAGGATATTATTAACCCCTTACTTAAAGAGAATAATTTGAAGAATGCTATACCATTAGATCTTGAAAAGACAATGACATAAACCCGACGGCTAATCAAATTAACATACAACTTTTATGCCATATAAAGATAAATAAACCAGAAAAAAATAAAACAAAGTTAACTGCGCATTTTTTAAGCAGATTAAAAGGTAAAGTAAAATTTAATGATTAAATTGCCAGTTGTAACGCTTAAATTGAGTTAATTGAAAGTTTAGTTGCAGTAAAACAACCGTTAAATCTAAGTTAGGCACAAGTTAATTTCAATTAATAACCCTCCATTCTTACTGGCAACTTCAAAAGTGGCAGCAAGTTGCCGCTTTTTTAAAATTAATTGCCGAAAAGTGACAATCCGGCTTTACAGCTGAAGAGCAATTAATGTATTTTAGCTTGGTAAAACTGATGTCCCTATAGTTTAACTGGATAAAACTCTGGCCTCCTAAGCCGGCGCTCCAGGTTCGAGTCCTGGTGGGGACGCCATTTTAGTTTAAAAAACAAACCAAATTTAAAAAATATCATAACGATAAAATCTAGATCTAGCGGGCGCTCTGACGGTAAAGCCACTTCCTTGGTCTCGCCGAAATATCCGTCCATGCTCTATCGGCATAGCCACTTCCATGTGGCTAAAAAAAACCCCGCATAAGCGAGGTTTTAAGGAAATTAACAATAATTAATTTATTATTTTTGTTGTTCTATAACCTCATTAACGTCCATATCTTGAGCGGCATTCGAGCTTGAAAAAATAGCTGAAACCCCTAAGACTAAAACAGCAACAAATACTGTGCTAAGTTTCACTTCCCTCAAAGATGCTTTATTCATGATTTACCCTGAAATATTTATTATTATTTTTATTAGCGCAATTAATGTATATCTTTTAAGCAACGCTGACAATAGCCCGAGCCATTTTTTTACTTATAATTAAACAGATGTACATAAAGTTGGGTTTTAAAAGGCATCTAAACTGTTAAGGTTCGCTTTTATTTAGAAACATAAAAATGACTACTGTTAGCAAAAATTCCCTTTTAAACCAACCAAAAATGGCTAAATTTACTTTAAAGTCTAGTCGCTTTAAAAAAAATCTACCTTTGTGCATAATTTATGGTTTTTTGATTGCAGTAATTAGCTGTCTAGGTGAAAATACGCGCAGTTTTTATTTCCTTATATCAGTTTATGCTATTCACCGCATTTGTTATAAGAATATCAAATTCATAATAAGATATTACTGACTTTTTATATATGACAATTAACATCGCAATTAACGGCTTTGGCCGGATTGGACGCAGTATTTTACGGGCTCTTTATGAGACTGGGCGTACTAATGAGTTTAAAATTGTCGCCATTAATGAATTAGCGAAACCTGAAGGCATTGCTCATTTACTAAAGTACGATACAAATCACGGTCGTTTTGCTTTTGCGGTTAGCT
>CALJHL010000127.1 GCA_938075435.1 uncultured Thalassotalea sp. | reverse complement strand
TAAGTAGATTGAAATCTTCATGGAATACTCCTATCAGACGAGGAAAATACCTCGTGCGATAAGCGTAGAAAAGATCAACAATATTTGAGAAATAACAGTATTAGAAAATGTGCGCCATTACCGCGGGTAGCGGTTTAGTTCAAAGTGCCAATTTCGGTCGGTCGTATTATGATGAAAATAATTAAGGACTTTCAACCTAAGTTGATTGGTAGCCTGAAATATCACATCACCAAACTCAAATAAATAAGGCAAAAGCAAGCGCTCCTATTGCCGTAACTATAGTGAGGCCTATGGTCTTCATAACTTCGACTTCTTCTTTATCTATTTTCTTTATGTTAACGATTTCTACTTCATTACTATTTCCGCTTATAGTCGATGAATCAATATCTCTGATAATGAATTCATGCGTATGATCATCTATCGTTACGATAGAGACGTGATCTCCTACTCTGAGATATTTAGTTATTTCATCGTATGAATTGACGTTAACTGAATCAATAGCTTTGGTTGAAGTGCAACCACCAATAAAAGATAGCAAAATGCATGTGAGTAAAATTTTAAATAACGCATTGAAGCTCATAGGAAATCCATTTAATTGTTTTTATATTTTTGTGAAAAAGCATCAGGGGGGGGATTGTGAGAATATCCTAGTCCCGCTGCTCGCTCACAGTAGTCTGTGGGCTTTTCAATAATTTACGTAATATATCTGAGTGTTGCAAGCTTGCCAAACACCCATCTGATTAGCTTGTTACATATGTTTACAAGGAATTGTATAAGACATAATTACTTTATTATATTTCTTAGCTTCACTGGCAGTCATACTTTCAAACTCTTCAAATGGTGACAATGCCATTATATTTTTCTTAGCCTCATCATTTACTTTATCGATTGTGCTCTTTTTTAAAAAAACACTGTTTTTGATTTCACCAGCTTCAGAGAGTGTCAGCCTCATCATTACCTTATTGGTTTCATCAGAGCAGTTGTTTCCAATATTGTCTGAACCCAGCACAGGAAATTCCCATATGCTCATATCTTCGTCAGCTAATGATGAAAATGAAAGAAACATTAATACTATTAAATTAAACTTAAACATAGGCATAAATATCAATTTTATAAGATGATGTTTTTAACTAACCAACGGCGGTTACTCGCTCATAGCGGACTGTGATGACCACTAAAAAACTTGTTATTTTACAATAGCATCATGTATTGTATATTAATATAAAGATGCAAGGAAAGTAGCTAAATGAAATGCCCTAGAACAGGTACACCCCTTAAAACCATAAAGGTTGGCGGTATGGAAATTGAAATATCTGAAAGCTGCGGAGGAGCATTCTTTGATAATTCTGAATTGGATAAATTTAAAGACCCTAAAAGTGTTCGTGGTTCAGAATTAGTAAAGCATCTGAGGCAATTCAAGAATACGTCTCTGAATGAAAAAGAAAGGATTAAATGCCCTAAGTGTGAAAATACCGTAATGATGAGGCGGTATTTTAGTCCATTAAAAGTATTAGAAATAGATGAGTGTCCTGGGTGTGCAGGTATTTGGTTAGATACCGCTGAATTATCAAAACTTCATGAAAATCATTTAACGGAACGTGAGCGAGCTTTGCTTAGAGTTGAAATGAAAAACGATATCTATATCCCCAAGATTGATGCACCTCTTCATAGAATTGTGCGAAATCGAGGGAATCGGTTAGCATCAGTGTTTGAGTTAGCCACTTATATTATTGATGATTATTAGAATCGTCGGCTTTGAGCGATAACCAGTCATACAATATTAGAAAAAGAGCGCTACTGAACCTAAACATAGTTAATTGACAAACAACGTCATTGCGACGAAGGTCGCGACCCCCTTACTTCATAATGAGCCTTTAATATCGCCACTTTGAAACTAAAGGAGGTTGTGGCCTTCGCCACAATGACGGTGCATTCTTTCTGATTGTGTGCGTGCTTCTACGGCGTATTTTAACAAGTAAGTGAGTGACTATAGTTAACACTGACCGGACGTAAAGGATTAGGAATATTGCTATTTAAAAGCCCTCAGCCGAATATCTGCCTGAGGGTTTTTCTTTGTAAAGCTTGCTGTTAAGTCCCTTTTCATTATCCGCCAAAGCAACTTTAATCATCTTAAGTAAAGCAGCTCTATTGCAGTAACTATTTCACCGCTTTATATATCGCGTAACTTAGTGGTGCTAAATTTATGGTCACTACGCCATTGTTTTCGGTTTTATCTTTTGCCTTAACCACAGGGGCATAGCCGTGAAGTTGCATGGTAAATGTTTGGCTCTGCTCTGTCGTTGCGGTATTGGCAACAATTAAGTATTGCGCTTGCTCATCGCTGCGAGTAAACGCATACAAACCTGGTGTTGACTGAGCATATACTGGCGCTTGGACGCCATGGCGTAGCGCTTTATGGTCAAGATAAAGTTGCCCTAGGCTTACTAAGTCTTGATATAACACATGGCCTTGATCAAAGTTATCGTCGGCGGTGCTAGCATCGGTACCAAGTAAGTCATCATCATTATAACTTGCCACATGTGATGGCATCATATCTTGACGAGAATCTTTATCGTTACCGTCACCAACAAAACCTTGTTCATCACCATAATAAACCACCGGAATACCGCGTGAGAAATACATTAAAGCATTAGATAATTTTATCCGCGCCAACTTCTCTGCTTCACTGATAACAAAATCACTGGCATCCAACATATAAGCAAAACGCCCCATGTCATGATTGCCCGTGAATGTTACTAACATGCTGGCATCGCTGTCTTCATCTTGATAATAATGATCGCCGGCAAAAACCTCAGCTAAAGCATCGGTACCTTGGCGTTCAATCAATGATTTATATAAGCCACTTTGCACCGCAAAATCTAAGATTGACTGCATATTCCCGGTGGTAGTGTAGGTACTTAACAACTCTGGGGTAGAGTCATAAACTTCACCAAACATAAAGAATTGTTCTATACCTAAACCTTGGGCATGTTCAACAATGGTCGGAGAAAACTCACTCCAAAATTCCATATTGACGTGCTTAACGGTATCAATGCGAAAGCCATCCGGTTTAAATTCTGAAACTACGCCTTTAAAAATATCAATTAAACCACTGACCACTTCAGGATTATTGGTATCAATGTCATCCAGACCGGCAAAATCACCATAAACGGCACTTTCCCCTTGCCAAGTACTATCACCTTGGTTGTGGTAATATTTAGGGTCATTTAACCACTGTGGTACTTTAATGCTTTCACTGCCAGCCGGAATAAAGGCGTTGTATTTATCGCCATTAGCGACTTGCTCTAAACTTTTATAATCACATAAACCCGGTGTTGCCCCTAACCACTGTTTACCATCTTCGCCATGGCACTCTTTGAACTTGATAACGTCGGCACTATGGTTGGCAATAATATCAAAAAATACTTTCATATTAAGCTCATGAGCGGCGGCAATTAAATCTTTAAGATCTTGATCAGAGCCTAGATGTGGGTCTATTTCAGTAAAATCTAATACCCAATAACCATGATAACCTGAGCTGTCTCCTTGTACGGCTTGATTGCGCATGATCGGCGTCAACCAAATAGAAGTGATACCCATTGCTTGTAAATAGGGGAGCTTTTCTTTAAGACCGACAATATCACCACCGTGATAATGGCCATTGCTAGTCGGATCAAAGCCACCTTGCGATGCAGCAATGGTGGTAGAACCATTATCGTTACTGGTATCACCATTAAAGAATCTATCTGGCATAACAAAGTAAAATACTTCATCACGAATATCGCGCTGTAAATAATGGGGTAAAGCTGTGCTGATTTTCGCGACATTAACTGCGTTACTGGTTGCAACATCAGCAGATGACGCTAAATTTTGCGGTGGTTTTTTATCCTCTGAGCAGGCACTTAATAATAGCGCCATTAGGCTCACTGCGGTAATTACGTTAAAATTAAATGGTTTCATTAACTCACACCTTTTGGACGTTCTGCGTTCATTACTGCAACTAAATTTTGCATATCATTGTGTTGCCAAAATTCATTGATGGTATAGGGTAATCGACGACGCCAATTAGGGTGCTGATCGATAGTCCCAGGGATATTTACCTGCTCATCCAAACCTAACGCATCTTCTAATGGCACCAATAAAATTCGACTCGGTGCTTTCGCTAAAAATGCTTGTACTGCACGCGATAATTGCGGGTTCATTGTAGCGGGATTGGCAGCTGGCAGTTCATCGTTGCCGAGTACACCTTCAAACTCTAGGGCGGCAAGTAGTTGCTGTCGATCGGTTACCCGTGCATTACGCTCATCGATACCCATTTGCTCATTAGGGTATAAGTTAAGGTCTTGACGCCATTTTAAATCGTTGCCTGTCCACCAACCGGCAATGGTTGATAAGTCATGGGTTGAAACGGTTACCATTGACTGTTCAGGATACAACTCTGGACGTTGATATAAGCCATTTTGCCAACGTTCAAAGAACAGAACCTTGTAGGACAACAAACCTGCTTCAGCCATAATTTCGCCAAAGCCATCGGGTACGTTACCCAAGTCTTCACCAATAACTACACACTGATTACGTCGCGATTCTAAGGCAATAATGCGAAATATTTCTTCTAACGGAAAAGTAATGTATATACCTTGATCCGCCGCCATACCCGGAGCCACCCAATATTGACGCATCAGTCCCAGCACATGGTCAATACGCAGGGCACCGGCATGGCGCATATTGCTGCGCAGGGCTTTTACTAAAGGCATATAACCTTTTTCTTGTAGTGCTACCGGATTAATCGGCGTTAAGCCCCAATCTTGACCTAGGGTGTTCATCGCATCGGGTGGCGCGCCAACTGCCGCACCAAATACATAACTGTGTTTATCAGCCCAGACATCGGCGCCACTACCGTCACAACCGACCGCTAAATCTAAGTATAAGCCAATGGGCATTTGATCAGACGATGCTTGTTGTGCTGCAGCACCTAATTGACTGTCCGCAACAAACTGCAAAAATTGAAAATAACCAATACGTTCAGCGTTATCTACTTTGAATTTTTCAACGACGACGCTATGTGGATCTTGAAATTCAACCGGCCACATTTTCCAACCATAAGCATGCTCATCAATTTTTCTAAAATGTTCATACAGTGCTTCAAACGTTGCCAATTCAAATAAGTCATCCCCCATTTCTGCAACAAAAGCGTGGTACTGTTGAGCAAAATTGGTGTTGTTTTTTAAATGCTTGCTAATAAAATCAGTGTAAAGCAATTCAAGTGCTTGCAGTTTAAGGCTGGCAGCATGCGGGTAATCAATAAATTCTTGGTTATTGGCTTGCGCGAGTTGTTCTTTAAAGGTTTTGCTCGCCACTAACTTTTTCACTGTAGCGCAGCTGTCAAAGTTAGCCACATTAGTAACATCGATATATAGCGTGTTTAAGAAACAACGGCTGGTCGGTGAATACGGACTAATATGGCCAGGGTTATTGATGTATAGCGGATGTAATGGATTTAAACCAATTGCGGTAACACCACGCTTAGCGGATTCTGCCACGAGATTTTTTAAATCACCAAAATCGCCCATCCCCCAACTATTATCAGATTTGACTGAATATAACTGTGCGGCTAATCCCCACATCCGGTAATCGGCCGCATCATTAGGGCCATAACATGTTTTCGGGGCAACAATTAAATGACACCTTGCCGTTTGCTCGCCTACCAACACCGTTAAAGAATGATAACCTTCAGCTACTTTAGGCAACACTAAGTGTAGTTTTTTATAAACCACACCTGAGATCTCTTGCTCTGCAAATACAGTAAGTTCGCTAACATTAATTTCACCGGCTAATGTTTCACCTGACTCTAGTTGAAGATGCCAGCCTAGTTTTTTGTCGAAATTTTCACTCGCGACACTTAACCAAGCAGTATAAATTGGTTGCTCCGATTTAAGCATTTGCGTCGCAGGTAATAGCGTCACCCAAGTCGAGTTTTGCAGTTCGTTAACACTTGCCATTATGGCTTCATCGCAATCGACGTTATATTCCATTGCCGTTAAAAGTGCTTTCAACGCCTGTTGATTGGCGTTTACATTGTTGCCATAACAATCGATGTAGCTCGAGTGAAAACCTACCTGTTCGGCCAGTTGTTGCATAGGGGTCATTGTTCTAATTCCTGAATATCTTTTTGACTATAGGTTAAAACCGAACAGCTAAATGCATTGATAGATAACTGCGAGCTAGCTATTTTGGTTGCACTAATTTCGGGATCGCGGTCGGCGGTATTAATGATGAAGGTCCAACAGCCTGGAAGTGTAGGTAGTTGAAAATTAATTTGCTGATCGTGAGCATTAAAGATGATCAGCATAGCGTCATCTTTTGGCTCAAGTTGTGGCTTGTTAGCTGCACTTGCTGTGGAGCTGGTATCGGCTAACATCATGGCAAAACATTTTAGCGAGCGGTTATGCCAATTATCTTCGGCCATGGTTTTGCCACGACAGTTAAACCAACTTAAATCTTGCAGGCCAGTTTTCGCTGACACCTTTTCGCCATGTTGATAATTTAAGCGATTAAGAAGTGGGTGTTGTTTGCGTAATTTGATCAGTTGCTGGACAAAGTGCACCTGCTCTTCGTCTTCTTTATGCCAGTTCAACCAAGTGATTTCATTGTCTTGACAATAAGCGTTATTATTACCTTGCTGAGAGTTATTGCGTTCATCACCAGCGAGTAACATAGGGGTGCCTTGCGATAGAAATAACGTCGCTAAAATATTACGTTTTTGCTGATCACGAATTTTATTAATCTGAGTATCGTTGGTCTCGCCTTCAATGCCATAGTTGCGGCTATAGTTATGGCCATGACCATCACGATTTTGCTCACTATTGGCTAAATTATGCCGTTGCTCGTAAGTCACTAGATCATGCAAGGTATAACCATCGTGGGTGGTTACCACATTCACACTGGCGTATGGCCTGCGCCCATGATGTTCAAATATGTCACCACTGCCATGTAAACGTTTTGCTAGCTCAGGGATCATATTGTCATCACCACGCCAGAAACGGCGCACGGCATCGCGGAATCGGTCATTCCATTCATACCAATTACCCGGAAATTGACCTAACTGATAGCCGCCATGACCAATATCCCATGGTTCGGCAATCAGTTTGACATGCGCTAATACTGGGTCTTGACGCAGCGCCGCGAAAAAACTTGAGTGACCATAAAAGTTATCATTACCGCGTATGTCTTGCCGCCCTAAAATAGGTGCCAAATCAAATCTAAAGCCATCAATACCCATGACTTCAACCCAATAACGTAAGCTGTCCATCACCAGCTGTAATACCCGAGGGTGAGCGAGGTTAAGGGTATTACCACAACCTGAATGATTAATGTAAAAACGCTTATCTTCGTCTTCTAGACGATAATAACTGGCGTTATCTATGCCTTTAAAGCTGTAGGTTGGTCCCATGTGATTGCCTTCGGCAGTATGGTTATAAACCACATCTAAAATCACTTGTAGGCCCGCTTGGTGAAATGCGTCCACCATTTGTTGAAATTCGTTTAAATCGTTTTTCTGGCAATACCTTGGCTCAGGAGCAAAAAAAGCTATCGAGTTATAACCCCAGTAGTTTTTCAGACCTTTTTCTAAGGTAAAGGACTCATCAAAAAAAGCATGCACAGGCAATAACTCAACGCTAGTCACCCCTAAATCTTTAAAATATTGGATTACCGACGGCTGCCCTAATCCTTTAAACGTGCCGCGCATTTCAACCGGCACATTAGGATTCAATTTGGTAAAACCTTTAACGTGTGCTTCATAAATAATGGTTTCATTGTCAACAACCGTTACCGCATTATTTAAACCACCAAGTTGATCGACAACCATACATTTAGGCATACAACTTGAGTTGTCGGTATGGTCTATCATCAGATCTAGCTGACGAGAATTAATATCAAAACCATAATGTTGCTGCGACCAAGAAAAGCTTTTATTTAATTGCTTAGCGTAAGGGTCGAGTAATAATTTAGCGGGGTTAAAGCGATGGCCATTATGAGGTTCATAAGGGCCGTAAACACGGTAACCATATAAGGTACCAGCATTTACTTCTGGCAAATAAATATGCCAAACTTCATCGGTATATTCGGTCAACTCGATTCGTGTTAATTCGGTTTCGGTTACCTTATCAAAAAAGCACAGTTCCACCTTAGTTGCATTGGCACTAAAAAGAGCAAAGTTGGTACCATTGCCATCAAACGTAGCACCTAAAGGGTAATTTTTGCCTGGTAAGCTTGTGCTCATCATTTCAATTAACCTTCTATCTCAAACACAACAGTGGCCAATGGTGGCACGGTAATTTCGATAGATTGACTACGATCTTGCCATGGCGTTGCAGCTGAATGAACACCATTAATATTACCAACGTCACTGCCGCCATAAATGCTGGCGTCAGAGTTAAATACTTCTTTATGAAATCCGGCTTTAGGCGTACCTAAACGGAAATTATGCACGACATTCGGGGTAAAGTTACAAACGACGAGGACTGGGTTACTGCCATCAGCACTGTAACGCACATAGCTATAGATTGATTGCTGGGCATTGGTGTGATCGATCCAGTCGAAACCTGCTTTCTCACAATCTAGCTGATGCAGCGCCGGGGTGTTTTTATAAAGATTATTTAAATCTTTAATTAAACGTTGTACGCCTTTGTGACTGTCACTCTCTAGTAAGTGCCAATCTAAACCTTGATCAAAGTTCCACTCAGCACGTTGGCCAAATTCACAGCCCATAAACAACAATTTTTTACCTGGGTGAGTCCACATAAAGCTGTAGTAAGCACGCAAATTGGCAAATTGTTGCCAATCATCACCCGGCATGCGCGTTAAAATAGAGCCTTTACCATGAACCACTTCGTCATGGCTCAACGGTAGAACAAAGTTCTCATCAAAGGCATAAACTAAGCCAAAACTTAACTCGTTATGATGATGTTGACGATGAATAGGATCGCGTTTCATATACTCAAGTGAGTCATTCATCCAGCCCATGTTCCACTTATAGCCAAAGCCTAAGCCACCATCGCTGGTTGGGCGTGAAACGCCTGGCCAAGAGGTTGACTCTTCAGCAACGGAGAATGCCCCCGGATAGTCAGCATAAAGCTCTTCGTTAAATTCCTTTAAGAACGTCACGGCTTCTAAGTTTTCATTACCGCCATGCTCATTCGGTAGCCATTCGCCCTCGGCTCGGCTGTAATCTAAATACAACATAGAAGCGACAGCATCTACACGGATACCATCAACATGATAAGTATCTAACCAATGCATAGCACTGGCGCGTAAGAAGTTGGCAACTTCAGTACGGCCATAATTATAAATTAAGGTATTCCAATCCGGATGGAAGCCTTTACGTAAATCTTCATGTTCATACAAACAGGTACCGTCAAATTTTGCCAGACCATGCTCATCGATAGGGAAATGACCGGGAACCCAGTCAATCAATAAACCTAGGCCGGCGTTATGACAGGCTTGCACAAAATATTTAAAATCTTCCGCACTACCAAAACGAGCGGTAGGTGCAAACAAACCCACTGGCTGATAACCCCAAGAGCCATCATAAGGAAATTCGCTAATTGGCATTAACTGTATATGAGTAAAACCCATGTCTAAGGTGTAAGGAATTAAACGCTCGGCAATAGTGCGGTAGTTTAAAAACTCGTTGTTTTGAGCACGCTGCCACGAACCTAAGTGCAATTCATAAATAGAGATCGCACTGCTACGCTCGTTACGTAATTGCCGTGAATTCATCCATTGATTGTCCGTCCAAGCAAACTCAACTTCGGCACTAATCACTGATGATGTTTCAGGGCGAGTTTGCGCTTGTATGCCATAAGGGTCAGCTTTAAGAGGCAATAAGTTGCCATGACCATCTTTTACTTCAAACTTGTAATGACAACCCGCACCTATGGTTGAGTATGTTGCATCAGCAGGAATAAATATTTCCCACATGCCACATTCTAGCCGCTTGCGCATTGGGTATAAACGGCCATCCCAGTTATTAAAGTCGCCAACTAAAGCAACATGGCTAGCATTTGGTGCCCAGACAATAAATGACACGCCTTTAACGCCATCATGCTCAACACAATGAGCGCCCAGTTTTTGATACGGCTTTTTATGCTTACCTTCATTAAATAAATAAATATCTAAATCGCCCAGTATAGGTGAGCAACCAAATGGGTCGGTAATAATACGTTCGCCTTGGCTATCGGTAACTTTTAATTGGTAGTTAAACGGCTTTTTGCGGCGTGTTACCTTGCTAAATAAGCCGTTGTTATCAACCTTATCTAACTTAGCAACAACCTTGCCTTTTGCATCGAGTAACGACACGGCACTCGCTTCGGGTAAAAACGTATTAATTTGCAAATAGCCTTTCTCGTTGGCATGCAAACCTAAAAATCCATACGGATTATTGTGGTTCGCACTATTGATGGCTTGAATATCATTTTGCATATTGTGGTTATTCCTAAACGCGTTAATTTGTCTGTTATCAATCATAGTAAAAATAAGAAGACAAGTAAGGTTAATTACTTGTCTTTTGCTTAAGCATTAATGGCTAATTGGTGTTAACTTCCAAATGTTATCAACGTAGTCTTGAATCGATCTGTCGGAGGTAAACTTACCCATTTTGGCGGTATTGATTATCGCCATACGCGCCCAACGTTTTTTATCTTTATAGGCTTTATCTAATTCAATATTAGCCTCGGCATAAGCAGCATAGTCCGCTAGCAGGCGATACGGATCACCACCTTCTAATAGGCTACGAGAAATTGCCGCTAACTCACCAGGTTTTCCTGGAGTGAAGTAATCAGTATGCAACCAATCTAAACACGCCTTGATTTCTTGGTTATTCGAGTAATAGTCGTAAGGGTTATAACCGTTCGCGTCTAACGCTTTAATATCATCAACGGTATTACCAAAGATAAAGATATTGTCATCGCCAACTTCTTCTGCAATTTCAACGTTGGCGCCATCCAGAGTACCAATAGTTACCGCACCGTTTAAGGCCAGTTTCATGTTACCCGTACCAGAAGCTTCTTTACCTGCGGTAGATATTTGCTCTGATACATCCGCTGCCGGAATGATTTTTTCCGCCAAGGTTACCCGGTAGTTAGGCATAAATACAACTTTCAGTTTGCCCTTAATGCGTTCGTCGTTATTCACAACCTCAGCAACTTTATTGATGGCGTAAATGATTTCTTTCGCTAAGTAATATGCTGGCGCGGCTTTGGCACCAAAGATGTAAACCCGTGGGTGCATGTCGTAATCTGGGTTTTCTAATAAACGGCGATATAAGGCTAAAATGTGTAAGAAGCTTAAATGTTGACGTTTATATTCGTGTAGGCGTTTGATTTGCACATCAAAAATTGCATCAGGAGAAACCACAACACCCGTGGTTGCTAGAATTTCTTCGGTCAGTTTCACTTTATTGTGGTGTTTAATGTCCATAAATTGCTTTTGAAAGTCGGCATCATCGGCAAATTTAGCAATCTCGGCAAGACTAGATAAGTCTTTTGCCCAATCTGTTTTCACTTTGCTATCAAGTAAAGCGGATAACTCAGGGTTACAGGCTTTTAACCAACGACGCGGGGTAACACCATTGGTTACGTTAGTTAATTTACTAGGGTATAACTGGTTAAATTCAGGGAATAAATCACTCTTCACCAAGTCTGAATGTATTTGCGCAACACCATTGACTTTAAAGGCAGTAACTACACACAAATGCGCCATTCGCACCATTTTGTGAGGACCTTCTTCAATTAACGATAAACGGCCACGGATCTGGTGATCGTTCGGCCATAATGCACTAACTTCTTCATCTAAGAAGAATTCGTTAATAGAATATAAGATCTCTAAATGACGAGGTAAGACACGTTCAAACATTGCTACCGACCATTTCTCTAATGCTTCAGGTAGCAAGGTATGGTTAGTGTAAGCAAAAATCTTACGACATAGCGTAAACGCATCAGTCCAACTAAAGTCATACTCATCAATCAAGGTGCGCATCAACTCTAAAATAGCGATTGTTGGGTGAGTATCGTTTAATTGGATCACCACTTGTTCAGCAAAGTGTGACCAATCATCAGCAAACTGATCTTGATAGCGTTTAATAATATCTTTCATTGAACACGCACAGAAAAAGTACTGTTGAATAAAGCGTAGTTCTTTACCCGCGTCGGTTTCATCGTTCGGGTATAATACCTTACTGATGGTTTCTGCTTGGTTCTGCGCTGCATTAGCGTCTTGATAAGCACCAGAGTTAAACTGATCCCAGTCAAAATGACTTGAAGCACGCGATTCCCATAAACGCAATACGTTTACAGTTTTTGAGTTGTAACCAACGATTGGCACATCCCAAGGAACGCCTTTAATGATTTGGCCTGAATGCCATACTTTTTTTACGCTACCATCGGCATTGGCAATCGTTTCAACATTACCAAACAAGGGAATTTCTTGAACCGCTTCCGGGCGACAAACTTCCCAAGGGTTACCATATTCACGCCATTCATCTGGTGTTTCAATTTGGCGACCTTGATGGAATTGTTGCTTAAATAAACCGTGTTCGTAGTGAATACCGTAACCTACGGCATTAAAGTCCATGGTTGCTAATGAATCAAGGAAACACGCCGCTAAACGACCTAAACCGCCGTTACCTAGTGCTAAATCGTGACCTTCCTCAAATAAATCTTCTATTTCTAAGCCAAGGCTTGCTACGGCTTTTTTCGCCACATCAAATAAGTCTAAGTTGTGTAAGTTATTTGAAAGCATACGCCCCATTAAATACTCTAATGAAAGGTAGTTAATCGAACGGGTTTTATGTTCTTTATGATAGGTATTCGTTTCTTTTAACTTCTCGTAAACCACTTCGTTTACGGTAAGGCATACGGCTCTTAATACTGCCGTAGGGTTTTCAACAAAGTTATCCTGTGAAGAAGTGAAATTTAAATGCTGTAACACTTTCTTTTTAAACTGCGCTGCAGTTAAAGGCTTTTTAGTTGTTGCCATAATTAATCTGATCTCTCTGGTAATTTCAAAGCTATCCTAGTGTTAGGATAAAAATTCAGTCGTTTAAACCAATACCAAACGGCTGAAAACCCGGTTTGCTATCAGTCACGACTGTATAAAAAAGGCATGATAAGTTTATGTCTTTAAAGTTACGCCAATTCGCAGTTTCTTAGCAAATTTTTACATACGTATGCATAACAATAACAAGCTACATACGTATGCAAAGTACTTATTTATGCTGAGATATAATGGTTTGCGCTAATCAATAGATAACAACTAAAGCGAATTAACACAATTGAAGTTATTTAACTCATCGCAATCAATCTTAAGAATTCACACCATTGGAAGAGTGTAACAGGGGATATGTATGGTTTTAGGCTATCACTGAGTTGAATTGAAAAACTTGACAATCTAGTTGTTTTGCAGCAATTAATAGTGGATGGTCACTGGGATTGTCACCATTATATAACAGGCACACTCGTGCCCCTTGCATTAATAAGTCTATTGCCTCGTTATTGGTTGTCGCGTTGCTATCTGCTTTCGGGGCGTCACGACGACATAAATCAACAATATTGGCATCAACACCAACGCCAACCAAAATACTATCGGCCTTTTGCATGTTTCTTAGAGCCCCTAAACTTAATAAGTCGGGGTCTTTAGGAGTACAAACTACTAATAGTTCCGCTTGCAGCTTAGTGTTGTCGGTTGCCATATTAAGCTGCTCAGTAAAAAACTGCTCTAGGTTGTCACCTTGTTCTATACCAGTGCGGTTAAAAAAGCGTTCCCAAAACTGGCGTCTATTACTAAAAGTAGTAAACCGGTCTTTAACTTGTTGGCGTTTTTGCCCGGCAAAAGAGGCAAGTTTACCTAATGATTGCGGGATCATGGTTTCTAATTTCGCCCGCCAAGAACGCAGTAAAACTGGTGATTGTCCAGAGCTACTCATCGCAAAAATCATCGGTGTTCGATCGATAATAGCGGGGGTGATAAAATGGCATAAATCGGCATTATCGACCACATTAGCAAGTACCCCTTGCTCAGTGGCATCTTGATTAATTTGTTCGTTCAAACTGCGATTAGCGGTCGCCACAAAAACCAACTGCTTACCACTAAGGTAAGATTTTTGGTATTCACCGTTAATATAAGAAATTTGATTACTGTCGATTAACCGTTGAATACTGTCTGAAACTTTTGGTGAAACTAAGGTTACTTTCGCAGGGCTTTTTAGTAATAACTCAACTTTACTGGTGGCTATCTCGCCACCGCCGACAACCAACACATTGATAAATTTCGCATCGAGAAAAATTGGAAAGTAATTCATTAAAGCTCCAGGTAATATTCTAACAATCAGTGGCTAGTACCACGTTCATAGTGCGTTTTATTATAAACGTTGTATTTTCCTGAAGGTTTCTTCATCGGTAAACGTTTAATTTCTTCTAAGGTATTAGCATCATACACAATTACCGCGCCATCGTTATCCCAAATGCTTAATAAAACATATTTCCCATCTTTAGTAAACTCAACATGGGCAGCAGTTTTACCGGGAGCGGGGGCAATGGTTTTAACAATTTCTAACGTTGCTTTATCAATGATGTGAACTTTTTCTTTATTCGGACCAAAGAAAACATCAACCCAGGCGTACCGCGATTTACTATGACTGCGCATAAAGAAACCCGGTCCTTCGGTCTTAATTTCTTTGATCACTTTCCAGTTGTCCATATCAATTACAGTAACACGACCATCTTTTATATTTGGCGAGGCAAATACTTGCTTACCTTGATAATCCCAGGTAATACCTGAGCCTAAATGGGGCATGCCAGCCATTTCTATGGTAGCAACTTTCTTTTTCGCATCCAGGTTTATTACTTGCCCATTCTGGCTATCTCGTGAAGCGCCAATTAAATGAATATATTCAGGGTCAAAGAAGAAGTCATCAAGATAATCTTCGGTATTAATTCGGCGAATTGGAAATTGCTCGGTATTCTTCCAGTTCTCGACTTTACCTTCACCGCCGTCTTTACGGTAATCATGAGCCCAACCTTTATAAACATCGACGCCGCCGGCATCACTGTATGGTATTTCCCAAACTTCTTTAACGTCTTTTAAAGCAACAATAAAACTGGTTCTAGGCGGCGCATTATAAACCGCACTAACCCGTGAAGAGGTGCCATCTTTAGCAATAGTTTCTACCACTTTAATCGGTTGCAACGTGGCGGTATCTAAGATGACAATGTTATGGGGCAAGTAGTTACCCACAATGGCATACTTGCCATCAGAAGATACCGCGAGGTTGCGAGTATTTATCCCGGCACGGATTTCCGCCACGGTTTTCATATTGTAAATGTCGTATTTGCTGATCCAACCATCCCGAGAGGCAAAATAAACAAATCTACCATCCGGTGAATATTTGGGTCCGCCATGTAAAGCAAAACGCGTTTTAAACCGGGTGATCGGTTCAAAAGTATCGCCATTAAGCAAGGTGGCTGAATGATCACCTAACTCTACGACAATAAACAAATTCATTAAATCTGCTTCAAACTGTGGTTCGTTTGGTAGTTTACTTTGTTCAAAGTGCTGAACATGCGATGCATTGATATCCGCTAACGTCCATTGCGGGACCGATTTTGCCGGCGTGTAAATGTAGTTCACTAATTGATCTATACTATCTTTTGACAATATTTTTTCAAACGCTGGCATCTGCGTGGCAACTCGGCCTTTGCTAATCACCGCACTGGCTTTATTTTTTCTTAATCGTGACAGGTTTTCTGGAAATAATGCCGGGCCCATATTGCCCATTCGGTCAACACCATGACAGCTTTGACAATGTGTTTGGTATAACTGCTCAGCCGTTTGTACGGGTTGGGCATTTGCCGATATTTTATCACTGGCTTGAGCTTGACTACTTAAAAATAAGCAAAATAAACTCATCATCAATGTTAAAGATGAAATAACCTTATGCATTTTTATTCCTTAAACTGCTGCTAACTCTGGACTTTGACAAACATGCTCGGCTTGAAAATAACCAGATCCGGCAACATGACGTGGATCGAGTTGATTGATCACGTGGCCAACCACAATTAATGCTGGCGATTGAATATTGTTCTCCAACACCATTTGTTCTAAGTTTTGCAATGTACCGCGATAAACTTCTTGATCTGGACGAGTGCCTTTTCTGATCAGCGCAGCAGGAGTGTCGGCTGCACGACCATGTTTGATTAACTCATCGGCAATCACTTTAACCGCACTAATACCCATATAAAACACCACAGTTTGTTCTTTATTACTTAAGTTTTGCCAAGGCAATACTAATTGACCATCATTTTGCAAATGACCGGTAATGAAAGTACAGCATTGCGACACGCCTCGATGGGTTAATGGAATACCCGCATAGGTAGTACAAGCTGACGCGGCAGTTATACCGGACAACACATGGCAGTTAATACCATGTTTTAATAGGTGCTCAGCTTCTTCACTGCCACGACCAAAAACAAATGGGTCGCCACCTTTAAGGCGTAATATCCGCTTATTTGTTTGCGCATATTGCACTAATATTTCGTTAATACTACCTTGTGGGACACAATGTTTGGCTTGTTTTTTACCAACATAAAATTTTTCACAGTTGTCAGGTAAAAGCGCCATAATTTCATCACTCACTAAGCGGTCATAAATAACCACTTCCGCTTGAGAAATAAAGCGTAGAGCTTTTATCGTCAATAATTCTGGATCACCAGGTCCGGCCCCAACTAAGGCAACCTCGCCAGGGGCAAACTTAACCCGTTGAGTAATATTTTTAAATAGCAGATCTGTCATAATAATCTCATTTTTATCTTTTATATATTGGTGCTAGCAACCGACTTCAATAAATAGCCAAAAGGGCGATGTAACAGCGTTTAACTATCGCTGAGTGAGCACTCTATTACATCGACAGGTATAATTTCACTGTCTCTGGAGATTGGTGCTAAGCCAATTTCTTGGTCGGTTAAATAACAACCAGGGTCTTCAGACCAAGCATCACCGGTTTGTGCAAAGGCTCGCGTGCGGGTATTGCCACCACAAATATTTAAATATTCGCATTTTCCACAACGGCCAGTAACCGGCCGCGGCGACTGTCTAAAACCTAACATTAATGGATCTTGAGTATTTTTCCAAACATCTGAAAACTTCTCAGTTTTTACATTGCCAAGTGGATGGTTCCACCAATAAGTATCAGGGTGAATGACGCCGGTATTATCAATATTTGCAACATTTACGCCACTGGCATTACCACCCCAATTTATCAACCGCTGTTTTAAATTTGCCACTCGTTGAGGGTATTTTTCACCAAACTTTTTCTCGGCCCATTGTAATAAAAATGGCCCATCAGCATCATTATTACCCGTAACAAAATCACTGTCTATGCCTTGTTCTAAATGTGACCAAGCGCGCTCGAATAACTGGATCATCGCACCTTTGGTCATCGCAAACATCGCATCATTTTCAGCACTACGTTTACCACGACCTGAATAATTTAAATGCGATAAGTAAAACTTATCAATTTTATGCTCTTCCATTAAATTTAAAATCGCCGGCAAGTCTTTGTCGTTTTCACGGGTTAAACATAAGCGCATACCAACTTTAATGCCCTTCTCTTTACATAATTTAAGAGCATGCATTGCGGTTTTGAAGCTGCCTTTTTGGCGACGAAAATCATCATGAAACTCTTCTAAACCATCGATACTAATACCAACATATTGATAATCAGCGGCTTTAATCTGTTCAATATTATCTTCGTTTATTAAAGTACCATTGGTTGATAAGGCAACATAAAAGCCTTTGGCTTTAGCATAGGCCGTTATTTCATAAATATCTGGACGCATTAGCGGCTCACCTCCAGAAAGAATAAGTACCGGCACCTGTGCGACCTTAAGGTCATCAATGGTCGCCTTAACCTGTTCAGTAGTTAATTCATCTTTAAAATCGATATCGAGGGAGGTTGAATAGCAATGTCTACATTGCAAGTTACAACGGCGAATTAAATTCCAAATAACCACCGGACCAGGCATCTTTCGAGCTTTTACCACAGGTTGGTCTTCGTACACGGTTTTAAGTAATTGTGAGATTCTAAACATGACTCATTCCTTATTTGGACTGTAAACGCAGGCCGGTTTTCTTTAAAATTTTACTACTGGTTAACATATCGTTAGATTTACCGGCATTACTTTGCAACACATCGGCAAGTAATTCTTTGATCTGTGTTCGATATTCACTAATTTGTTGTTCATTTTTACCATGGATCATGGCAAATAAGTTGTAATTCCATTCGGGTAACTTTCTTGGGCGGCGGTAACAATGACTAACAAAAGGAAGTTTGCCAACCAAGTTACCAAACTTGTGGATCTCATCATCTTTAACGTCCCACACGGTCATACCATTAAAGATATAACCAGCACGATAATGATTTGGTACTGCCGCAATTCTTCTGATAATGCCGCGTTGTAATAAATCGTCCGCCATCGCTAAGGTTTGCTCAACACTCATTTGCAATTGCTCAGCAATTGCCCGATAAGGCTCACTAACAATTGGCAGCCCTTTTTGAGTGCACACAATAAATTGACGCTCTAAAGGAGTTAAATTCGGGGAATTTTTTTGTTTAGACTGGCAAGTAGAGTCTGACATAAAACTCCTCCTCTTTTGGAAAATTAAGTACACTCAATTGCGTTTGTTGCTCAATATCTTTGATCACCGAGTCAATTTCTTGTTGTGACTCAGTGCCGACCACAAACCACATATTTAATTGGTGTTGACGTTTATAATTATGGGCGACTTGTGAAAATGAATTAACTATTTCGGTCACTTCATCAAATCGATGCTCTGGAACATCGATGGCCGCAAGAGTAAATGCCCCGCCTAAACTGGCGGCATCATACATGGGTCCAAAACGTGATAACAAACCATCTGCTAACATGTCTTGCAGCTTGCTTAGTATTTGTTGTTCACTGCAGCCTAACTCTTCGGCGATATCGGCAAACGGTTTATCAGATACCGGAATACCTAACTGTGCCCGATTTAAAATTTTCTTATCTAATTCATCCATCATTTATTTCTCGTTGTTGTCGCAGCAGTAGATGTCGCAGATTTATTTAATTGAGTATTACTATAGCGACCACCACGTTGTTTATAGGCCTTATAACTAAACAATACTTTTTTATCAATTGTCTGTAATTTATTTACCCGGCAAATTTCATCTAGTTGCGCTAACACTTGCGCTCTATTTTTGCCATGGATCATGCAAAACAAATTGTAGGGCCAATGCGGTAAAAATCGCGGCCGACGGTAGCATAAGGTTACCACTTTTTGTTGTGATAACAGTTCGGCAACTCGCTCAATGTCTTCGTTTGCCACATCCCAAACCACCATAGCATTGGCAACATAGCCCAGCTTACGGTGATGAATAACTAGGCCAAAACGACGAATTAGGCCTTGTTGTTGCCACTCTTTAATCGTCTCGATAACTTGCTCTTCACTCGCGCCTATTTGCTCAGCCAATGCTAAGTAAGGTTGGGCAACTAAAGGTAAACCCGACTCGATAGCAGTAAACAATTGCGAGTACTGCTCGACAGTTAAGTGACTTGACTGCAATTCTGACATAAGCGGTTGCGCCATCATAATTTTTCACCGTGGTGATCACTAAAGTTAATTTCAAAGCCAAGATCGATGTGATAAGCCTTTTCCATTGGCAGCACTAAGGGTTCAAACCCAGTTTGCTGATGAATATTGGTTAAACATTGCTTTAAGCCCTCGGCATCCGCAGCCGTAGCTACAAACCATAAATTATAGTCGTGTTCTCGAGCATAATTATGATTTACTTGCTCAAATTTATTCACTATTTCGGCAATTTCATCAAGTTGCTCTGCCGGTACCGCTAATGCCGCTAACGTGCTGGCACCGGCCTTTTTATGATCGAGCACCGGCCCTAAGCGCGATAATATTTTCTGCTGCTGTAATTGCTCTAAACACTCTATTACCTCTTGCTCACTGCAATTAAAGCGTTCGGCCAATTGCAGAAAAGGGCGAGAGCATACCGGAAAGCCTTTTTGATAAGCATTTATTAGCTTTTGGCTCAAGCCATCGAGATTTACACTAGAATAACTCATCATTACAGGCCTATTTGGTGAGCACGATTGGTAAAGAAAATACCACTAGGACTTGCCGCCGGTAATTTTTTGAGTAATTCAAAATTTTCAGTATTATAAATTTGAATTTCATTGCTATCACGAACCGACATCCAGACATTTTCTCCACGCGGAGTAAATTCCATATGCAATACCCCAGGACCTGGCGTTAAGGTTTTAATGAGCTGCTGAGTTTTGCTGTCAATCACTTGAATGGTATCGTTCAGAGGAAAAGCAAAATTAACCCAAATTTTTCGATTATCTGGTTGCGCCATTACAAATACCGGTTGCCCATGAACATCAATTTCACCTACCTGTTGCCAAGTTTGGGTATCTATAATTAGAACTTTATGAAAACCTACCGCTGGCACGTAGGCAAAATTACCCGCCATCGCCCAACCTTCTAGATGTGGCATTTTATATACAGGCAATTTTTTATTACCTTTGCCATAACCGTCAAGAATACGTTTTACACCATCTTCTTGCGCCCAAAGATCGAGTAAAGCCATACCATTTTCGCCAAATAAACCGGCAATATAATAACGACCATCGGGACTAATTAACGCGTCATATGGGTTCAGACCGATATCGGTATATTTATTTATCTTGATCTCGTCTTCAGAAAGGTCGGCAACCCATATTTCATGACTGTCAAATAAACTAAAGACAAATTTTTGCCCCGGTGCGTCTACTAAACCAACAACTTTAGAACGCTTAATAGAGCCGTCTTTATTTCTAGGATGGTTTGGTAATTCAGTAGCGGGAATATCGGCAACAAGGGCGAGAGTCTCGGTATCAAAAATCTTAACCCCTCCTGGGGTGTAGTTAGATACCGCGACTAACTTACCATCTTGGCTGATGGCACCGCCAATACTGTTACCCGATTGCATAACCCGCTTGGCAATTTTATTGGTTAAAAGGTCGACTTTAGTTAAGCCGCCATCACGGCCAAATACATAACCGAAACGTTGGTCGCGAGAATAAACAATAGAAGCATGAGAAAGATCACCAAGACCACTAATTTGCGCCAAACTGGCTTTATCACTGTGATCAACAATTTGAATTTGACCGCTGGCTCGTTCAATAACTAAACCTAAATCGCCAGTCGCTCTTAACTCGGTAGTTGCTGTGTTAGCAACTTTTTTCGCTAACATCGGTTTATTTACGGTTTGTTGGCAACCGAAAGTGAACAAAAGAGCGGTTAAGCCACTCAAAAAATATAACTTATTGTTGTGCATCTTCAATACCTTTTATTAACTGCTGAGCAATCCACTGTGCTTCTTGTTCGCTTAAAATATCTTTCCATGGCGGCATCGCCGTACCTGGACGTCCATTTAAAATGGTAAGCGTTAGAAAATATTCTGGTTTATTAATCAAATCGGCTGGCAATAGCGATGGACCTAAACCACCTTTCAAAGTTAAACCATGACAAGAGCCACAGTCTTGTTTAACTAGGTGGATAAGCTTTGCCTTTTGTTGTTTATTTAATGGGGTGATTTGTTCCACAGCTTCGCTAGGTAATGCATTAACAACAAAACCACTCACGCTACACGATAATAAAATACCGAATGTTAACGAGTTAAAATAATTCATATTTAAAGTTTAGGCCAAAATGAAAACTATGATGAATTAATTCTATCAACAAACCGCAAGTATATTATTGTTTAAGATCATATTTTGACGAAGAGAGCACTGCTAATTGCAATTTTTGCGCTTATAAAAACAAAAACTTCCCTAAAGAGGGAAGTTTTTAATAAGCTACTGAACAATAAGGTTTAGGGGGTTATCGCCCAAGTAATTATTGTTTACTGGCATTGATCTCAGCATCGGCATTATCTAATGCTAATTTATAACCAAATGACACATGGTGATAGCGAGCACTTGAATAATCATCATGAATAGCAAAACCAAAGTTGTATACTTTGCCGGCTTCAATCGATACATCACCGTCACTGGTTGAGTTCAGCTTACGCTTGATTTCAACAGTCCAAGTACCATTAGTCAATGAAGCTACTGCTTCGCCACCTTGACCGCCATGCATTTCTCGTTCATCTAACAATTGACCGTCTTGTAATTCTTGGTTGCCCGATTTATAGCGCACAATATCCATGAATTTTTGTGTTTTTTGCAATTCGTTAAGCTCTTCGTCGGTTTTTAACTTGTCCCAACCACCTAACGGCTTACCACCACGACCTTTAATTTCCAACTTGGTACGACTCTCTTCAATGTATTTAGTCACCCCTGAGTTTAAATCCAAACGGTTGGCCAATTCACTGGCTTTTATGGCATCTTGCTCAGGTGCATATGGCATTGAGTCAGCATCGGCATGACACGATGCCCAACAACCGGATCGATCCGCATACTTCACTTCATCGGTAGCAATCATAAAGGCTAACTTGATTTTATTTGCCGGATCCATTTTACCACCTTCAACAAATGGTACTTCGGCATGTTCGCCATCAGGCCAACTAAATTTCAAATAAAGATCTTCAGCGTCATAAGTTGCATCGATGGTGACATCGATACTACCGCGTTTATTTGGAATAACGTTCGGTTCTAGGTCCTTCTCACTTTCACCTGAAACGATTGCCTGGCCGATTTCTTTAATTTCCTCACCATGACACTCGATACAACGGTCACCTTTAGTAAAGGCTCGTTTACCGCCATGTTTTCGACCTAAAATCCACTCCATCGAAGCTGTACCAGGATAAAAGACACTAATGTCGGCGCTATTGGCTTTGCTCCAGTCGACATTCATTGATTTAAGCGCAGCAGACTTGCCCGCCGCTTTTGTCGTTGATGTCGTTGCATTGCCAGTTGTTGCCGGTTGACTCGCCAAGGCACTAGCAACCGCTTGGTCAATGGCTCGTTGTACTTTCTCTTTATCTGCTAGGGTTTTTGCTTTATTTTCGGCAGCAAGCGCGGCTTCTTTTGCCTCAGCTCGAGCCAAACCATCGCGATATTCCTGTGGTACTTCACGAATGTATGCAACAACAGGGGCTTCTAACTCTTCAAGCTGTTCATCGGTTAATTGGTCACGAACATCATGATGAGCAATACCTTTATGACAATCGATACAAGTTTGTCCGATATCAAAGGCATTTAAATGTTGTTTACGAGCTCGTGGTTTTTGAAATTCTGGATTCATAGATTCAAAATTATGACAATTTCGACATTCTCTCGAATCGGTATCTTTCATCGCTTTCCAAACACTTTGGGCAAGTTCAAAACGATGTTCATTAAATTTTTCTTTAGTATCTAATTTACCTGTTAACCAATAAAACACTTCTTTAGACGCTTGGATTTTACGAACAATCTTATGGATCCAAGGCTTAGGTACATGACAATCTGGACAACCCGCTCTTACGCCGGTTCGATTGGTAAAGTGAATTGTGGGTGTATATTCTTGATAAACATTATCTTGCATTTCATGACAGCCAATACAAAACTCAGTGGTATTGGTGGCTTCCATCGCGGTATTAAAACCACCCCAAAATAATATTCCGACTACGAAAAAGATAACGGCCCCGGAGATAGTTGTTCCGAGAATCAGCCGACGAGACCAAAAACTGGGTTTATTTATTGTATTTTTTTCCATAATTAACTCGTTCAAGTAAAACGAAAATGGGTGAGCATAACCGAAGTTATGCTCACGCTATCAGTAAGGTTTACTGATTAGGTTTTGTGGTTTACACGGTTGTAAACGTTAAACTTACCGGTTGGTGTGGTTAAGCCTTTGATACGGAATTTCTCTTTAAGAGATTTTGCATCATAAACTACGATTTCACCAGTAGGCTTGCTCGCTTCTTTACGGTTCCAAACTGAAACCCATACTTCACTACCACCTTTGTTGAATTCCATGTGTAGAGCTGCTTTACCAGGCTCTGTAGTTACACGAATGGTTTTCACGATTTCATGAGTATCTTTATCGAAAACTTGCACAGACTGTTGAATTTCAGGCTCTGGATGTTTCAACTGATCAGCCCAAACGTATTGTGAAGTTTCGTGAGTACGGATAAATGCACCAGCACCATCTGTTTCTACTTCATAACACATTTTCCAAGCGCTATCCGGGTGATTGATTGGATCATTACCCCAAACAGAAACTAAACCAGTACCTAAATGAGTTGTGCCGCCAACAGGGCCACATTCTTTATCAATCCAGTTAGCACCAGGGCCAGGATGTGGTAAAGAGTCAACGTCGATCATTGCTTCTAACTTACGTGTTTTACTATCAACTATGACCATTTTATTTGATGCGTTAGCAGCAATTTGGAAGTAACGACCTGTTGGGTCGAAGAAACCATCATGTAAGAATTCAGCTGAATCAATTTGGGTGATGTTAAGGTTATCAAGATCTGAGTAATCAACTTGCCACATTTGGCCTAATTCTTTAACAGCAACCATGAAGGTTGGTTCATTAGGTGTAGTGTAAATAGCTGCTACACGTGCTTCGTTAATGAATTCACCTTTAGTGTTGTAACCACGAGTTGAAACAACTTTAAGTGGGTTCAACGTTTCAGCGTCCATGATAACGAAATGTGAAGGCCAGTAACCACCAGCAATTACGTATTTACCGTCGCCAGAAACTGCGATATCACGTGCGTCATATGCCATTTTAGTTTCAGCAACTAACATGTTTTCAGGTTTTTGCCATAAATCGATTTTAGTAACTTTACCGTCACGACCGATTGTGTACCAGAAACGACCTACATCTTTAACATGTTGGGTTGCATGATGCTCTGTACCCTTGATTACATGTACTGCGTAACCTGTGTTGATATGAGTGATAACTTTCTTAGTATCGCCGTCAACAATTGCTACCGTACCTGCATCACGTTCAATAACGATGAAGAAGTTATTCCAATTAAGGTTATGCTGAGGTTTAGCTGGGTAATCTTTAACAGCAATAAACTGCTTAGTGTGACTACGCATTTGCTCTAAAGACATTTCCGGTGGAATTGGTGGAGTCATTTGAATGAAGGTTGCCATGTTGGCAATTTCTTTTTTAGTGAACAAATCATCAAAATTATTCATGCCGCCTTCAGTACCTAAGGCAATAATTTTTTCAAGACGTTTTTGACCTTTTTTCAAGGTGCTTTCTGGCTCAAGGCTTTTACCTGTAGCGCCTTTACGCAAAGTACCATGACAACCAGCACAACGTTGAAAATATTGTAATTTTGCTTTATCAAAATCTGCTTCTGATAACGTTGGTTCTGCAGCTGAAACGGCAAAACTCATACCACTTACAGCTAACCCAACTGCGACACTAAGTATGGAGGCTCCATATTTAATTGCTTTCATTCTTTCTCTCCTGGTTTATTAACAATAAAATTTCGGCAGAGAACTAAGTTTCATAAAAATTAACTATAATATTAATCATCATTTATAATCAATCGAATGTAAAATGAATATTAAATTTGCGAAGCTAATTTAAGTATATTAAATGGTATCTGCCTTTCGAAACCAACTATCTATTAAAAGCTGAGTTGATTATTTAATTTAGATCAAACTTTATTGGTATTTATGTTATTAAATGACAATATTGGTAAAATAGACAAAGTTTTTGATTTACCATACAAATAGTTACTTTTACATTCTAGTATTTATTTACTTTATTTCAACTATGGACATAAAAATGAATAATCGTTACAAAGCATTGATATATGCAGCCCTAATTGGTCTAGCCATTGTTATTATTTTCTTAGGGCTGTTAATCGGTATAGATAATAAAATATCTTGGTTATTAATTGCGCTACTTATTGTCACTCCATTTCTTTATAAACGTTTCAATAAAGACAAAATCATCAAATGGAAAGAAGAATATAGTGTTGGCGTTAATGCTTTGGATTTAGATCATCAAAAGTTGATCTCGTTGTTAAACCAATTTAATACCGCTTACGACTACGAGATGGGTGAAGAGTATGAACACCAAACCTTAAAGGAATTACTCGCTTATACCGAATACCATTTTGATCGTGAAGAAAAAATGATGGAAGACAGCGGTTATCCTGATTTTGTCGCCCACCAAGAACAGCATAAAATAATGATCGCTAAAATCAATGAAATTAAGCAAAAGTATGAAGAACAAGGTCATGATGCCTTTCAAGAAGTTAGTGACTTCCTTAGCGGTTGGTTAATTAATCACATTAACGGCACAGATAAACAATACACCAGCCATTTAAACCAACACGGTTTTAAATAGCCGTAAACCCTTTTTAAATGACTTTGGCCGTCGATGTTCCGTCATCCCTGACGACATCGACATAGTTAGATCCCTATCACTAAACAGCCCGTTGCAAGGTGATTGCAACGGACTTTTTAGTAATTTATCTGGTTGGTCTGCTATCTTGGTAAATAAAACATCATCAACACACAAAAAATCACAATAAACCAAAATGCTTTTTTAAAAAATCTTAAGCCGCGATTACGATCTTGTGGATGTGATTTTGCCAGCGGCATACCGCAATTACTGCAATTTTGCTGTGCCGCATCATTGCTAGTTTGACAATATAAACAAGGGGTTTGCTCGGTTGACATTGGCAATCCTATTGGCTCGTTAAGCGGTGATAAATTTGTGGTAAACAAGTAGGTAGCTGTGTTGGACTGCGCATTACAGAAAAGCTATACCGGCCAAATATATAAGGTAAATAATCTTCGGCTTCTTGATCGATAGTGATACAAAAAGGCTTTAAGCCCGCTTGCTTAGCCGCAATTATGGCTTGTCTAGTGTCTTCTATACCAAACCGACCTTCATAATGATCAATGTCATTGGGTTTACCATCGGTAAGTATTAATAGTAATTTTTGCGATGATTTCTGCTCTAATAATATTTTTGTCGATTGCCGTATTGCCGCTCCCATACGGGTATAAAATCCTGGACGGATGGCTTGAATTCTGCCCCGAATAGTATCGTCATAACTCTCTTTAAAGTTTTTCAACACACTAAAGCGCACATGCGAACGCTTTACCGAAGAAAAACCATACATGGCAAAATTATCACCGACGATATTCAACGCTTCGCCAAACAACAACATACTGTCGCGCACCACATCAATTACTCGGGTTTCATCGTCAAGATGTGAGTCAGTAGACATCGATAAATCGGCAAGTAGCAAGCATGACAAATCGCGATTATTACCGCGAAAGCTTCGATAAAGTCCGGTTTCGGCTGTAGGGCTAATTTGCCGTTCAATATGAAAATCTAGCCAAGCATTTAAATCTAACTCCTCTCCTTGTGGCTGATTTTTCAACCAATAACGCAAGGATTGCAATTGTTCAAATTGGGCTTGAATATTTTTAGCGGTTTTTTGTAAGTGCAGTGGTAGTTTTTTCGCAATACTGTCTTTTGGTAACATCGGCTGTAATAAGCAGCGCTCGATGACCAACTGCTGCTTGCGATAATCCCACTCGGGCAAGGTTATTCCTTCCCCTAATGGTAAATCGTCTTCCGAACTTGACGGTAAATCGAGATCTAATTTAATACGGGCACTTTTTTGATCTTGTTGTTGTGACAGGGTGATTTTATCTAAATCCTCGGCAACTTTATCGCCGTCATCATCACTGTCATCACTGCCACGATCAATATTGGCAAATTCACTCCATGAAAATAAACTTTCTAGGCGAAATATCATCATCCCATCACGGTCATCACCCGACTCAACCCGCTCGGTTTTTTTACGCGCGGTTTTGCTTTGTTTTTTACTGTTTTCGCTTGTGGCTTCGGTAAAATCATCGTCAGTTACTGCTGCCTCTATTGGCTTGGTTTGTGCCGACGGGTAAAGCCATAAAAACACCGCTTGCGGTGCGTAGTTAACCGCCGGAAAAGAACTCACTGTACCAGGCTTTAATATTGCTTCGACAATAGATTTTTCCAGGGCCTGTTCAGCAATTGGCAAATTATCTACGTTCAGGCGCAGCTGCACTACCGCTTCGGCTAAGCGTTGATACCTTGCTTTTAAGGCCGGAAAGTTTGCCAAAATATCGACCACCAACTGCTGGTTATCAATGGCCCAATGCTTAAATTGACCACTGTGATGCGCACCGAGTACGGTTAACCAGATATACAGATCAGCGTTGAGGGCTTGGTCAGGAAAAACGGCAATATATTCAGGTAATCTTAGGCTGTCTTCATCTTGCCACGCCAGACTCATTTGTTGATTATCACCTGATATTTTTTGCAAAAAACTACGTCTTGATAAATAATCTCGAGTACTAGCGGCTTCTACCCGCTTACTAGGATCGCCCCCGAGGGCTCGATAAACAATACCTACAGATTTATGAACCTCAGTAAAGTTTACTCGTGCTTGGTCAAATTCAGCACTAGCTTTACGAGTAATAAATTGATGCCAAATACCGCCAACCCACTCTTCCATAACTCTCTAATAACCTAATCACTATTAACTTTTATATGTTGGGATTATACCTGCTTTAGAAAAATTATAATGATTTGAATCAACCAATACAAAAAAACCGTGATATTTCTATCACGGTTTTTTATTTTACAACTTAATAAAGTTTATGCGGTTTTTTCTTTAACCCAAAAACTTGAGATATAAGCGATTAAACCGAACATGAATACTACACCTGCAGCTTCACGTAACCAGTAGAATATCGTTAGCTTATCTTGAGTTGCCATAAAGCTTAATGCTTCACCAGACTCAGGTATACGTTGTAACCAAACTTGTAGTACACCAGCACCTGTTAAGAATAAGGTGATAAATACCATAGCCACAGTCATTAACCAGAAGCCCCACATTTCACGTACTTGCGCACGGTTACAGTTCGCTTCACCAATACCACGTAGTTTCGGCATAGCGAATGAAATGATAGTCATAACAATCATCGCATAAGCACCATAGAAGGCCATATGGCCATGTGCCGCGGTTATTTGTGAACCATGAGTGTAGTAGTTTACTGGTGATAAAGTATGTAAGAAGCCCCATACACCTGCACCTAAGAATGCCATTACAGCGGTTCCTAATGCCCATAACGTCGCCGCTTTATTCGGATGCTCACGACGTCTGCGGTTAATCATATTGAAAGCATACAATACCATAGCAAAGAAGGGTAACGGTTCTATTGCTGAGAATATTGAACCAACCCATTGCCAGTACTCTGGTGTCGCTAGCCAATAGAAGTGATGACCTGTACCTAAGATACCTGAGATTAAGGCCATGGCGATAATTACATATAACCATTTTTCAATTACTTCACGGTCAACACCGGTAATTTTAATTAATACATAAGCTAAGATAGCACCCATGATTAATTCCCAGACACCTTCTACCCATAAATGCACCACAAACCACCAGAATAATTTATCTAGGGCTAAATTAACCGGATTATAGAAAGCGAATAAGAAGAATACTGCTAAACCAATTAAACCAGTCATCAATACCATGTTAATCGCGGTTTTACGGCCTTTTAATATGGTCATACCCAGGTTAAATAAGAAACCTAAACAAACAATAACGATACCTAGTTTAGTAATGGTTGGTTGTTCTAGGAACTCACGGCCCATAGTTGGCCACAACTCATTTAAGGTAAATTCAGCTAAGGTTGAATAAGGAACTAATAAGTAACCTAAGATGGTAGCAACGCCAGCAGCAGCAAATATCCAAAACAGAATAATTGCTAATTTAGGGCTATACAATTCAGTTTCAGCTTCATCTGGAACTAAATAATAAGCGGAGCCCATAAAGCCAAACAATAGCCAGACAATCAGTAAATTGGTGTGCACCATACGGGCAACGTTAAATGGAATTGCGCCAGCAAGAAAATCACCGACAACATATTGTAATCCCATTATGAGGCCAAATAAAATTTGCCCCACAAATAAGATCAAGGCAAACACAAAATAAGGTTTTGCAACTGCCTGAGATTGATATTTTAATGTACTCATCTGTCTTACCCTTCTATATTAGGTGGCCAATTATTAACTTCCATTTCTGAAGTCCATTTTAAGAACTCCGCTAAATCATCAATTTCTTGATCATTTAAATGGAAATTAGGCATTTGACGACGGCCAGGAATATTTAAAGGTTGCGCGTTCATCCAGCCTTTAAAAAACATTTTAAAGCCGGCTTCTCCGCCACGACGGTTAAAAACATTACCAAGTTCAGGAGCAAAATATGCACCTTCACCAATTAAGCTATGACAACCAATACAATTGTTCACTTCCCAGAGGTGTTTACCACGCTCTACGGATTCGGTTATGTTTTGACGGTTATCTCGGCTTGGCATTTCTTTTGTTGTATGAAAAGTTAAAGCAAGAAATATCATGAAGAAGAAGACACTTCCACCATAATAAATATTCCTCGCCATGCCTTTCGTAAAGCGTTCTGACATGGGTTGCTCCCTGATGTTAATATTATTAGAACAACCGAATGATAAGTTGCCCCTACAAAAAAAACTTGATGGAAATCAATTTTATGCGGATGCGAGGCAAAATTGAATAAAAAAACAGGTTTTTTTATCAAATCACTACAATAGGTAACCTGTTAACCATACTTAAAGCAAGGTTAATTACACCAATCAATATTAATCCGCTATGCACAATAATAAAATATAGCAGCATTATGGCGAAATAGTATTGTATTTGTTGAGAAAATAAAATATATAGCAGTGGCACCAATAATATCACTGTCGCGAGAATTGATAACTGCACGCTGCGAAATAAATGAATGTTAAGCCAGCGGTTGTAATTGCGATACTTGAAAAAAAAGACCAATAATAGCAACAAGCCTACACCAGGCAAAATAATTAAGTTAGCTAAATAAAGTCCATGGCTAAGGTTGGCGAGCTGCACAATTGATTTGTTAGTTTTGAGCATAATAAACGGCGCAGAAAATAAATAATGAGGCGATTATTGGCAATCGCCTTATTTTATCAAGTTGATTAACTATTCGTCAAAATAAATTCGGGCTACCGCCATTAACGCTTCAATAGTGTCCGGGTCGTCGGTCAGTGGCTCGGCTAAACAGCTGCGGCAAACCTCTATGGCATTCATGCCACTTGACATCATTTTGGCTGCATAAATAAGCAATCGCGTTGATACTACTTCGTCTAAGTCATTTTGTTCTAGGCGTCGTAATGCCTGGGCGAGTTCAACCAAAGTAAAGGCTAAATGTGCCTCAACCTTAGCTTCATTGATTAAAATTTGTTGTTCAACATCTTTCTCTGGATAATCAAATCGTAAAGCCACAAACCGTTGTTTGGTACTTGGCTTCATGCCCTTTAATAAATTTTGATAACCAGGGTTATAAGATACCACCAACATAAAATCTGGATGAGCGGCGAGCAGTTCACCTGTTCGTTCTAATGGTAATATACGGCGATCATCGGCCAATGGATGCAACACCACAGTGGTATCTTTTCGTGCTTCGACAATTTCATCCAAATAACAAATTCCACCTTCACGAACCGCACGAGTTAATGGCCCATCTTGCCAGTAAGTGCCTTCTGGACCAATTAAATGGCGACCGACAAGATCGGCGGCGGTTAAGTCATCATGACAAGCAACTGTGTATAACGGTTTATTTAATTTTTGTGCCATATGCTCAATAAAACGAGTTTTACCACAACCAGTAGGGCCTTTAATCAGCACCGGCAAATGATGTTGATAGGCATATTCAAACACTGAAACTTCGTTTGCTTGCGGTTGATAATAACGGTCATTATTATCTACAGCTGCTAACTGTATATTGCTAGTATCCATAAAAACTCAAGGTAGTTTACATTTTGCCGATACGTTACGCTGATGTGCCAAATAGTGCAAATGTGATGAAATGTTAGTTGACCCAGATCAAAAGAAAAATAATCATTACAGTGCACTTGCTGTGCCCTAGAAAATTACCTTATGGATTAATGTTTTTTACCTGAATGGCTAATTTACCCAGAAAACCAAATTGTAGCTTACAAAGTCAAAAAATAACGTTAAGCTAAATATTGAAGCTTATTAATTTATTAATATATAAGGACATTGTTTGAATACTAACGTTGAAAATGAATTCAGTAACCAACAAATACTGCAACCACAAATTCCTAGCTTGAGCGCCATAGAATTCGAACCATTATCGCCACTTTACGCTCGCACCCATCGTTTAGTCGTATTGGTCAGAGCCTTCATTATATTGTTACTACTTATGGTGGTTATTTACCAACCTTTTGTTGAACTGCCTTCGCAGTTGAATATTGCCTTAAGTATTATTGCCGCCATATTGACTACCCTAAATTTAGTGAATTATGTTTATGTTTACTTTGCCGATCCAAAAAAACAATACGCCCTGCGCGAACAAGATATTAATTATCAATCGGGGTTAATTTTTCGCAAAACGGTTAGCCAACCAATTTTAAGAATTCAACATGTCGAACTTAAACGCGGCCCCATCGATCGTAAGGTAGGCTTAGCCAATTTACAGGTATTTAGTGCTGGTGGCGCCATGCACACTTTTGCCATACCTGGGCTCGATTATGAACATGCCGAATATCTGCGCCAGTATTTGCTAAACCATCGAGATTTAAATCAGCATGGATAATAACGCCGATGAAGTAGTAACAAGTGAGGCACAAGGCTCAGCTGATACTGAAGGTAAAGGCAAAGAAAACCCGCAAAACTGGCAGCGAATTTCTCCGATTGCGTTGATTTATTTTGTGCTGATGTTTATCAAAAACATGTTTGGTAATGTCATCTATATTGCCCCAGCGATATTAATCGGTTCAAATAAGGTTAATGAAAATCCAGGTTTATGGCTGCCTATTCTCTATGGTTTTCTGGCGCTAATTGCGCTGTCGGCATTGCTAAGTTTTTATTTTTTTCAATACCGTTTATCTAATCAACAAATTGAGATCCGCTCAGGGGTATTTTCAAAAAAATACATCAATTTACCGTTTTCTAGGATCCAGAATGTAGAGCTAACCGAACCATTTTATTATCGTCCGTTCGGCTATGCCTGCATGCAATTAGATACTGCTGGCTCAATAAAGCAAGAAGCCAAAGTAGTCGCGATTAAAAAACAATTTGCCGAGCAATTAAAACATCAAATTTTAGCTGCGCATGAGCAAACTCTAGCAACCCCACAACAGGACCAAAGCGCCCAGCAAGAGCCTGCCCCGGCTCCTAAAGAGGTCATCTTAGACCGACGCAATCTTGATGACTTGGTGATCCATGGCATCACCAATAATCGCATGTGGATTTTTGTTGCCGGCTTGGCGCCGTTTATTGACCAGATCAGCAGTGAACTAGGCCGTTGGCTGTTAATTATTGGTTTTAATGTTGAACAATATTTTGAGTTTGAAGGCAAATCTGGCTGGCAGATTGCGACGACTTCCTTGTCTCTGGTATTAATGATAATGATCCCCATCACCATATTGTCTATCATTGGGTCAATCATTGCCTTTCACGACTTTAAGTTAAGTAAAAGCGGCGATCGTTATATTCGTCGCAGTGGTTTGTTTACTCGTAACGAAGTCACCATGCGTTTGTCTAGGTTACAAATGATTGTTCGCCAACAAGATTGGCTCGATGTTTTATTAGGGCGCATTAATTTACGTTTTGAACAGTCTAATGCCAATTTTAGCCAGACCCAACCAGGACAATTGACCAATAAAATTGTTGTGCCTTCGGTTACCCGCACTGAATGCCAACATTTAATCGATGATGCTTACCCACAAAACCAACTTGCCACCTGCCAATTTAAAAGGGTAAGCAGGCGGTTATTGTTCAGGAATTTAGCGCTATGTTTAACGCCGTTGATCGTACTTGCCGCTGTCATCATGATAAAACAGCAGGGCAACGAATTACTTCCCTATATAGTAGGATTTGCACTGTTTATTAGTCTGTTAGTCGTAATGCGCTACCGTCGCTGGGGCTATTGTATTGATGACAACTTTATCTATGTCCGCAAAGGCTGCTTGGGCATTGATTACTATTGTTTTCCTATTTATAAAGTCCAACAAACCAGCTACAAACAAAGCTGGTTTTTAAAACGTAAACACCTATGCAGTATTCAATTTGTGTTAGCCTCAGGAGCAATAGATATCCCCTATTTACCTGAAAAAATCGGCTTAGACTTAGTTAATGAAAGCTTATTTCAGGTAGAAAGTAGCAAACGTAATTGGATGTAAGTATCGCCATCCTTGGCTCTATCGGCGTACCCTTAAAATTCACCCACCGAAACTTCGCCATCCTTGGCTCTATCGGCGTACCCTCGTCCTGAGGGCAAAAAAAAGGGGAAGCAATGCTTCCCCTGAAAAACCTCGTTATAGGCGAATAAGAACGAGGGAAAAGTTTATTAACTTCAGCTTAATATAAGCACTAGATCACAAATTTAGCGGAAAATTGTACATACATAGAGCTAACATCGACATCTTTGATATCGAAGTTACCAACTTCGACCCCATACGATAATTGCGGCGTATAGTTTTTAAATATATTAATACCGTATTGGCTGCGCTCTCTGTCACTTTCTTCGGTAGTGGTATGCCCCATAAATATCGTAGTTCGAGTATCTTCGCTCCAAAAATGGCGATATGCGGCCATAACCGATGTCGACTCTTCAGCTTCACCATTCCAAACATCAGTTGCCGCGGTAACACCAACATAACGGCCTAAATTGCCGTAACTAACCGAAAATCGAAAATCATCTTTGCCGAAGGTTTTAACTCGGCCAGCAACCGAAGCACCAACTGCCGATTCGGTATCACCATTGTCTAAGTTTAAACGTCTAAATAACGCCGCTGCCGAAACATTGCCCCAATCACCAGAAAAACCATATTTTGCAACGAAATCGGGAAGATCATCATTGGCAGAATCGGCATCTGGGCTGTCATCTATTGAATCATCACCCCAAGACTCGGGGTTTTCAACAGCCAATTGCAAACCACCTATGGTGTAACGGATCATGGTATTACGCACAAAAGGTTCTGCGACTAATGGCCCAGCAAAATCAGCGGTTTCGGCTAATGAACTGGTGTTCATAAACGTCGTCCAAGTTTGACCAACTAATAAGTTTTTATATTTTATAGTGGCGTGACGAAGGCGAGGATGCGATGAATTAGAAATGATCTCATTACCACCGCCGCCATAAAAATCCATTTCGATAAAGCCGATAACTTCACCATGTACAAATTTCATGTTAAAGCGTGATTCATTGGCAAACAATTTCATCTTCGAGGCATCTTCAGTTAACGCCGTACCACCACCAATCCAATAATCTTGATAACCAACATCACCATCAACATAACGAGCATCAACTTTAATATAACCACCGAAGGTAATACTATCTTGCTCATTAATTTCAAAAGTATAAGTAGCCTGGGCGTTACTGGCTAATAAGGCTAATCCAGTGGCTAACGCTATTTTATTTTTTTTCAACATTTTGTACTCCCCATCGCAATGATAGGGAATATAAACTATCCCTTGTTGCGATTAATTAAATTTAACGGGAGAGTAACCCCCGCATTTTTTATGTTATTTGTACTGCTTAAATACATACTATTTAGTTATTCCTCGAGGGTGCTTAAATCACCTTCATCCTGACCTAGGGCTCGGGCTTTTAGCACCCGTCGCATAATTTTCCCAGAACGTGTTTTTGGCAATGAATCCACAAATTCAATCGCTTCTGGTACGGCAATTTTGCCCATTTCCGCACCAACATGAACCTTAAGTTCTTGCACAAGGTTGTTATCTCCCACCACCCCATCCTTAAGCATCACGTAGGTATGAATGGCATTACCCTTAAGTTCATGCGGTAGCCCTACTGCAGCGGCTTCGGTAACCATAGGATGACTTACTAAGGCACTTTCAATTTCGGCGGTACCTAAACGATAACCACTTACTTTTAAGACTTCATCAATTCGACCGATAACCCAGATATAACCATCTTCATCTTGCTTGGCACTGTCACCGGCTAAATAACGCCACTTGCCATCTACCCTGCTCCAATACAAATCTTGATAACGTTGTGGGTCTTTAAAAATGGTGCGTGCCATCCCCGGCCAAGGATTGTTGATCATCAACTTGCCTTCTTCGTTAGCGCCAACTTGGACGCCATCGTCATCGACAATAGTAATTTCATTGCCAAAGAATGGCTTAGTCGCCGAGCCAGGTTTTAATGGTGTTATCGGCAGTGGACAAATCATAAAACCGCCGGTTTCAGTTTGCCACCATGTATCAATAATTGGGCATTTACCATTACCAATTACATCGTGATACCAACGCCACGCTTCAGGGTTAATTGGCTCGCCGACACTACCTAATAATCGTAAACTCGAAAGATCATGCTTTTTCGGCCAGCGTTCGCCAAAGCGCATCAGCCCACGAATTGCGGTTGGCGAGGTGTATAAAATATTGATGCCGTAATTTTCAATGATCTGCCACCAACGGTTCGGGTAAGGGTAGTTTGGCGCACCTTCATAAAGCACAATCGTAGCGCCATTAATTAACGGTCCATATACGATATAACTGTGACCGGTTATCCAACCGGGATCGGCGGCGCACCACCAGCGGTCTTGCGGTTTAATATCGAACGCCATCCGGTGAGTGGTGGAGGTATAAACTGCATAGCCACCATGGGTATGCACCATGCCTTTCGGTTGACCTGTTGTACCTGAGGTATATAAGATAAATAGCGGATCTTCGGCATCAGTTTGTTCGGTCTCACATTTGCTACCAGCAATAGGCAAGGCCTTTAAATCGTGCAACCAAAAGTCGCGTGAAGCTTCCATTTCAACATCAAGATTATTATTTTTAACACAAATACACACTTCAATACTTGGTGAGCGTTTCATTGCATCATCAGCAATCGACTTTAAGTCAATTGCTTTACCACGACGCCAGCCACCATCGGCAGTGATTAATACGCGCGAATGTGCATCATCAATTCGAGACGCTAACGCTTCGGTACTAAAACCACCGTATACAACCGAGTGAATCGCGCCAATTTTTGCACAAGCCAACATTGCAAAAACCAGTTCAGGTATTTGCGGCATATAAATGGTAACGATATCGCCTTTATTAACGCCCATGCTTTTTAACACATTGGCAAATTGGCAGACTTCGCGGTTTAAGCCATTGTATGAGTAATTGCGTTTTTGACCATTTTCACCTTCCCAGATAATGGCCATTTTATTACGATTAGCATTTTCAAGGTGACGGTCAATGGCATTATGAACAATATTGATATGACCACCATCAAACCATTTATAAAAAGGGGCGTTAGTTTCATCTAATACCGTATCCCACTTTTTATACCAATCAAGTGTCTCTGCTTGCTCAGCCCAAAAGCCTTCACGGTCTTCAACTGAATACTTATACATAGCTTCGTAATCACTAACATTGGCTTGGTCGATTACTTCTTGACTCGGATAAAATATATCCTGATTTTTATCATTACTCATAAATATTTCCTTACCTGATGGGCTTAACTGTCGATCTGAAAACAGCCCTATAATTTTGTTATGCTTCAAGGTAAAGAGTTTTAGCGGATACCGATATTAGACCTAAGTCTAAAATTGGCTTATTAAGGCCTAGACCTTAGTCTAAGCACCCAAATAACCAACTGTAATAGCAGTGCTTTATCGAATCATTAAACTAAAAATTGTTGTAATGGAGTATGCAAACCTTGCGGATAGTGACGCATTAACGCTAACAACAATTCGCCGGTGGCAATGGCATCGTTGAGAGCATTGTGTTCATGGTGGGCAGGTAAATTATAATCAGCGCGCAGATTTACCAATCTTAATTGTGATGGGTGGTAATGTTTTTGTTGGCGATCAAATTGTTTTTTCGCCAACGCTAAGGTATCAATAATAGGCCAGACTGGCGCCATACCGTATAGCTCCATACAGGCTTGCTGTAAAAAACTTTTTTCAATATTGGCATAATGAACCAACATCGCCTTACCCGCTAGGTCGGTTAACAATTGGCTGACCACTTGCTCTAGCTGGCTTCCCTTGGCTTTTTCTGAGTCGGTAATTTGGTGAATAATCACATTTTCTTTGCTCATTTCGCCGGCACTGGTAATAATACTATGCTGACTTGTCCCTAGCTTGATTAGACCATTGTTGATATTTACATAGCCGACACTTAGCAACTTATCTTGCTTAGCATTGAGACCGGTGGTTTCAAAATCAACTGCCAAAATTGGCGTTTTCGCTAGGCTTTGTTGTGGATCTGGAAATGGCACTTTTAGGAACTCTTTAATAGGGCCTTGAGGTGCTCGTGCCAATAACTTTATACGTTGGCGTTCAATTGAGAAAAAATAATCAAATAAATTTTGCATTAAACGATCTCAACATTAAGAATAAGTGGTTTGCCGATTACTTTGCATGCTTTTAATCACCTTAAAAGCATCTTTTAAATGTTCTCGTTCGAGTCGAGAAATTTCTTTTGGAGCCAAGTAATTATCAGCTTCAACATTTGCCTGTAATTGCTGAACTTGGTGTTCAACCCGCAACATTCCTAGAAATTCATAAGCATCGATCAAATTTGCCGCCGCGGGGGTGCTTAGCGATGGCGTACCGGCTGCTAGGCGCAAACGTTCGATAGTATTTACCGCCGTAATTCCTTCCGATAAGGCATAAATTCTTGCCAAATCGACAATAGGCGCTATGCCATTGTGTTTTAAATCTAGGGTTTTTTTATGTTTACCATTGGCGATCAACACAAAGTCACGAAAAAATCCTAATGGCGGTCGCAGTTTTAAGGCATTACCGGATAAATGGGCAATAAATAAGGTATTTGTTTTGGTTTTAGCTAACATGTTGGCGCGCACATTAGTCAATAATGACGCATCGCCACAGACGGTATTCAAATCGAAAAACACACTGCTATGCATTAACGCTAAGGGCTCTGGTTGAGTGATCCATTTATCAAAATATTGGCCCCACACCCGAGCTGGTTGCCGCCACTCCGCGTTGGTCGCCATCACATTACCCGGGCAATAAATAAAGCCACAGGCCGCCAAACCGTCACAAACAAAGGTAGCTAATTGCGCAAACCAGACATCGTCCTCAGGTTGCATATCATCAGAAATAATTAGCGCATTGTCTTGATCAGAATGAGCAAACTGTTCCTGCCTGGCTTGTGAACCGGCAGCTAGCCAAGCAAAAGGCACTGGCGCCGGACCAAACTCTTGTTTAGCCATAGCAATTAATCGCATGGTAAATGACCCGGTGATGGCACTAATCGTTTTACCAACATGATCGGCGGTGGTACCTAACTTAGCCATTCGAATTTGCAGCCTTGGTAACAACAAAGCAATCTTTGCCAATTCGCTAACGCTACTCGCTTTGCCAATGGTACTGGTCATATTGACCGCATTTAACCCTTCCTGATTCATTAAGTCGGTTACGGTGATCATCCCCGCTAATTGACCGTTCTTGGTGACCGGTAAATGATGAATGTGTTGGCTCGTCATTTGGGTCAATGCATCATAAGCACTATGGTTGATATCGATAAGTTGTAAATCGGTGGTCATGATTTCACTAACCGGTCGAGCAAAGTCTACACCTTCAGCAATACATCGGCGGCGTAAATCCTTGTCGGTAACAATACCGGCTAATTGTCCCTCAGCCAACACCATCAAACAGGAAAACCCTAATTCGGTCATTTTTTTTGCGGCCTGTTGAATGCTCTGCTGTTCATCTATGGTCACCGCGGGGGCATGATAAAAGTCGCCAATTGAAGTATTCATTAAAGTCGAAGACATTATCGCCTCTTCATTAATACTCGCCACTTTATGTTGTAACCGCTGGGCAGCGCTATCCATAAAAAACGCTAACACATAAGGGTAGTCTTTAATGACTTGCTGCAATTGCTGATAGTCAATTGCGCACAATAGGGTGTCTTCTTCAGGAATTACTTTAAGGTGTCGTTCATCAATATTGTTGCAAAAAACCGTACAAATATCGCCTTCACCAAACTTGCCAAGCAGTTCACCTTCTCCATTGTAATAAGCCAGTGCACCTTTACGAAGAAAATACACATGCGGCTGCTCAATACCCGGTGGCGGCAGCGCTTCACCTGCCCGCACATAACAGATACTAATGTGGCTAATAACTTGCCCAATCACTTCATCTGCTAACTGATTAAATGGTTCAATCGCTTTCACAAAATCATGAATGTCGGCCATCTCAGTACTCATAAAAAATCCTACAACACATTAAAATTTATTACTATTAGTTGTATAGGATTGTGGCAATTAACTCAACTAAATGCCGGTAAAACTAGACTAAAGGACTAAGGAAAAGACGCTAGGCGCTGTAAAGTATAGGGTTAGTTTGAGGCAGGCAAGCGATTGATTAAACTTGTTTTTATTTTAGTGTTGATAATTACCAGATTAATAATGATGCGGCAAAGCAAATGAACAACAACCCAACAAGTAAATAAAAGGCTTGTTTTAGGTGTTCTGAAATCGGTAATTTAGCCGCGTTTTTGCCCAGCAAGGCATAACTAAATGGAAACAGAAATGCCGACATTAAACTAATACATGCAAGGGTAGAAACTGCCAAGATAGCCCCTCAATGAATTGAGGGAAAAGAGCCGTGAAAAATAACAAGGCTTTTGGATTTGAAATTGCCACTAAAAAATGTTCACGCCACAGTAACCGTTTGTAAATTATGGCAAGTTGAGTAGTTGCGACTGTTGGCGTTGAGCAAGCTTTATTTTGCTTAGGAAGATTGTTGATAACGATCTTACCGCCCAGATAAAACAAATAAGCGGCACCTAACAATTTAATCGCCTTAAACAATACTGGCGAAGCAATAATTAGCGAACTTAGGCCAATAGCCGAACACAATGCCAATAAAAACACCGCACTCTTATCTATCAGTAAATTAATTGCCTACCCAAGCTAGGTCAAGACCCAAACCGCTAGGTTGCTGTCTGTCGAAGTTGATTCCGCAGGATAAAACTGAGGACTAAGACCAAGACTCAAACCGTCAGGTTTCTGTCTGTCGAAGGGTGTTAGTGTCACGAAACCCTGAGGACTAAGACTAAAGTTGCATATTTTTATCCCAACCTACTTGTTAGGGTGTTAGTTAGAAAAAGATTTTGCCAATTTAATTAGTTTTAATGCAAGTCTTCTTCCTGAATTACTAATTATTTCAATTTAGATTATAACGATAATAAAAGTATAGATTTTCAAATCTAGCAAATAGGTCTATTAAAGAGGAGAGCATTGTGGAGAGTAATAATAGTTATTGGCGCGAAAACCTACGCCTCATATTCATCTGTCTTGTCATTTGGTTTGTTGTTTCATTTGGCTTTGGTTTGATATTGGTAGAACCTTTGAACGAATTTCGTTTAGGAGGTTACAAGCTTGGATTTTGGTTTGCCCAGCAAGGTTCTATCTACACTTTCGTGGCTTTGGTTTTCTGGTATTCAGCCCAGATGAACAAGCTAGATAAAAAATATGATGTTGAGGAATAAGCAATGGATGAGTTAAAACTTTATACCTACATCGCCGTATTCGGCTCATTTGCCGTGTACTTCGGTATCGCTTGGTGGGCACGTGCATCTTCAACCAGTGACTTTTATGTCGCTGGCGGTGGTATTACCCCATTGCAAAACGGTATGGCCATTGGTGCCGACTGGATGAGCGCCGCATCGTTCATTTCGATGGCGGGTCTTATTGCCTTTTTAGGCTATGGTGGTTCAGTATTTTTAATGGGTTGGACTGGTGGTTATGTACTGCTAGCAACCCTTTTAGCGCCTTATATGCGTAAGCATGGTAAATTCACCGTGCCCGAGTTTATAAGTGACCGATATTACTCCAAAACCGCCCGTATTGTTGCGGTAGTCTGTTTAATCATCGCTTCATTAACCTATATTATTGGCCAAATGAAAGGCGTTGGTGTTGCCTTCTCGCGTTTCTTAGAAGTTGATTATGGCCTAGGCTTAGGTATCGGCATGATGGTTGTTTGGGTTTACGCGGTACTGGGTGGTATGAAAGGCATCACTTATACTCAAATCGCCCAATATTGTGTACTAATTTTTGCCTACACAATTCCAGCCGTATTTATCTCTTTGCAACTTACCGGAAATCCTATTCCACAACTGGGCTTAGGTAGCACCTTAGCCGATGGCAGTGGCGTTTACTTATTAGATAAACTTGATTTAGTGGTAACCGATTTAGGCTTTAAAGAATACACCACCGATAACATGGGCGGTACGTTAAATATGTTCGCTTACACTATGTCACTAATGATCGGCACCGCTGGTTTACCGCATGTAATTATGCGCTTCTTTACTGTTCCATCAGTTAAAGCGGCCCGTTCTTCTGCTGGTTATGCCTTAGTGTTTATCGCTCTGCTGTACACAGTAGCTCCGGCAGTTGGTGCCATGGCACGCCTTAACTTAATGAACACTATTGAACCACAAGCCGGTCAACATATGGTTTATGAAGAGCGTCCACAATGGTTTAAAGATTGGGAAAACACTGGGTTATTAAAATTTGAAGATAAAAATGGTGATGGTAAAGTTCAATACGTAGCGGATGCTGCTACCAATGAAATGGATAAAGTTGACCGTGACATTATGGTACTCGCCAATCCAGCTATTGCCAACTTGCCTAACTGGGTAATAGCCTTGGTAGCCGCAGGTGGTTTAGCTGCTGCGTTGTCGACAGCCGCCGGTTTATTGTTGGCGATATCCTCCTCCATTTCCCATGATTTAATGAAAGGCGTGTTAACACCGAACTTGTCAGAAAAATCTGAATTGCGGGCCAGTAGGATAGTAATGACTATATCCATACTGATATCCGGTTATCTCGGGCTCAATCCGCCGGGGTTTGCCGCAGGTACCGTCGCCCTAGCCTTTGGCTTAGCCGCTTCAAGTATATTCCCAGCCTTAATGATGGGTATATTCTCGAAAAAAATGAGCGGTAAAGCAGCAATTGCAGGCATGTGTTCAGGTATTGGCATTACCATGCTGTATGTATTCCAGCATAAAGGCATCATGTTTATTCCAGGCACCTCATTTTTAGGTGGCCTTGAAGAGAACTGGTTCTTTGGCATATCTCCGAATGCCTTCGGAGCAGTCGGTGCAATAGTGAATTTCACTGTCGCTTTTGTTGTCTGTAAAGCAACCGGTGATGCGCCAGAGCATATCCAACGTTTAGTTGAGAACCTTCGTATTCCTAAAGGTTCTGGTGTAGCTCACGCTCACTAAGCACATTAAAACTTTAAAAAGACTCCTGCGGGGGTCTTTTTATTTAATTTTAACTTTATTTTTAAATAAAGAGATATACAACAAACAATTACATTGACTTGCTATTATTTGCAAACGACACTAGAAACATTATCAAGTCAATGTAATGGCAATAATATCTTCTTCAAAATTTGCAATTAAGGACATCCAGCTATGAATAGACACACCAAAATTGCTATTTTAATCGCGCCTATTTTAGCGATTGGCGGTTATATTGCTTCCGATCTTTATGTAACGAATGAGGCACAACAAAACAGAATTTTTCAACTGGTTAGCAAAGCATCTTGTGATGTACTTGCCGGGCAATGTGTCCTTAGCCGAGGTGAATTAAAGGTTAATGTTTATGATGAGGATGGCGTTACTACTATTAACACCACATTTCCTATCGACAGTGCCACCTTATTTTTGGTCAATAAAGCAGATCAAAGTAGTGCTTATCCATTACAAATGAGTGACTCGCCATATTATTGGTTTAACCCCACGCCGTTACGAGCAGATATAGCAACTACCGGAGACACCCACAAAATGCGGTTAATTTTAAAAATTCAAGGTGGGCAATACATTAGTGAATTTTATACACAAACGGGCGGTTAAGTTTTAGAGTTAAAGGCGTGTAAATAGTATGCTCAAACTGGCGGTTAAGCTCTGCTAAAACCTAAATAACAACGAGAACGACAACAATGTTTGAAAACTGGCAACTAATAACTCTAAGCCTATTTTATATTGGTTTACTTTTTATTATTGCTTACCTTGGTGATAAATATCGCCACAAAATTTATGGTAATGCCAAAGCCATTATTTATGCCCTTACCTTAGGGGTGTATTGCACTTCTTGGAGTTTTTTAGGCACTACCGCGCAAGCCGCCACTAATATTTTTTCACACATTCCAATCTATCTTGGCCCAATTTTATTATTCATTTTTGCTTGGCCATTTATTTTACGAATTATTCGCGTCAGTTTAAAACTCAACTTAACCTCAATTGCCGACCTGTTAGCGGCAAGGTTTGGCAAATCTCATAACCTAGCTATATTAGTCACCATGGTGGCTTTAATCGGCACCTTGCCCTATATGGCCTTACAATTAAAAGCCATCGTTTACTCATTTGAGTTACTACAGATAGAGCAAAATGTTAATGTTTCGCAGCTCGGTTTAATCATTTCATTGTGTTTAGCTGGTTTCACTATTATTTTTGGCATTCGCAATATCGACGTCAATGAATGTCACCCTGGAGTCATGTTAGCCATAGCGTTTGAGTCGCTCATCAAACTCTTTGCCTTTATTGTGGTGGGGATTTTCGTTTGCTTTGTGTTATTTTCATCGCCTGTTGAAATTTGGCAACAAGCGAATGTCGATATTCGCCAAGAGTTATCGTTACCCAATATTTCAGCCATGGTGGGCATGTTGATTATTGTCATGGCCGCATTTTTATCCTTACCCAGACAATTTCAGGTCATGGTGGTTGAAGCTCAACATGAGAATGACAGCCGCTATAGCCGGATAGTTTTCCCAATCTATGTGCTGATCTTCGCACTGTTAGCGATTCCATTAGGCTTAGCCGGTGAAATTTTATTCGCGCCAAGCGTCGCCGCTGACTCCTATGTGTTATTGCTACCGGGCCTACAAGATCAAGTTTGGATCACGCTATTAACCTTTTTAGGAGCCATATCTGCAGCCAGTTCAATGGTGATAATTTCGGCCATCGCCTTAAGCACTATGGTCAGTAATGAAATTGTCTTCCCGCTATTATTTCGCAGTGGCAAACAAGCCAATGACAACTATGAGCGCTTTCGCTTAAAATTGTTAAACATTAGAAAGTTATTAGTATTGCTCATTATCCTGCTGGGTTATGGTGCTTTTTTATTGGTTTCGCCAGACAAACTGTCTTCTCTGGGTGAAATAGCTTTTGGTGCAATTGCCCAGTTAACTCCGGCTTTAGTGGCGGCATTTTACTGGCGCCATGCCAGTTTAACCGGTGTTTATAGTGGTATAGCTACTGGTTTTTCGCTGTGGTGCATGTTAAATTTCTTACCAAATTTGGGCCTTTACCCACTGCCATTCAGTGACATGTCGTTATCAATGAACACCACCGCGACCCTAATTAGCTTAGGTTCGAATGTCTTTGTTATGTGGGCGATTTCATTACTAAGTCGACAAAGTGTACACGAGCGGGTGCAAGCGGCATTTTTCTCAGAAGAATCCACCAATCATGACTTAATGCCGCCAAGTAAACGCCAAATTGATAGCTCTGAATTAAAACTACTGGTCGCAAACTTTGTTGGTGAAATAAAAGCGCAAGCGAGTTTCACGGAATTTGCAACCCTTAGCCTTAATGAACAGCTGCCTAGTGATAACTATAATCAGCGTTTATTGCAACATAGTGAAAAAACTCTAGCAACGGTAATGGGCACATCATCGGCGAAGTTGGTCATAAAATCGGCTTTGCAAGGACGTAACATCAACCTAACTGAATTGGCACAATTGGTTGGCGAAACCTCATCACAGCAACAACAATTCAATCAAAACGTACTGCAAAGTGCCATTGAAAATGCCAGTGAAGGTATTTCGATTATCGACAGCGACTTAAAGTTGGTGGCTTGGAATAAAAAATATTTAGAATTATTTAATTACCCAAGTGACATCATCTATATTGGCAGTCCAATTGAAGATTTGATCCGCTTTAATGCGCAACGGGGTTTTTGTGGTGACGGCGATGTTGAAGCCGCAGTACAAAGGCGCTTGCAACATCTTCGGGCGGGTACTTCTCATGCCTCGGAAAAACATCACAATTTAGGACAAGTCATTAGTATTGAAGGTAACCCATTACCGGGTGGTGGCTTTGTTATGTTATTTCGCGACATCACCGCCTATCGCCAAGCAGAGCAATATTTAAAAGCCGAAAATCATGATTTAGAAGATTTAGTCACTGAACGCACCAAAAAACTAGAATTAGTGAACAATGAACTCGCCAAAGCCAGGAAAAAAGCCGACCAAGCGAACCTTAAAAAGAGTCAATATTTGAAAGCTTGTAGTCATGATTTGATGCAACCTTTAGAAGCAGCCCGACTATTTACCTCGGCCCTTGCCGACGAAAACAAGCTAAACGACAGACAAAAAAGACAAGTGCTTAACATCGATCATGCCTTAAAAGTTGCTAACGATTTACTCGCCAATCTAGGTGAAATAGCCCGCATCGAAGGTGGCAATATAACCACAAACCTAGAAACATTTTGTATCGATGAATTGGTTAGCCAACTGGACCAAGAATTTTCGGCGGCGGCCAGTGAATATCAAGTTGAATTTAGTGTGCAGTCATTGCCGGTATGGGTAAATAGCGATAAGCACCTGTTACGTCGAATTTTACAAAATCTACTTACCAACGCCTTTCGTTATGCAAGCCCTGGTAAAGTTGAACTGGTATGCAGTTTAACCGGCCCACAATTAACCATTGCCATTATTGATAATGGTCCTGGCATTCCCTTAGACCAACAACAATTGGTATTTGAGCAATTTACTCAACTAAACAACGGCAAAAGCAAGGGTTCTCAAGGTCTTGGTTTAGGTCTAAGTATTACCCAATCTTTAGCACAGTTATTGCACTTGGATTTAAAGCTAGAATCACAACCGCAACAAGGCTGTAATTTTTCAATCGCTATGATCGTGGTCGAGCCGGTTGCTCCTGTAACTAAGCCACAGCTCAGCAAAGTTGGATTACAAGGCGTTTCGGTATTGTGCATAGATAACGAACCCAGTGTACTAGCCGGCATGTTGGAATTATTAACGGCTTGGCAATGTAAAGCTTATGGTGCAAGTTCGATCACTGAGGCCAATGAAGTCTATAACCGCCATGGCAACGCTATTGAAATGCTGTTAGTCGATTATCAATTAGATAATGATGAAAATGGCTTGGAACTCATCGCTCAATTAAGAGCGAAAGCGCAGCGGCACATTCCGGCCATTTTGATCACCGCCACCACCGAAACTGACATCGAACAAAAAACCGCTAAAGCCAAGGTGGGTTATATGCGAAAAATGGTAAAACCGGCCGCTCTTCGTGCGATGATGAGCGCCATGTTGGCCGAATCATTGCACGATCACTATTTACCTAAATAGCAGTTCAAAAGCCATCGCAAAAAGGCCAAACTAAAGAAATTGGCTTGGCCTTGGTTATGCACACTGGCTGGTAATTAAGAGCTTAACTCTTGTGAAAATTCTGTCTCGGTTAAATCTAACTGCCCTAAAACAATAACCGCTTGGGTACGAGTACGAACATCTAGCTTACGAAATATTGCCGTTGCATGGGCTTTTATGGTTGCTTCTGAAACATTCAAATCATAGGCAATTTGCTTATTCAATAAACCTTCAGCAAACATTAATAGAATTTTATACTGCTGCTGGGTAAGGCTGGCAATTCGCTGCGCGACTAACACCTTACTGTCGGCTTTATCATTGCCGGTAGCTTCAGCTGGGGTCCACAACTCGCCCGCCAGTACTTGGTTGATAGCCGTAAAGATACTACTGACATCGGTAGATTTGGGAATAAACCCAGCGGCACCATAATTCATGGCTTGGTTAATGGTGTCTATGTCTTCGTAAGCAGAGACCACCACCACCGGAATTTGCGGAAAATGCTGACGCACATGAATTAAGGTATTAAAGCCATGCGCTCCAGGAATATTAAGATCAAGCAATAATAAATCGGCATCGCCATCGCTAAGCAAAATTTTGTCTAGCTCGGCAACCGTTTCGGCCTGCAACCATTGGGTGTTCGACATCCGCTGTTTTAGTGTTTCTAGTAACGCCTGTCTAAATAATGGATGATCATCGGCGATGATCACTTTATCTGGTAAAAACATATTTTCGTCCCGACATTAATTCCCATAAACATTGTAAGGGTTATTTAACAAAAATGTTATAAGACTTTAGGCTAATGTTAACTAAATGTTAGTGTTAATGTTGCTGATATCTAAGGTGCATCGCAGTAAATCACTAGCCTACAATTTAAGCGATATAACTCAAATAGGAATTCTTTGCCGGCGCTGTCCGTTTATTACATTTATTTTAGGCATTTTAAGCAACCAATACAATTAACCATTTCACTTTGTTTTTAACTCGCTATGATTAACTAATAACAATCAATATCGACTTGCAATAGTAACTTTAACACGAGAGTAAACCATGACCCATTCAACCACGTTTGCCGAAGCGGCCAACATCCTTTTATCACGTCGAACTCCTGGCACTAAAGCCGCAAGATTAGCCACAGCGCTACGCCCACAGTCTATGGATGATGCTTTAGCAATTCAAGCCGAACAGGTTCAGCAACGTCGCGATAACGTTAGTGCTTGGAAGTGTTTATTACCCATCGGTGAAAATAAATTTATGGTGGCGCCTATTTTTTCCGACACTGTCCAGCGTGGCGCGCAATGTTCATTAATGAGAGATAATAATGTCGTTCGCATCGAGCCAGAAATAGCCTTTGTCTTAAATCAAGACTTACCGGCGCAAAGCGCTGATTACAGCAACGCTGAAATTGATAATGCCATTGGTAGTTGCCATATGGCGCTGGAATTAATGCAAGCTCGCTATGCTGATGACAGCGGTGTTGAATTTTATGAAAGCTTAGCCGATTGCCTAGTTAACCAAGGACTTTACTTAGGTCCAGAAATTGATAAAACCGCAGCTTATGCTGCCAGCACAATGCAAATCAATGTTAGCCAATCGGGCAAAAAACAAACCTTTGCCGGCCAACACCCGAATCAGTTACCACAAAACCCAGTGTATTGGTTAATCAATTACATGAGCAAACGCGGTACCGATTTTAAAGCTGGGCAAGCAATAATTACTGGCTCTTACGCTGGAGTAATAGCGCTAGATTTTGATCAACAAACTGAAATTGAATACCAAGGCATTGGACATTATCAGGTTGAATTTAAAGAAATTCAATAACTTAAATAGCGTAGATAACAATAACAACTAGGCCAGCTATTTAGTTTAGCGGCATTGCTGTATTTAATAAAAAAGCTTGTTGATGATGATCAACAAGCTTTTTACGTTAAACGCTAGCAGCTAACGTTTAACGATTATTTTGGCTGACACTGTTGGATGATTAAATCACCGACAGCAAAACCTTGGCTTGGATCCGCAGTATTAAGAGTTAACAAGAAACTGTAGCTGCCAGCCGCTAAGTTGGTTTGGTTATTGTCGGTACCGGCATCATTAAACGCCACTAAGTAGCGAACTCCTACCTCTAAATTATTGCTGTTTATCTGTTCGCTAGCCTCAGCTTGCGCCCATAATTGAGTGCTCCAGCTACCGTCGTCAGAAGCCAGTTTAAATTGCAGGTCACCATCAAAATCAGCCACTGCCTGATAGGTATTATTACCCTTATAATGTAAACGGTACGTTTCGTCTGCGTTCCAACCCGAGTGAGAACCACGTACATATAAACCGCCACCACCGGCAACACTAAAAGGCGCATCCTCACTTGAATCGACTAACAAATCACAATCTAGAGACTCAGTTTTAGCGACAATATTTAACTCTGGTGTTGGTGTCGAAGCATCGAGAGTGAAGCTGTATAAACTGTCACTTTCAACAGTAAAGGCTATGTTGCCGCCGTCATCAAAGGTCGCAATCGCGCCTGGTGCAAAAGTCACCTCATTAAACCCCAGATTCACCGCAGCCCAATCGCCAGAAGCAATTTTAAAGATATGCTCACCCGCGGTTAAATTCACGGCAAGACTATAAATATCATTGTCATCGTAACTAAAGTTATCCGCGGCGGTTAAGCCATCGTTACCCCAGTTGTTCATTGAACCGCGTAAATACACTAAGGTATCACCGTAAGGCGCAATATCGGCCTGATTTAGGGTAACATCAGCCGCTAAGCCACTGCCTTGACTCGCACCTTGTGGTTGCACAAATACTGCCGAGGTAAACGCTGGCACAATAAAAGTACCAGCATTGGCGCTAGCAACAAAACTCGCCGTTTTTACCCGCGGATCAGCAGAAGCTTGTTGCAAACCATGTAATTGAAAATTATTAGCCGTTAAAATGGTATGCGCTTGTTCATTAGCTGAACCATTAATTACCACCACAATGGCATCATGATTAGGGTCTAAGTCGATTAAGCCACTACCGTCATCTAAACTCATAACAATCAAACCCTGGACTTGATTTACGCCAGTATTATGAAAGCCCACTCGATCAATAACATCTTCGACGCTGCTTAAACGAAATAACTTGCTGCTACTACGTATCGCTAAAAACTCATTAAATACCGCACTCGCTAATTCAATATGATGATCTTGAACCGCACTTTCACTATTGCTTATTAAACCGCTAATTGTTGACCACTTAGCTTGATTGTCTTCTGCTAGCGGTAGACCAACATTCCAGTTATTAGTGGTTTTAGTAAAGTCGACTAGATTAAACCAATCACCCGCATCATAGGTATTTCTATCCATAGATTTGGAACGAATTAAGTCACCACCTAATTGCAAAAAACTAATGCCTTGACTCATCAATGGCAAGGTCGCCGCCATATTTTGGATGCGAACTCGGTCATCAACCGAAACGCTGCTTTCTAAACCGTACTGCAATTGGTCCCACAAGGTTTCATTGTCATGTTTAGAGACATAATTAATAATATCGGCAGGATGTTTACCGTATGACGCTTGTGAAAAATCTTGTCCTAATTTAACAATGCCATTTTTATCTTGGAGAGCATAATCGGCAAGGGTGCCGGCCAAACCTAAGCGCACGATGTCTTGATCGTTAAGACTACCAGACGCCTTAAATAACGATGCGCTGCGGATCGTATCGCGTGGTCGGTCATTAAAGGTACCCACTTGGCTACCAGCCATATTATTTTGCTGAGCTTGCAGATACCCTTGCTCGGAACGAGTCCAACCTTCACCGTAAAAATAGTTATCTTCGTCAATGGCTTGTACCTGTTCACGAGCCGTAAGAATGGACTCTACCGTGTTGTTGCTCATGATATCAAAACGGAAACCGTCAAATTTATAGGCACTGGTCCACAGTAATAACGAATCCACCATCAGCTTATCCATCATTCGATGTTCTGGCGCCGTATCTTGACAACACGTTTCTTGTAACACCATACCTGTGGTTAGATCGCGGCGATGATAATAACCAGGAACCACTTTGTCTAGGACCGAATCTGCATATAAACCCGATGAGTTGGTGTGATTAAAAACCACATCCAATACCACTCGCAAGCCCATTGCATGCAAAGCCTGATTCATCGATCGCATTTCAACAATACGACTCTCACCATCTGGATTTGAGGCATAGCTGCCATCAGGAGCAAAAAAATGCTTGGGATCATAACCCCAGTTAAAGCTGTCTAAAGATCGCATCGACTGCACTAACGCTTGGGCATCGGTACTGCTTGGCTCATAGCTAGCAAAAACCGACAATAAACTAGCGCTTGCATCGGCAACACCACACACCGGCGCATTCGCATTTTTTGCACATAATTCATTAACCGTACTGGTTAAATTGATCCGGCTACTGTCATCTTCATCGATACTGGCAATGTCATTGGCTGGTAACATTTGAAAGTGAGTTAAACCTGCAGCCGCCAACGTTTTTAAATGCTTAACCGGAACTGAATTTTCTTCAGTAAATGCCAGATACTTGCCACGATTAGCAACACTGGTACTGCTATCTAAAACACTAAAATCGCGGATATGGCCTTCATAAATAACCGCATCCTGCGGTTCATCCACTTCGCTAATGGCATGTTGTTGCCAGCCACTTGGCATTAGGTCGCTATCGTTTAAATTAACAAATTGTGAATACTCGCCATTGGTGGCCAAAGACACTGAATAAGGGTCGGTACTTGTTATGGTTTCAATGCGTTGATTTTGATGGTGATAAACCGTTAACTCATATAGATAAAATAACCGATCGACATTAGCGTCTAAGCTAACTGACCAAATACCAGTGTCAAAATTACGGCTCATCGGCTGACTCGTAAGTAATTGTTTATTCGCGTCATAAATGTTCATAACAACTTGCTGAGCCGTTGGCGCCCACAACGCCGCGTCAATGTCGTTACCATCGTAGGTTAACCCTAACGTCGCTTCATCGGCATCATTCGAATTGCCCGTATACAAGGCGTCGAGAACACGAGGGGTTTGCACATACGTCGCCGCGACCACTGAGTTATCAAGATCATAAGCAATGGCCAGTAATTTGCCGGTAAGCATTTGTTTGGCTGAGGCACTAGCGAAGGAGTCAGCCTTAAACGCTGCTTGCCCTTGATAACGTGGCATGGCCAGTTCTACTGCCGGATGATTGTCACTAACAACTGGGTAAAATTCGATATAATTGTCACCACTAATACCACTTTCACCATCAAAACCTAAGTCATCGGTTGGCGAGCTATACACCCGCACTTTAGCAACATCCGCAGCATTTACATTCCAAAAAACATAGTCACCGGTTACCCAATGGGCGGCGATATCCTTAATTTGAATACTACTCGGAAATAGCGTCTTTTGATAAAATAACTCACTAAAACCCGACAGACTCCAAATCATTCGGGCGCCACTAAGATCAGCTTGATGATCGCTACCGCCTAAATCTTTGTCATCACCTTGATGAACAATAAAATTTGCGCAATCGCTGTAACCGGCTTTTAAATCGATAAGCCAGTAAGCCCCATAGTTGGGATCAATGCCCGTTTGCGCTTGACCTTGGGCCCATTCAGTGCCGCCGTCAGCGGCGAAATCGGCATAAGCATCACAACTGGCATTGTTCCATAAATGTAAAACCCAATCATCGTAAAGGCCATCTTGACGATTATAAAAAATAACCATTTGTTGCTCTGAGGCACTAACCACAGGTTCAGGTAAAACCACAACTTGCTCTGCAACCACCACGTCTAAGTTGCCACTAGCGCTAGCACTGAGTGTATCGCTGACGGTTAAATTGGCAGTGTAATTGCCGGCCTTGGTGTAGGTAACTTGTGTAGAGGTAATGTTGGCACAATCACTAATGGCGATACTCGGCTCACCGTCGCCTGGATTTAACTGGCAACTTAAACTGTCACCATCAACATCGGCGACTAACCAACTAAAACGATATAACAGGCTATTATCCGCATCTGCGGTGGCGCTAAAACTTGTTAACGTTGGCGCATTATTGGGGTTTGTTTCATCGGCTGACGAGCTACTGCCACCACAGGCAGTAACAGCAGAAGTTAATGCGGTAATAAATACCAACTTGGCTATTTGATTGCTAAACATTAAGGTTGACCTTTTTTATTGTAATTTTGGTTAACATCAATGCTAAGTTAAAAGTATAAATAATAAACAGCCATTACATACGTATTCAAAACCTTGCTGCCGACATAACTGCTTTTATACATACGTATTCATCAACTTATCGGGTGAGGATAACAATTTACAAAGCTAAAACCATCCCTAATAATTTGCATAAATTTTCCCTGAATTAACTCAATTTGAACCATCCGTGGTAATTCCAAGCTAATTCGTCCCTGGCTTAACTCAACTGTTGCACCCTTGGGTATTTAGCACTGGAATGCTCATGGTAAATATCATCAAGATATCGACACAAGTCGCTTATTTGTAAATCTTCAGGAATAACAACATCATAAACACGACTGCGCAAGCCAGTGTCAGACTCGTTATATAGCAGCCATTGATTATCTTGTTGCCTAATTGACATTAATTTGCCAAAGACATTAAATTTTATCAGCAAAGATCTTCCTTATTTACAGCATTAGTTAATATATGCAAAACCATCACCATGGCAATTACCGGCTATGGTTGCGCCTTGGTGGTAATTGTAAACCTTCGCCATAGGCGAATAACGCCGGCGCTCCGCCAGTATGCCAAAATAACACCTTGTCGGTTTTGCTGATCTGGCCGGTACGGATCATATCAATTAACGCCCCCATTGCTCGGCCGGTATAAACAGGATCCAATAAAATACCTTCGAGCTGCGCAGTTAAAGCAATCGCTTCATTTTCCAAGGTACCAATAACCCCATAACCGTCACCAATGTAATTAGAATTTAAAAGCAGTTGCTGCTCAGTAAAATTAAAGTCTATTGCCAGCAATTTGGCAGTGCGATTCACCAATTGCACAATATGCGCAGCGAAGGGCAGTTGGCCGTGTTCATCTTTATCTATATTGATACCAACCAGTTCGAAGTCTTGCTTAAATAAGTGCTTACCGAGAATTAACCCGGCATGGGTACCGCCAGAGCTGGATGCAAAAACAATATGACTAAACTGCTGCTCTTGGCATTGGTTACGCAACTCTTCTACCGCATCAATAAATGCTAACGCCCCCAATTCATTAGAACCACCATAAGGCACAATGTATGGTTTTTTACCGGCGGCACTTAGCTCGGCAAATACTTGCGGGATATTTTCACCCTTACGGTTTTCACCGCTCCAATGAATGTGGCTGCCAAAAATATTATCTAGCAATAAATTACCTTCGGCTTTAGCGGGTTGTTCACCACCGAGTAATAAATGGCATTCAAGGTTTAAAAATGCCGCAGCCGCCGCAGTTTGCCGACAATGATTTGACTGCGCGGCGCCAGCGGTAATTATGGTATCGCAACCTTGGGCTAAGGCATCGCCAAGAATGTATTCTAGCTTACGGGTTTTATTGCCACCCAGCGCCAAACCCGTCATATCGTCGCGTTTAATATATATATTAGCGCCGCCTAAGGCATCGTTAAGCCGGCGAAGTTCGACTAAAGGCGTTGGGAAAAAGCCTAGCGAGGTTTTAGCCACTTGTTGATTATTTATAACAATATCCATTTCATTAGCACCAATAAATCCATCTTTAAGCTAGTACATATCGGCTGATCATTTGATTAAAACCAACAATATCAAAACTACCGCTAATTTCAAAAGACACCATGCCAACCTCACTAATATAGATTTGTATTTCACAATCTAAATCCAATGTACCTGTGGTTTCTATTGAAAACGTTTGAATTTTACTAAAAGGGATCGAGGTGTAGTCTACCTTTGAGCCGGTAATGCCTTGAACATTGGCGGCAATAATTCGCTTATTGGTAAAGACCACTTGATCGCGAATGGTTTTAAAGACCGCAAAAATGGCTTCACCGTCAATTAAAAATTTACTAAAATCATCTCGAGCTTTGTCAATGTCGATGGGCTTTAGTTTAAATACCGATGAGTTTTTAAAGTCGATCATAACCTCTCCATTTTGATGCTTGCTGTTAATTAATAGAATGATTTAATTGTAGACTAACCGTAATAATTAACGAACGATTGCGCTAAAAATAATAACCATAATGAGTAATTTACTGATTTAATTTGCCACGTTAAATAATTTTATGCCAAGTCTGGTATTACTTAGCGATTTGGTCAGTAGACAAAACAATAAAATGCCGCAGCCATCGGCGAGAAGATCGCCAGCGTCGAAGGTACGCTGCGGAATAAAATACTGGCTACTTTCTTCAATAACAACAAATAAAGACACCAATAATGCCCCCCAATAAACATTAAGCACACCTAACTTAACCGTTGCTAGCCTTAACGCAAAATTGGCAACTAGGGTGAGTAAGCCAAACAACAACAAGTGACCAATTTTATCACCATAAGGTAGCTGACCAATTAACTGAAAAAACACACTACTTTGTCCGGTATTGGCTAAATAAATAACCCACAGGATAAAGCCAAAAAAACTGAGCGCCAGCAAGGTAATTAATTTATTCATTAGCGTTTAGAAACCTCGGGGGGGATGATGTTGTTGGAGAATAAAAACACCCCAAAGCACAACGAATTGTCGATGGTCCGTTGTACGGTTTGCTCAGGAAAACCTTGAGCCCAATAAGAACCAACGAGAAAGCCATTAACCAATGCCTGCATTCCTTAATTTTTATCGCTGCAACAGACGCTCAACGAGGGTGAGTTAAAATATTTTTTGCTTGGCGTTTGCCAGTTCGGCTTCGGGTAAAAATTGATCCGCAATAGTTAAAATAGAATAAATATTATTTCTTAATTTATCATCATTTAACGGGCCAGGAGTTAATGCCGTTTGCAACAAATGCAGCGCCATATCGGCCAACAATATCCGTTGTTTTTCTAACCATTGGTCATCGCCTGCCACTGCTAAATTATTCAGGTAGCTTTGTTCAACACGCTGGTGAGTAAGCCAGCTGTCGGCAATTATTTGTTGTTTTTCGGCATCAGTCATATTGTCTCGATAGATTATATTCGTACCACTAGGGTGCTAAGAGCTTTTTGCCTTTAGTGAATTAAAAATGTGATATTTGTTGATAAAGAGGTAGCAAGCAACAAATCATAAACACCAGGTTATTCTTTAATCCCGCCAGCAATGTTACCCAGTGTTTATTGCTAAAATTGGGAACTTACTGTCGCCAAATGAAACGGTAATAGATTTCGTTTCATCGCCTTCGAAGCTTAATTTAAACGCCAACGGCGCTTGTCTTTTGCCATTGGCAAATAAAGCCATTAAATGTTCATGCATTAGTACTCGGCTACCTGAAGAAGTATTTGTTAAGGTGATGACCGCCCAGCGTTCACCGAGTTCATTGCTCATAAGCACATAGTTAAGTAAGGAAAATTCACTCGATTTAGGCGTAATATTTCTATCATTTGGAAAGGCAAGCTCGAGATTATTGCTGACAAAACGATCAACCGTTAACGTGTCAGTTTCATCGGCATTAATTGCAAATGATAAAGATAATAAAATAACTGCCGATAAGATAAATTTGGACATACTACTTTCCTTAAATGTTTATTAATTCATGTAAACTAGGTAACGCCAGCAACCGGGGTGCTATTTAGTTTAGGGTAATTTAGCGTTCGTACTGCAACCACAGCGTTAAGTAAACGGCATTACATGTTTGATTGTCGTCCATTTTGCCGTCTCTGTCACAATCAGAGCCGGTGAGGGTTTTCATCACCACGTCACCATAAGTTGCTATATCACTTTGCTCGGCGGGCACGGTAATCGTTACTTTCGGTGATTTATCAATAAAGTCGCCGACGTCTTTATATAAGGAAAACTCTTGCTTGGAAATAACATTCGTTATATTGGTTTGTTCTGACTCAGCAGCACCAACCCTCAATGAAATTAGCATTAACATACCAATATTAATTAAATTCCGTAATTGCATTGCTACTTCCTACCCTGCACTCATAAAACACTAAACCTTAATTATTTATCGCTTTCTGATGGGCTAAAACGCAAGCTTGGCAAATACAGGCATTGTTTTTAGCTTGTTCAGGGATTTTTTTTAATAAGCTTTCTGGAAATTTAAGGTCCGGATTTTTACACCAACAAGCTTGTTCATCCTTATCAGACAAATTAAAACAAGCATTATCGCCATTGCATAACGGGCAATTACTCGGGTTAACAGTATTTACGTCTTGCACAATATATTTCCTTAAAAAGTTGCCTGGTGTAATTAGCAACAACCAAATTAAACGACGAGCCGAGACGACATTCTATTATCCGTTAAAATGCCTCGCAAGTTAAATTTATGCAAGCTTTTCCATAACAAAATTTGTAAGTATTTGTCCGCGAATAGTAACTTGTTGCTCTTTAATAACCGTAAAGCCAAAATACTCAAAGAATGGCCTGGCGGTAATGCTGACCTGCGAATATAAACGCTTAAGTTGTTGTTGCTCTGCTTTTTTAAACAGGGTTTGCATCAACAAGCGACCAACGCCTTGACCTTGGCACTGCCAATGGCAAAAAAAGTGATCGACATATCCATCCTTTTGTACATCGGCGTAGCCAACTACTTTATTTTCAATTAAAGCGACATAAGGATTTATTTTCTGGATACGCTTAGTCCATTCAATTTGTTGATAATCATCAGGAGCCCAGGCTTGCACTTGCTCTACTGAATAGTCTTTAATATTAATGTTTCTAATCGTCGTGAAAAATATGTCCCACAACTGAATTTCTTCACCGGCTTGATACTGTCTAATTTCGATCATGATTCTACTCATTTTTAGCTAAGGTATTACTCAATAACTTTGCTCATAAATTGACTGTATGGGTCTTCTCGATAATGACCAAACGGCGGACATAGTTCGAAGCCAAACTGTTGGTACAATTTTTGTGCCGGTTGAAATACTGGCATGGTTCCAGTTTCTAAACTTAGCTTTTTATATGATCTAATACCAGCTTGGTTAATAATATGCTCTAACAATTTACCAGCCACACCTTTGCGCAGGTGATGACTAGAGGTACGCATAGACTTAATTTCAGCATGATCTTTATCCAGTTCTTTTAATGCGCCACAACCGGCTAAAGTGTTGTCGATCCAGACACTCCAAAACGTTATTTCTGGCGCCGCCAGAGCGGTTAGGTCTAAAGCATGAACACTTGCTTCTGGTGAATGTAAAAGCATATCGGCGTGATGCTCTTTTAACAACAAAATGATGTTTTCATTATCTAACTCGCCAATTCGAATATCCATTAACACCTCGGTTTGATTATTACTTATGCCTCATTAACAGGCTAAAATTATCGACAATTAAAACGCCGAACCCGGCTGTTGTAAAAATTCTAGTTCGGCCGAGGTTGAAGTACGATTTAAAATCGAATTTCTGTGGGGATATCTGCCGAACCTAGCAATGATATCTCTATGCCTTATTTCGGCATCTAAGTTAGATTCAAGTCCATTATTTTTATACAACTGCAAAGCAATATCATGAATTATTAATGATTCGCTATGCATATAGGGGATATACATAAAGCTTCGTTGGCTGGCACTTAGCTCAGCATCTTTACCTAAAGAGATAGCCTGTTGCGCAAGTGCTAAAGCTAATTTATCAGAGGCAAAGGCTTTAGGTGTATCCCTAAATATATTTCTCGAGAATTGGTCTAAAACAATAATCTCAGCTAAGCGCCCCTTCGCGGAGTCTCGCCAAGAAAACAATTCGCAATGGTTTGCTTGTTCATGCAAAGTTGCAAACCTATCAGTGATCATTCGGTCAAAGTTAACATCTTTAACCCACCATTTAGCGGGGTCTATTTCACTGAACCAAAAGGATAAAACATCATCGTAACTCACCAAACTCTCCTTTGCTTATCATGTAATGCTTAACAGTATTTTTCGAACAAGTTATTTTTGTCGACTGAATTCGGCAATGCCAATTATAACAGACTATGATCTCAAGATAATATCAATGCTACACTAGGATATCGCACCTCTATTAACTTGGCGAACTATGAAAGATTGTAATCAATGCGGTAAGTGTTGCATCAAATACGGTGGTGGCGATCTTTCGGCGACAACCGAAGAAATTGAGCTATGGGAAATATTTCAACCAGACATATTCAAATTTGTTAAAAACGATGAGATATGGTTTGACCCTGAATCAGGCGTTAGACTCAAGAGGTGTCCATTTCTGCAAGTTGAGCCTAAAAAGCACGAGCTTAGTGCAACTAAATATACCTGCGGCATTTACCTAAATAGGCCAGAAGACTGTCGTCATTATCCTAGCCTTATTGCTGAAATGGTTAGAGATGAATGCGAAATGATCGAAGCAATCGACTTACAAAAACCTAAGCAAGCGCAAATAACGCTAGATTTATTAATGATTGATAGTCGCCCAGCAAGCCGCTAAATATTGTTAGGTTTGTTTTGCCGGTTCACTAGCAAACATATAAGAAGTTCGTTTGCATAAAGCAACCAACATTAGCATTAGCGGCACTTCAATTAAAACCCCAACAACTGTCGCTAATGCGGCGCCAGAAGATAAGCCAAACAAGATAATGGCGGTGGCTATTGCAACCTCAAAGTGATTGGAAGCGCCAATCAGTGATACCGGTGCCGCATCTTGATAAGACAGCTTAAACCATTTAGAAAATACAAAATAACCCAAAGCGAATATAAAGACTGTTTGTATTAATAGTGGAATTGCTATCCATAGGATGGTTAGTGGGTTGGCAATAATAACTTCACCTTTAAATGAAAAGAGTAATACTAGGGTGATTAATAAAGCCGAAATACTGACCGGTGTTAACCAGCGCAGAAATTTTTCGGTAAACCACACCATACCTTTTCTTTTAATAATTAATTTTCTTGAGAAGTAGCCAGCAACCAATGGCAAGGCAACATAAATTGAGACAGAGAGCACCATAGTTTGCCAAGGTACCGGCATAGAGTTAACATTGAGTAATAAACTACCCAAGGGGCCATAAAGTAAAAGCATCAACAGTGAATTGATAGCAACCATCACCAGTGTTAATCCATCGTTACCTTTAGATAGGTGGCCCCACATTAAAACCATCGCAGTACACGGCGCAATACCAAGCAAAATGGTGCCGGCAATATAACTTCTCCACAATTCCACCTCTTCGCCACTCGGCAGTATTTCGGTACCTGGTAGGAAGTCTCTAAATAAATACCCTAAAAAAAAGTAAGATATTGCCAACATACTAAAGGGTTTAATTGCCCAATTAATAAAGAGGGTAATAATTACCGGCTTTGGCGTTTTCGCTGATTTAAGCACATGCGCGAAATCTATTTTTACCATGATCGGAAACATCATAAAAAACAAACACACCGCAATAGGAATGGATACCTGATAAATGGAAAAATCATTCAGAGTCGTTGCCACATCCGGCGCTATTTTACCTAAAAGTATGCCGCCGACAATGCAAAGTACAACCCATACGGTTAGATATCGCTCAAAAATTGATAGATTTTTTTCAGGCATATTCGTTAACTCCACTCCCGAACCGTATTTACCAGCCTAGCGAATGATATGGACTCGCCACTCGGCATCAATGTGCCAGTTTGTTTTTAGTATTAACGCAATTGCCGAACATCACAAGGTAATATTAGCGTAACCGCGCCGGTACTATTCGGGCAACAATATGTATTGTCTTCGAGTTTAGATTATTTAAACGCCTACCCTAATACAAATGTAAAAACTGTATTTTTAGACCGCGTGGTGAATTTATTAGAAGAAGGTTATGACGTAGGCGCACTGGCAGATTCGTCGACAATTACTCTTATCAATTACCGTTAAGGTCTAAAATATTTAGTAAGAAATAACTATCGGTATCGCTCTTTCAACTTTGCATTCATAAGAACCCATTTCGAATTCTCGGCAATTCCAAGGGCGATTTTCATAAATCGTACACATGTGGTTATCACGATTTAAAGCTGAGCACCAACCGTCCTCTAATCGCAACATAGTTTCGCCACCCCATTTATCGACAGCAATATGTTCATCAGGAACACCGGTATCAGAAATAATCATAACCTCTAAACGACAGCAGCATGCGTGACAGCTTGAACAGGTAATTTGTGTTTCTGAGTCATTGTTAATATTAATGCTCCTCATCCAATATCAATAAGCATGTATTTTACCTTATTTACATGACGCATTCTTATTTCTTTTTTTACGAAATATTGCGGTCAAAAACTCCGTATTAAACAGTCAAATAGAGAACTGCGATTGAGTAAATACCGAAAACAACAGACAGCCCTTTAAACCAACGGGGGATAAATATCACTAAAAGCATCAGCAATGATACCAAACAGTTACAACGACTGTTGCCGGTAACTATGAACCTCCACTTTGTGATTGAACAATATTCTTGATTTCAATCTCAGGCTTTGTCGCTAACCAAAGATTAATTTCCGCTTCTAAACCGCCATCAGATGTAGAAACTGAGCTAGGCCAAAATCCGAGCTTATATACCCGTGATCAATGAAGGTGCTTGATTTATACAATAATGAGGATCATGATATGCCTCATGAAAAAAGTAAATCTAACACCTGAACAAAAAATAGATCTTGAAGCCTTTCACGACACCAGTCGTGATAAGCGAGTT
>CALJHL010000126.1 GCA_938075435.1 uncultured Thalassotalea sp. | reverse complement strand
TGCGCTTTGGCCTTTTAGCTGTGAATAACAACCTTGTATGTGCTCTAAGGCAGCTGCTGAATTCAAATGCACAAACTTTTTATCAAGGTTGATCATTAACAAACCAGCATTGCTTTGTAAATCCAGTGACGAATTTAATGCCAGCTGCCTAACTCGACCGCCTAAACCCATGGCATCAATGGTATTAGCCCAAGGGTCAAGTTGGTTAGCATCGCGAATATGAGCAGGGTCGATGTCTTGCTCTTGAAAACTTCCCGGTGCGATATGGCTAATATCAGGCAGCTGTTGGTTTTCAGGAAAATCGGTATTTTGCTCTGCTGCGCTCATTTGCTGCTGCAAGTTATTGGCGGTATTAAGCAATTGCTTTGCCGGTAAGTCAGCAGCAATAGCAGAAATTAACTCAGCCTTATTTAATAAACTACTATTGGTTTGGGTATCAACACTCGCATGTTGTTCAGGCCGTTTAGCTTTTGCTGCGACTTGTTCGATAGCCTCTTTAGCGGCTACCTCAGCTATCGGCTTTTTTGCCCTACCCTCCGAGAGTTTTTTACGACTCCTTAACATATTGCGAGTGGCTAACATTTTTTCGACGTCACTGGCCACCGGATCGGTTGCATTTGCCTCCGGGGCTGGTTGTGCAACCACTGGTTGCGGCGTTTGTTCTGATTGTTCTGTGTGTTCAGCCGGCGCTTTAGCAGCAAACTGTTGTTGAGCTATTGCTTCTAAATCTTGCTGTTGTGCATCTAATGATTGCAAATCTTGTCCAGAATTACGGTCAAGCGTTAAACTTGGCGCTAAATCTACATTTTGAGCCGGTATATGTTCGGCAAAATCTCGTCCGCCATTAGAGTCGGCATTAAGGGCAACATTTGCGTTTGGCTGTACTTCACTTGGCAGCTCTAGACTAGGTTCAGTTGTATTATCCGCAACTTGCTCTACTTCAACCGGTTGCTCTGCCTCTATTGGTTGTAATGGTTGCACTGCTGTAACATCTGCTAGATTTTCCACCTGAGGTACAAGTGCTATATTGGCATCAACATTGCTGTCTGTACTTGCCGGTATAGCCGACATTTGTTTTGGTTTGTTAATGGTATCTATTAACACAACGTCATCAAAGCTCTCGGCACTTGTATTAGCATGCTCAGCACGACTTTGGCGAGTATCGCCAAGGGTAGCCGGTTTAAAAGCCAACATGCGTAAAATAACCATATCAAAGCCAGCTTGTTCATCAAAACTGTACGCCAAATCTTTACGGCCATTTAACACAATTTGATAATAAAGCTGTATATCTTCTGGTGACATAGCTTTGGAAAATTTGGTTAGTAAGGTTGCCCGTTGTTGATCAACGTCGACAGAATTTGGGACTAATTGCCACAACGCAACCTGATGTAAAAGTTGTAATAACTCTGCTAATAAGCGGTGATAACTTGGCGCATAACTGGCAATGGTTTTACTTAATGCTAATAAAGACTTGGCATCTTGTTTAATCAAGGCGATTAATATTTTAAAAATCCAGTTTTGATCAACACCACCAAGCATTTGCTGTAAATTGCCAACTTCAATATGACCTTGCCCTTGGGCAATGGCTTGATCCGTCAAACTTAATGAATCACGCATACTGCCGCGAGCAGCTTTTGCCAACAGCGTTAATGCTCCGTCTTCAAAGGTAATTTTTTCAGCGGTTAAAATCTCTTCTAACTTGGTTTCAATTTGTTGTGGTGTTAATGCTTTTAAATGAAACTGCAAACAACGTGATAAAACCGTAACCGGCAATTTTTGAGGATCGGTTGTTGCCAAAATAAATTTAACGTGTGGTGGTGGCTCTTCAAGTGTTTTAAGCAAGGCATTAAAACTACTTTTGGACAGCATATGCACTTCATCGATAAGGTACACTTTATAGCGACCACGAGAAGGAGCATATTGAACATTATCAAGAATTTCGCGAGTGTCATCAACTTTAGTGCGGGAAGCCGCATCTATTTCCAGTAGATCAACAAAACGTCCGGCATCAACGTCTTCACAGACATCACACTTACCACAAGGGTTGGCACTAATGCCTTGTAGGCAGTTAAGACTTTTTGCAAATATTCGGGCGATGGTAGTTTTACCTACTCCCCGAGTACCGGTAAATAAATAAGCATGGTGTAAACGTTCTTGCATTAGTGCGTTCACTAATACCGTCACAACATGCTCTTGCCCCATTAATTGGGAAAAATCTTTTGGCCGCCATTTACGAGCAAGAACTTGATAACTCATATTTTTGTTAATCACCTAAGGTTAATTAATCGTTTTTATTATAATAGTCATAAACTAGCTTACATTTTTATGACTTGTTAGATATAAACTAGCTAACATTTTAAAGGAACTTAATCCCCTAAATATTCAATCATTGAGTATACATTAATACCGAGAGAATTTAAGCGCTGCTGACCTTTAAGATCCGGCAGGGAGATAACAAAGGCGGCATCAACTACAGTAGCACCTAGACTACGAATAAGTTGAGTTGTCGCTTCAATAGTGCCGCCGGTGGCTAATAAGTCATCGACCATGAGGACGAGGTCATCACTCGATACTGCATCTTTATGGATTTCTAAGGTGTCTTTACCATACTCTAAATCATAGCTTTGCGACAACGTTGCTCGAGGTAATTTACCCGGCTTGCGTACTGGCACAAAACCTATGCCAAGGGCTAAAGCCAGCGGAGCTCCAAATAAAAAGCCACGAGCTTCAGTGCCAACAATTTTAGTAATGCCTTTATTTTCAAATTGACTTTTTAACTGAGCAATGCAAATTGAAAACGCTTTATGGTCTTCCAATATCCCGGTAATGTCACGAAACATAATACCTTCAATAGGGTAATCTTTAACATCATGAATCACAGTTTTAAGGTAGTTCGTATCTGATTTGGTCATCATTTATAAATACTTCTGTTCGTTGTTATCAGGATAATCAGCACTATGATTAAATACAGTTTCAGGATAGTTAGTATCAGATCTTGTCATCATTTCTAAATGCCTCTGTTCATTGTTATCAGGATAATGGATATAGAGGTATTTTTACAGTGGCATTTACAACTTAACTCAGCAATTACAAATAATAATTAGAGTTTAAGGCAAAAATCACCAAAAAGAATTAATTTGAAGGCTAATTCAATATTTAGCGCTAGGGTAAAGCTTAGGAGGAATGAAGCAATTAAAATATACCCAGAACTTGAATATCTGGATATATTTCATAATGTTAGTCATAAATCAAAATTAAGTAACCGTTGCGGTTTGCTCTAACAGCGATTCAATATTGTGCAGTAAATCCATGGTGGTTAGCGGCTTAGCTAAAATGATGTCAGCGACACACATTTCGGGTAGTTCTTCAACAACATTAAGATCTTGAGTGGTTAAAAATATGACTGCTCGAGGGGCGTTATCGGCCATTGCGTGTAAATTTTTTAATAATTGTGGGCCATTCATTAATGGCATTAAATGATCAACAATACACAAATCAAATTCTTGATTTTGGGCTTTTGAAAAACCATCCAGCCCGTTTACAGCGGTGCAAACTTGGTAACCGGCAGACGTTAACGCCTGTTGGAATTGCGCCCTCAATGGTGCATTATCTTCAACAAGTAGAACTCGTTCAGACATTCAAATATCCTTTTTTAAAATAGAAAAAAAATTTTATGAAACCTGCGTATACCAGCCCATTAGCATAGGTAATAAAGGCATTGCCAACATGGAAACTATGGCTAAAAACAAATGACGCTTTGATGTACTTTCTTTAAATGAATCGTGATCAGACATATTATAAAACTAGTTAATTGAAATTTCGCGCGGATAATACATTATCGATTACTAATTTGATATAGATCAAAATTTATTTTTTATCTTTTTTGTTATATAAAAGCCTTGTAAAAAATATAATATCTATTACTGGACAATAAACCGATCAAATCGGATAACAATTGCTAAAATTTTCCAATAAAAAAGCAGCTGACGCTGCTTTTTTAATTATGATTGTCGATGCATAAATTAACTCAATTGCTCAACTCGGTAATGGTTTTTACTTCTCAGTTTCTTCTTCTTTGCTTTGCTTATTTTTTTTACCTTCACCACACTTGCCTTCGCCGCATTTAGCTTTGGCTTTACCTTCACCACACTTGCCTTCGCCGCATTTACCTTTAGCTTTGGCTTTACCTTCACCACACTTGCCTTCGCCGCATTTACCTTTTTCATGATCAACACCAGCAGAACTTACAACTTGCTGGGCTTCAAAGGGGTTGCTATCGGCTTTAGCTGGCATACTCGCCATAAAACCTAAGGCAATAACGCCAAGGACTAGGTTTAATAAACGTTTGTTAATAAATTTCATAATTATCTTCCTATATATTATTAGAGTTACCATTAAACACTCAGTCTATGGTTATCAATTAAGACCAAGGTACTGTTTAAATAATTTCATTAGATCTATAAATTAGCAAGTTTTTTACAAAAACAACAATAAAAATAGAGATTTAACTCAATAATGGCTTAACAAACAAGCATATAGTGAATAAAAATAATTCTGCGGCCCGGTTACAAGAATATTAATTAGCCAAAAACGCCGCTTTGCTTCGCTCTGATCAACGGTTTTTTGTTGCTAACATTAGGTAAATGTACATGGTATTTAGCCAATAATAATTTAAGATTTAGCCGAATATGTTGGTCTTTGTTCGCCATTAATATGGTTATATTGCTGCTTTATAGTTTCGCTGATATCGGTTAATTGCCCACAACTTAGCGAGAATATTTTATCGGCGGACAGGATGGTTTCTATGCGATGAGCAATAATTATTCGAGAAATTGACATTTTCTTTATTCCTTGATTAACAATTGACTCAAGATTTACATCCAAATGGCTGGTTGCTTCATCTAAAAAGAGTACCTTGGGTTGCTTATAAAGAGCTCGAGCCAATAACAACCGTTGTTTTTGCCCGCCCGAAAGGCTGCTGCCCATATCACCGACCAAGGTGTTGTAACCCATTGGCATTGCCTTGATCTCTTTATCTATAGCGGCAATTTTTGCTACTTTTTCAACTCGCCCTAAATCTATATGCTCACTAAAAAAACCAATGTTATCAACAATGGAACCGCTAAGTAGTTGATCGTCTTGCATAACCGCAGCTATTTGTTGACGAAAATTAGTTAAGCCTAACTGTTGTATATCGATACCGCTGTAAAGCACTTTACCTGCGGTAGCAGGAAATAGCCCCAACATGGTTTTTAATAAGGTAGTTTTACCACAGCCAGAGCTACCGACGATGGCAATTGACTCACCATCACGAATTTCAAGATTAAGCTGTTGAAATAAAAAAGGCTCTGCCGATGAATATTGAAAACTAACATCCTTAAGCCCAAGCGAACCAACGGAACAATCGCTACTGCAACGGCTAACCGCTAATGTCCCTTCTGCTGGGCTATCAAGAAAACACTCTTGCTTAGTTAAGGCGATATCGGCTAACCGGTTTAAGTGCAGATCTAACATTTTAAACTCAATTATTTTTTCAATTAAGTTAACCATTTTCTCAATGAATTGCCGTTTATAACTCATAAAGGCAAATAACATTCCAACCGTTAATTCTGAATCCATCACCAGTAAAGCGGCAAAGAAAATAACCAGAACATTTTCAAGACCAAAAATTAAATCATTTATCCAACGAAAGTGGATTTGATATTTACCGAGGCGAATACTGCAATTAACATGCTCAGCATAACGATTTTGCCATAATCCTTGACGTTGCACTTCTCGGCCAAACAACTTAATACTTTGCATACCGCGTACCGATTCCATAAAATTACTCTGCTCTTTTGCCTTAGCAACTATGGTCTCTTCACTTAATTGTCGTAGCGGTCGATACAGGGCTAGTCGCAACAACGCGTATAAGGCAACGGCCAAAACCACAATCGCGCTTAATTTAGGGCTATATAAAAATATCATCACTAAGGTAGCTAGCGCCATTAAACCGTCAATAATGGTCTCAATGATGCCAGTAGTAAGAATTTCTTTAACTTGATTTAATGAAGAAAATCTTGAAACGACATCGCCAATATGGCGTTTTTCAAAAAAATCTAAAGGTAGATGAATTAAGTGCCGAAATAAATTCGCCGCCATTTGAATATTAAGCAAATTACCAAAATGTAAGATAACCAATGAGCGTAACGCTTTCGTCGCTAGCTGAATTAACACCAGTAGAGAAAAACCTAACGCTAATATTAACAGTAAATGTTGATCCTGGCTTAAGATCACTTCATCAACCACCAACTGCATATAATAGGGACTTGCTAACGCAAAAACTTGCAATAACAACGATAATAAGAACACTTTAAATAATGATGGAACTAAATTTTCAATACGTGAAAAGAAATCTCTTAAGCGCATTTTTATTTGCGCTTCTTGTGGTTTAAATTGGCTATTAGGTGTTAACTCCAAAGCAATGCCGGTAAAGTGTTTTGAAGCTTGTTGTAAACTTAATTTTTTCTCGCCAAAGGCTGGATCGTGAATAAAGACAAACCCAGAAGTTACTTTTTTGAGCACCACAAAATGATTTAAATCCCAGTGTAAAATGCAGGGTTTTTGTAGGTTTTTAAGATCCTCCAAACCAAGTTGCAATGCTCTACTGGTTAAGGAGAGTTTATCTGCAACTTGCATTAATTGTTGTAAACTTGCGCCTTTTAAAGACAAGGAAAAAAGTCGCCTTAACCAATTGAGATCAGTTTTGAAGCCATAATAACTGGCAACCATAGCAATAGCTGCCAAGCCACATTCTGCGGCTTCTGATTGTAAAATAACAGGCAGTTTTGAAAAGCTGCGAAACCGTAACAATGTTATCGGGTTTTTCATTAGAAACGCCCCCGTAGACTATACAAAGGCTCGAATAACCAATGCCACAAACTTCGATTTTCTATGATGATATCGGCCTCTAACAACATTCCTGCTTGTAAGGGCATCCGCGCCCCGTACGCTGTGATATATTGCTGGCCCAAGTTAACCACAACTTTATAGACAGGTTCATTCTGATTAATCGGCATGGTAATGTCTTGTGGTAGTAATACCGCTTGTGACACTTGCTTTATTTTGCCATCGAACAAACCAAAGCGTTGATAAGGAAAAGCTTGATAGCGAAGTAGCGCATGTTGGCCTTGTTTAACAAACCCAAAAGCTCTGGTTGGAATAAATAATATCGCTTCTAATTCGGAATGCGGAGGTAAAATAGTTAATAATTGCTTACTTGGTGATAAGCGCTCGCCAACTTTGGCTAATACATTGGTAATTCTACCGCTGCGAACCGCTTTAATTTGATAGCTTCTTAGTAAGTTGGTTTGTTGAATTCTCTGCTTTAATTCAGAAATACGACTGGCTAAATTCGCCTCTAACTTAGCAAGAGCAAGTGGTTGCTGGACAATTTCAA
>CALJHL010000125.1 GCA_938075435.1 uncultured Thalassotalea sp. | reverse complement strand
GTTGTTTGGTGTCTTTCGGCAAGCAATAACCACCATAACAACACGACGGGTTATTATAATGGCTACCGATGCGCGGGTCTAAGCCTACGCCTTTAATAATGTGCTTTGCATCTAAACCATGGACTTGCGCGTAGGTGTCTAACTCATTGAAATACGCAACTCGCATTGCCAGATAAGTATTTGAGAACAACTTAACCGCTTCTGCTTCGGTAGAATTAGTAAGCAACACCTCAATGTTGTCTTTAACCGCGCCTTGCATTAACAAATTGGCAAATACCTGAGCACGTTCTGACTCTTCACCAACGATAATGCGCGATGGGTGTAAGTTGTCGTACAGAGCTTTACCTTCACGTAAAAATTCAGGCGAAAAAATAATGTTTTCACAATTTAATTCTACCCGCAGGCCTTGCGTGTAGCCTACCGGCACGGTCGATTTAATGACCATAACCGCATTGGGGTTAATGGCGATAACATCGCGAATTACCGCTTCAACCGACGAGGTATTAAAGTAATTAGAAATAGGATCGTAATCGGTAGGTGTAGCAATAATAACAAAATCGGCATCGCCATAAGCCTGGTGCTTATCAAGCGTGGCAGTAAAGTTTAAGTCATCGCGTAATAAGAATTGTTCAATTTCAACATCGACAATTGGCGACTTTTTGCAATTAAGAAGATCAATCTTCTCGGGAATTATATCAACGGCAACCACATCATTGTGTTGCGCTAAAAGCATGGCATTAGATAAGCCAACATAGCCAGTACCGGCAATAGCAATTTTCATAATAATAATATTGTAAGCTTTAAGTGGCTTAAGTGTAACACTGGTTGATAAATTTGTAATGACCGAAAACAGATAAACTAAAAAGGAACGAGGAACGAGGAACGAAGTACGAAGTACGAGGGCAGGTTTTGGATTTGCTTTTGAATTCGAATACAGATTGGTAAGTTGATCAGCTACTACAACTTAGCACCTGCTTTTGCCTCGTTCCTGCTTTTGCCTCGCCCCTATTTTCACAACCTCACCTTCTTATTATCTAACTCTACCCCATCACGCTTGATCATCTTAATCACATAATCCAGCGCCGCCGGAACTTCACCATCCTCCGGTAAAAAGTAAGTATGGCCCTTTAAATCAAACTTATTATTAAAACTGTCACAGTTAATGGCATAAACATTATCAGGGGTGTTATTGATACGCTCGGGGCCGGTGTGGCCAAGTCGGCGGCTAAAGACTCGGTTTTTTATGTTGGATATTTTACTGGCGGTCATGGCGATATCGTCGTTGGCATAAAAACAATGGACTCGTTGTGACGCCATACTAATGGCATGACCTTCTTGGCCTTGCTCTAAGGCATGATTAGGCACATCAGCCGCCATCATAAAGGTATTGGTAAATAAATAAGGTATTTGGCCATTGCCGGTATGTTTGCGCCAATGCGCCAACGATTTCATTAACACTCTATTGCCCATTGAATGGGCCAAAACATGCATGCGTTTTAAACAATGTGGTTTATTTAATTGCCGATTATTTTCTTGAAACTGCAATAATTTTGAAATGGTACGACTAAAATAACGACCACTGGCTTCTGCTGCATCTTGGTCATCCCAATAATCTTTCACTACACCCAAGTCATCATCACAGGGCCAAATAATGGGGATGACTAACACATTGCTTTGCTGTTTATCACATTGCAGCTGCAGTAACTTGGTATTGTTTAATACTGTGCTTGGTTGATTATTAAAGCCGTGCAAATAAAACAGCACATCACTGCAAGCGTGTGCTTGCACATGTTGCATAAAAGCCTTGCTGTAAATTTCGTTGAATTGGCCATCTTTAATAAATTGGCAATATAGCAAGCTATTAGATAATTCATTGCCGGATTTAAAACGTAAGCGCTTAGTCGGCATTTGCTCGGTATTCTGCCCTACCGGCTTTTTAGCTGTAGTTTGCGCAGCAACTTGGTCAGAACTTCGAACCATTTTATTGGTAATAAATAACATTTAATGTCCCTTTAATATGAACTCCACAATTCAAAGTTAGACTATAAATAATTTATTGCAACTTACTGATAAATACTAGCCTGATCAAAAATAGCCAAGGTAATCAGCTGGCTATGGCCTAAATTACAGGCAAAAAAAACCACCTCAAGGTGAGGTGGCAAAAAATATATCAAGGAGGAAAACTATGAAAAGTTAACTGTGTTCAATATTACCAGAGCCCAAATAAATTACCGTTACCAAAATGTAATAAAGGGCAACGATTTGTAGTGACAATAAGAACCTACCCACCGGTTTTAATTGAAGCACTCAGCACCTGCTTTTACCTCGTTCCTAGCACCTGAGCAACGCGAAACATAAGTGTGTGACCAAATAAAACAGATATAGGTGTGTGACCAGATAACTACCTGACCAGATAACTACCAGCGTATTGTGCACCATTAAAGTAACTGCAATCCGAACTATTAAAAATACACCGTCACCGCTCCTTGCCATCCTGGCATTGCGGCATTAGTGCATCCATGCACGTCATTCCACCGTGCTTTTGGGGCAAACCTCCTCCAGCGTATTGTGCATAATTATCATAACTCCCCAAAACCAGAACAGTAACCGAAACCAGAAAATCAGCCTCGTTCCTAGCACCTCGTTCCTGCTTTCACCCTTTCCCTACCCTCACCTCACACCTCGGTAACAACCCCCTAAGCTTTGCTTTTAACGCCTGCTTGGCCTCATCATCACCATGCACAATAACAATTTCTTCAGGCGGGTTGCGCATTCTTGACACAAAGCGCAATAAGTCTTTTTGATCGGCGTGAGCCGAATAACCCGACAAGGTATAAACCCCAGCATTAATGTTATACCGCTTATTATCTAGCTCAACAAAGCCGTTTGCTGGGCCAAACCGCTGAATAACACTTCCGGTTGTGCCTTTGGCCTGATAACCCGAAAATAAAATATCGGTAGTGGGCTGCTCTATAAAGGCTTTTAAATAATTTACAATACGACCACCCGTGCACATGCCGCTGGCGGCAATAACAATAGCGGGCAGTTTACGTGATTTTAAATAGTTAATAACGCTAAGGTGTTGCGCGTTGCTGTCAATGGTAGTGAGTTGCTCAAAAGCCAGCGGGTGCCGGCCGTCATTTAGCTTTCGCCTCGCTTCTTTGTCCCAATAGCCACTTAAAGTGCGATAATGTTGGGTAAACTTAGCCGCCAGCGGCGAGTCAAGAATAACATCAATATGGCTTAATAAATTATCACTAGCACCGTTATGTTTGCTGTGCACTATTTGATGCAGGATCTGCTCTATTTCATACAATAATTCTTGGGTTCGGCCAATACTAAAGGCCGGAATTAACACCACGCCATTATCGACGACGCACTTTCTTAATACTTGGTGCAATAATTGCCGCCGCTCTTTACGAGAGCTATGGTTTTTATCGCCATAGGTACTTTCAATAATTAGCTTATTACAGCCAAAAGGTGGTTTAGGTGCGGCAAGTAAAGGCGAATGGCACGCGCCTAAATCACCAGAAAATATTACCCGCTGCTTTTCCTTAGCCCGCCAGCAGTCAAAACTAACATAGGCCGAGCCGAGAATATGGCCAGCAGGGCTAAATTTCACTTTAACGGTTAGCTTATCAGCGCCTTGCTCACGGTCAGCCGTTAGCAATTGCCACTCATTATATTCAACAGCCACCAACTGTTGCTTTAAGCGCCGCAATACCGCTTTTAGTATGCTGGGCGAGCGCGACACGCCAACCTTAACGGCATCTTCAATTACTTCGGGTAATAAATAGGCGGTGGGTTTAGAGCAATAGATAGAACCACTGAAACCAGCGGCTAATAGGTAAGGAATACGACCAACATGATCAATATGGCAATGGGTAACAATAAGCGCTTTAACATTACTAATATCAAAGTTAATCGCCAGGCGATCATTCGAATTATTATCGCTTAACGCAGTAAGCTCTGCGCCTTGAAACAACCCGCAATCAATTAAATAATCAACACTGCTTAACTCACCCCGCACAACCAAGCGATGACAAGAGCCTGTTACGCCAGTAACCGCACCATGATGGACAATTGAAATAAAACTAGACATAACCACACACTTCCTTGTTTATTCAAAGCATAGTTTGAATAAAAATACCTGTCAAAGTTACCCCCTCTGCACCTCTCGCCTCAAAACTACACTTGCGATACCAGATACCCCCTCGACACCCGAACAGCAACCGCAACTAGGTATTAGGGGCAAGTTTTAAATTTGGATTTGAATTGGTAAACTAATCTAAACTAAAAACTAGCAAACTAAACCTGAAGTCGAGCTCTTTTTTCCTCGTTCCTCGTTCCTGATTTTACCTCGTTCCTGCTTTTACCTCGTTCCTCGTTCCTTTCTCCCCTCTCATAAACGAAAAATGCGACCGTCAGGTCGCATTTTTAAAAAGTGATGGGGTTACAACGTATACAGCACATTAAAATAGATATTAGGTTCGGTGTCACTGTCTTCATCAGCGTTTTCAAATTTTGAATAATTAACGCTGCCACCTAGGGTATATTTAAAAGCGCCTTGCGTAAGCTGGTACTTAGCCGATACGCCGTACACTTCTTCGGCAATTTTAGTGGCGGTATTACCTAACTTTGGATCATCAGGGTATCTATCGCTATTATCTTGATTTAAATCTAAATAACGCAGTTTTAACTCTAAGGCTTGGCTGCCATTAAAATTAGCAACAAAACCCAATACCCAGGTTTGTGCGTCGTTTTCATAAATATTAGCCA
>CALJHL010000124.1 GCA_938075435.1 uncultured Thalassotalea sp. | reverse complement strand
GCTTCGGTAACTGACTTGCCGCACGTGAAATCATTTGCTGATCAAGAAAAAATCGAAAGCTTAGGAAATCTAGTTTTCGACATGATGGATGAAGGTAAGCGCATTGCTGGCGCTTTAGGCATAACGTTAGCAAGTGACCCTTGGTTAATGAATGTTAAAGCGGTAAGCCAAGGTTCTACAGGTGATGAGGATTATGCTCATGTACCGTCGATGTTAGACGATTGTCGTCATAAAAGTTATACCGAAGTTGATTGGATCACCGGCGCAATAGCTAGAGAAGCTAAGGCTATAGGCATGCCGGCACCGTATCATGAGTCGCTTTATCGACTGGTGAAAGGATTAGAGTCGAGCTGGTCACGCAACGATAAACATTAATAATTATTAAAATATAAAATGCGGTCAACTCGGCCGCAGCAGAGGAGTAAATCATGAAAGTATGTATTATTGGTTGCGGCGCAATTGGTAGTCTTTTTGCAGCACATTTAGGCAAATTAGATGACGTAGAAGTTTGGGCCTATGACCCATACCAAGCCCATGTTGATGCAATTAACGAAAACGGTTTACGGTTAACGGGTGAAACTGATTTAGTTTCAAAAATAAATGCCCGCAGCAATGCGCAAGATATCCCACCATGTGATTTTGGTATCATTGCCGCTAAAACATTACACACTCGCAGTGCCATGGAAGCGGTTGCTCATATCTTTAAAGATGGCGCCGTATGTTCTGTCCAAAACGGTGTTGGTAGTGAAGAAATTATTGCCGAATACGTTCCTCGAGTTATTCAAGGTACTACCTTCCCAGCAGGTCATATTACCGGTGTTGGCGTATGTAACCACGACACTATTGGTGCGACTACCATTGGACCATTTGCTCCGAAACCAGCGACACAAGAAGAAAGTGACCGTTTAGCTGAAGCGTTAACACGTGGCGGTATGGAAACAATTTCTTTGGCAGACCCTCGTGGTCCAATGTGGACTAAAGTAATTTTTAACTGTGCTTCAAACGGTATTGGTTCATTAACGCGTTTACCACACGGTATTGCGGTTGACCAAGTGCGACCGGTAATGAGCGCCATCGCTCAGGAAGGTATTGCCGTAGCGAAAGCCTTAGGTATTACTTTAGAAAAAGATCCTGAAGAAATGATTGATTACGGCCGTGAAGTTGCTTATCGCCATAAACCTTCAATGTTACAGGATATTGAAGCGCAACGACCAACTGAAGTTGATTCACTCAATGGCGGCCTTGCCGATATTGGTGATGAAATTGGTGTTCCTTGCCCATTAAATCGGGCTGTAGCCTTGATGATCAAAGGTGTTGAACATAGCTGGACACTTTAACCTATTTTTAGCTCTGCACGGTGAGAACGGTGCAGAGCTTTTACTTTTTAATTATTAATACTCGTGAGCACGATAAAATATCGGTTCACTTCAAAAAAACATAAGGTTTTAAATTATGACTGATTACGTAAATCGTTTTCGCCCTTCGCAAACTGAAATTAACCGACGTTATGCGAATACTCGTAAAGCAATGGCTGAGCATGGTCTTGACGCATTAATCATTGCATCAAACGAATACTCTGGCTTTGAAGGTGGCGTACGCTATATGGCTGGTTTCCATATTTTACATCGCTATGCTTATGTTGTTGTTACTCAAACTGATGATCCGGTTGTAGTATTTCCAAAAGAAGCAACTTGGGTTGGCGATCACAGTGCAACTTTCTTAAAAGAAAAAGCATTCCCTGTTCATTGTGGTGAGTACATCAATGATTATTTAAAAGCTCGTAATGCTAAAAAAGTTGGTATTTACGGTCTTGAATACATCATTAACGTACGTGATTTTACTGCCATCGCCAAAGGCGGTTACGACATCATGGACTTTGATATTCCTTTTGATTATTCACGTGCGCAAAAAAGTGAAGAAGAAATTCTTTCAGTACGTCACTCAATGGAAGTTAACAAAGCAGGTGTTTTAGCAACGGTTAAAGCTTACCGTGAAGGTATGACTGAAGCTGAACTTATGGGGGTTGCTGAACAAACATTCTCTGCTGCTGGTTGTGGTCGAAACACTATGGATATGGTTCAAACTGGTCTTAACGGTTCACTACGTCCGCAAATGGTATTCCCAACTAATCGTCCAATTGAAAAAACTGACGGCATGGTTTACGGCCTTGAAATTTCAGGTGAAGGTGGTCATTGGGTTGAATATTCTCGTCCATTAATGCCAAACGGAATGGATACTATAACTACCGACATGATGGAAGCTCATCAAGAGTTCCACGTCTTAGTACGTGAAAACATGAAAGCGGGTCGTACTGCCCAAGAAGTTCATAAAATTTGTATGAAACCATTCGAAGATCGCGGTTACCGTAGTGGTCATGTTTGTGGTCACTCAATTGGTATGACGATGATCGAAATGCCACGTATTGGTGAAGGTTTTGATTTCGTACTTCCAGAGAACATGGTTTGTTCAATGCATCCACATGTAATGAACGAAGAACGTACTCACTCGTTATACTTCCAAGAAACGTACCGAGTAACTGCTGAAGGTGGCGAGCCATTATCTGGCACTGCGATTAAGAGTTACGACGGCACCGAAACAGAACTAGAAATGTTATAACCCTTGCTTTAAAGCGTTACCATTAAACAGGTAACGCTTTTTTGTTTAGTTAGTAGGATATATATGAACAGACCTGAACAGCGCTTTGAATACTCGGCCATGCCTGACCGCGCCAAACTTACTCTTCCTGAAGGTAAGCGTATTGCGGTTTATACTGTGGTAAATATTGAAAATTGGGATATTGAAAAGCCAATCGCCAGAGAATATGTAACATCTCCTGCTGGAGTTGTTACTGTACCGAATGTACCAAACTGGGCATGGCATGAATATGGTATGCGAGTTGGTATTTGGCGTTTACTCGATTTCTTTAATAAACATAACCTAACAGCGACTACAGCGATTAATGCCACGGTGTTATCGGGTGCTACCGAACCGGTTGCTAAAGCCATGAAAGAAGCTGGTTGGGAATTTATGGGCCATGGATTTCATCAAGCGGCATTACATACCGTTAGCGATCAGCTTGATAATATCAAAAAAGCCTATCAAGCTCTTGAAAATTACACTGGTAAAGCCCCAAAAGGTTGGTTAGGGCCAGGGTTACATGAAACCTTAGATACCTTAGACTATTTAGCCGAAGCTGGCTTTAAATACGTGTGTGACTTCCCGATGGATGAACATCCGGTTGCGATGCAAACTACATCCACGCCTATGGTCGCCATGCCTTACAGTATGGAACTCAGTGATTTGCCAATGATGGTGGTACATACCCATGAATCTAAAGTGTGGTACGACCGAGTTATTGATCAATTTGATCGTCTATATGAAGAAGGTAAAGAACAACCACGTATTATGTCGATGAGTATTCACCCGTATATTATGGGCGTTCCTCATCGTCTTAAACATTTCGAAGCAGCATATGAATACATGCTCAGCAAAGATGATGTGTGGTTTTGTACCGCGGAAGAAATATATGACTGGTTTTACAATAATCCAGACAATAAATAATCCAGTACTAACACATAATTTGTGTAGGTTTTCATTAAAAAGACAAACTGATGCTGGGCTGATACAAAATTTGGGATCTGATTGTTCAGGTCCCTTTTTATAATTAAAACAGATAGTTACCAGGGTAGAAAATATCCTAAAACTTCTAAACTAAAATATTTTATCTATATTTAACAAGTTGTTAGGCAAGTTTGTGTTATTTGGCATTCAGTTAATATTCATTGTTGATTGAAAATCGGGCGGCTACCTCCGCTTGGGCGATTCTCGAACCCACACTTTGCCCTAAAAATAGCGCCGTCATACCGGCGCAGGCCGATACCTGCTGACGCATACTGTGGTTCTAAAAAGACACTAAATGATATCTGTGTATAAATCACGCCAGTTAGGATTTACTTTATTAATTAATTTGTTTTTCCATTCTCGGTGCCATTCTTTTAACCCTTTTTTCTCTCTTAATTGCGCTGTTCATATCTGCATGTAATTCGTAAGCGTTATCACGGTTTTGCTTTTGATAGCTGTAATAATTATTGCTCTTAACACCCAGTATTTGGCACATTAAAGCCACAGGCCAGGTCTTCTTATGTTGGGTAATGAACGAGTATTTTATTTCATTTCTTTGGCAAAGAAGACCGTCGCTTTCCTAAGAAATACTTTCTTGAGTAGGCTGTAATTCAAACCCAAATTTCGCGGCTCTTTGCTTAAGATTTTTTATCACTCTATCTTTATAATTTTTTTCATATTGATCCGCCCCCGGATCTTTATACTGTATGCCGTACCTCATCGCATTATAAAATAATATAGCTATCTTTCTGGCTGTAGAAGTTACCGCTTTTGACTTTCCAATGCGTGAAGACAACCGTCGGTAAATGCACATAACGCAGTATCAGATCGTCCTACTGTAGTTGCTACCAGTCTCAAATGTGCAACAATACGGTTGTTACTCTTTCGTGAACGAGACGATAATACTTTACCGCCACTTATCTTCGAGCCAGGACACAATGCAAGCCATGAAGTAAAGTGACCAGATGTCGGCCATTTACTCATATCTAACCCGCATTCTGATATCATTCTTAAGGCAAGGTATGGTCCAACGCCATGAATTTAGGTGATATCGTTACCGACTAATTGATAAATAGATTTCCTGACATCGAAATTGAGTTGGTTAGGTTGCTTGGTTTTATGCTTAGGCTTAGGTAGCGGTTCATCAGGAATCGGCTTGTTTACGGATAATTGCGCCAATACATTTTCAATTTCATCATCACATTCATGAATTCTTATTTGATAAGCATCAAACATTGCCAAGGCTTGCTTAAGCGCAATCATATGCTCCGCTTGGTAGTTTCCGGTTAATGCCTTCTTTATCATTTCCTTACTGGCTTTACATCGAGGATCTCTATATTCGGCTAATGTTCCAGGATTTTTCATTCCATCTACGATGGCGCGAATTATCTTCATGCCCGTCACTCCCGTAATATCTGAGACGACTAAATTTAACTGAACATTCATAAACGTTAGTGCTTTTTGCATGTGCTGAATATGCGCGGCGGCGTAATCGGATAATCGCTCTCGAACTCTAAAATAACTGCGCAATTCAACAATTTTTGATTCTGGACGAAAACTGGCTTTGAGCAGCCAGTGCATGTAAACGTTGAATCCATTGCGCATCATTTACATCGGTTTTCCTACCGGGCACTGAACGAGACTAGCGTGCATTGCAAAGGATCTCCTCAATACCATGATATTGTAGAACTTCAAAAACAGGAACCCAATATACAACAGTAGACTCCATCGCAGCGGTTGTGATCCCATGCTTAACCAGCCAATTTGCCATATCTGTTAAGTCAGTAGTAAATGCATTGAATGATTTAACATTTTCATCCGCTAAATCTGTGGGGATCGCGACAACATGGAAGCTAGCGCCAATATCAATTCCGGCAGAATGAGGATTCAATACGGGTGATGATTAACCTGCTTTATTTTCTTTTTCATAGCTCCTCCTGTGTCAGGTTTTTTAACGGGATCTTAAATCACAAAAAAGGCGAACGACTTCTTTCCAGATCAAAAGGTAGAGTATAGCTGAACTTGTGTTTCTATTTTGAAGGGGGCTAGGCAACTAGATTGGCTGTTTTTTAATATTTCACGTTCCATTTCCAGGCGTTTAACTTGTGCTTTTAGTTTTATTATCTCATCTTGTTCGGGCGTAAGCTTTCCATTACCTCGAAAAGCAAGACCGTCATCATTTTCGGCTTCTTTGATCCAGCGGCCTAACATATTAGGGTTGATCCCTAAATTTCTTGACACTTCATCTTGGCTATAATTTTGTTCAACAACCAATGCTATTGCATCAAGCTTAAATTCTTTTGAGTATTTTTTACGTGCTGTCATTTTTCTATCTCCAGTTAAGACCATTATCTTATATTACTCTTAACTGAGGTAGTCGAATCTATTAAGCCATGCCAAGTCTTTTTAATTTAGTAAAAGACTTAAATAACATAACGGTAGATTATCAGCCGGGAATGCTAGGCACTAGCTTAGTAAACGTTGCATTTGAAACAATGCAGCGGGAATTTACTCATAATCCCTTGTTAATTTGCTTGGCATCAGCACTCTGCTGATACCAAGCAAATTAAGTCATTACATTAACAGTTGTCTTTTTTGCAGGGTAATAGAAGGCGATTCACCAAAACGCTTTTTATAACTAATAGAAAAACGGCCGAGATGATTAAAGCCCAATTTCATTGCCACGTAAGTGATATTAGTTTCTTTGTTACATTTACTAAATTCTTCTCGTGCTAAATCTAAGCGTAAATTGTGTAAATAACTAATAGGTGAAATACCACGAAAACGTTTAAAACCATCGTACAGAGTACGCTTACGAACTTTAGCTGCTGTGACAATATCGTCAATAGTTAAATCTTCGTAGACGTTTTCTTTAATGAATGATTCAGCTCTAAATACGTGACCAGGAACTATCGTTGAATTGCGAGCTTTTAGATCATCTGAATAATTATGATGTTGGCCATGCAAAAGACCGGCGACAATCACTTTACCCATTTCTGTCGCAATAGATTTGTTACAAAACATACTGTCGGTATTTTCTAATTCCTTGATCAGATAATTAATATTGCGCCACCAAGACGCGCCATCGCCAACATCGCAGAACATCTTCAGATCGAATTTAACTGTTTTTGAAACAGAGCAGCCCATCAAGTCAGTTAATTGCCGTTCAATGGTCGCAGCGGGAATTTTTATAATTTGTTGCACGCAATTTGCATCGACTTCTATACGGTTAATATGGTCGGGAGAAATTATACAGGCTTGTCTACTATATTGATCTAAATTTATTTCTTGTTGCGTGTCGGTGCTGAGGCATTTTTGATTGACCGCGCATTGGCCTCTAATAGGTAACACAATGTAGTAATTTTTTTCGAGATTACTGATTTGAATGGTGGTGTCGGTACTAAATGATACGCGGTGCATCGAAACTGTACCAAGTTCCTTGTGGGTGTAGTGCATGTCAAACAAATTGGGATTACTAACCTGCATATCATGCTCTGATAGGCCTTTGGTTAAAATGTGCATCGCTTCATCTATTTTACTAAAGCGTGAACTCAGTACATTATCTGGATTAATCGTACTGTCATTTGGATTACACATTTGCATGATTTTGGCCTCTTTGTTTCATTTCTTGGCACTCTGGTACAAAACGATTCAACCAAATTAACAATATTTGATCGTTGCTATGAATTATTTTTATCACGCCAACATAATACTATCCATGACTAAAAAGTCATGTTAATTGTATATACAGTATAGGCTTTGCTTTAAGTGCTGGCTTTTTAGTTGATTTTATATTTACAATAATAGCTAAATATATTTGCAAGTTTTTAACATTTTTTATGTTATCCCAGAACGAGTGATGTTGTAGTTGGTTGAGAGTGCACACTATGATGACCGTGTCTGCATGTGCTTATTTGAGTATTGTTTTTACCTACCAAAATCCCTTATAAAAGCTGTAAAGGCGACATAAATATTTTTATTGTCTTCACTATATAGCTAACTAATTAAAATTATAAAGGAACTAATTATGAGTAACAATTTGCCAACAATTGCAATTTTAGGCGGGACAGGAGAGCTTGGTACTGGTCTTGCACGACGCTGGGCCGAAGCAGGGTACCGTGTTGTTATTGGTTCTCGTACTCAAGAAAAAGCGGCAGAAGCGGTAGCCAACCTACAAAACGTTATGCAAGAACGCAGTATCGCTAACGTGCAAGTTGAAGCCATGGACAACTTTAGTGCCACTCAAGCCGCAGACATTGTTACTTTAACGGTTCCTTTTAGTCATCAAAGTTCAACCTTGGAAGCGATGAAGCCTGCCCTAAAAGGTAAAATCTTAATTGACGTAACTGTTCCTCTTGTGCCTCCGAAAGTGGCTCGAGTGCAAATGCCAGCAGAAGGTTCAGCAGGTCAAATCGCTCAACTATTATTAGGTGATGATGTTCGTGTTGTCTCAGCATTTCAAAACGTTGCTGCTGCGCATTTACAAGACGGCAATGATTTAGATTGTGACGTATTAGTGTGTGGCGATTCTAAAGAAGCTCGCAGCGAAGTGATTACTTTAGTAAAAGCTGCTGGTATGCGAGGTTTCCATGCGGGTAGTATTGCTAATGCCGCTGCCGTTGAAGCAATGACTTCGGTATTGATTTTTGTTAATAAACAATATAAATGTCATGCCGGTATTTGCATTACAGGTACTGGAGAGTAATCAATGAGCACTAGACTGGAATTTATTACCTTACAAAATTTTCCTTTGGTAGAACCTGGCGATAATTTATTAACGCTAATAATCCAGTCTTTGCAAGATTCTGGTGTAGAGTTGGAAAATGACGACGTGCTGGTGTTGGCGCAAAAGGTTATTTCAAAAGCTGAAAACCGATATGCCTACTTGAATGAGATTGAAGCGAGCAAAGAGGCGATTGAATTGGCGGCTAAAACCGATAAAGATCCTCGCGTTGTCGAGCTTATCCTTAATGAATCGGTAGACGTTGTCAAACATCGTAAAGGTGCAATTATTGTCGAACACCGACTTGGCTATGTACATGCCAATGCCGGTATCGATCAATCAAATATTCACAGCGACAGTGATAACCCACGAGTATTATTATTGCCGATTAATCCGGATAAAAGTGCAGCACAACTACGTCAAGGATTACAACAACAAACCGGTAAGCAAGTTGCTATTATCGTTAACGACAGCGCAGGTCGCGCTTGGCGTGAAGGTACGATGGGCTTTGCTATTGGTACCGCTGGTTTTGAACCTGTTGTTGACCTGATTGGCCAAGTAGATCTTTTTGACAGACCTCTGGAAGCCACAACAGTGGCCATTGCCGATGAACTTGCTGCCGCTGGGTCGTTCTTAATGGGACAAGCGGCGGAAGGCGCTCCGGTAGTACTTATTCGCGGAGCAAAATTACCCACTTCAAATCAAGGCTCTAAGGCGTTAATACGCGCCAGGGCTATTGATATGTTTAGATAAATAAAGGATCTGTTGTGACTAATTCGAAACAAGCTAAAGTATTAGCTCTCTCCGGAGGCGTTGGTGGTGCCAAGCTCGCGCTTGGTCTTGCCAATATTATTGATCCGCAAAATTTAACCGTCGTTGTCAATACGGCTGATGATTTTGAACATCTTGGATTGAGTATTAGTCCCGATATAGATACCTTGCTTTATACTCTTGCTGGAGAAAGTAATCAGCAACAAGGTTGGGGCTTAAAGAACGAAACTTGGCAAGCCATGACCATGCTAAATAATTTTGGCGGTGAAACTTGGTTTCAGTTAGGTGATCGCGACATCGGCACGCATTTAATGCGAAGCCAAGCCTTAAAAAATGGCAAAAGCCTTTCGCAAGTAACCGAATTATTAAAACAAGGCTTAGGGGTAAAAACTACAATTTTACCCATGTCAGATCAGCCAGTAAGAACTATGGTACAAACGCCATCTGGGCCATTATCGTTTCAACACTATTTTGTCCGAGAGCAATGTCAACCACAGGTCACTGGTTTTAATTTTAATGGTTTAGATACTGCGCAAGCGCAACCTGAATTTTTACAGTTATTACAAGACCCTAATTTAGGCGTCGTGGTTATTTGCCCATCTAATCCATTTGTTAGTGTTGAGCCGATGTTGCAATTGCCTAACGTTAAGCAATTAATGAAACATACTTCGGCACCGGTTATTGCGGTTTCTCCTATTGTTGCTGGTTTGGCAATAAAAGGGCCTGCGGCAAAAATGATGCAAGAATTAAATATGCCAACCACGGCATTAGCTGTCGCCCAATATTATGGTGATTTGCTTGATGGCTTTATTATTGACGAATCCGATGCCGACCAAGCCAGTGCCATTGCAAAACTTGGTATTGAAGTGTTAGTGGTACCTACCATTATGAAAAACCTTGATGATAAAATAGCTCTTAGCGAGCAAGTAATGAAATTTTCGCAATCATTAGCGGTGGAGAATTTACCATGTGGGCTTTAATTCCTTTAAAAATATTTTCTAATTCTAAACAACGTTTATCTGGCTTTTTAATGCCTGGAGAACGGGTCAATTTGTTTCAAGCTATGGTTAAAGATTTGTTAACGGTAGTCAGTTCTCATCCCGATATTATTGGCACCACCTTAGTGTCAGACGAACCGGTAGCAAGAGAATTTGCCCATCAATATGGTCTAGATTTGATCACCGAAGCAGAGCTTTCTGCATCCGGTTTAAATGGCGTTGTCCAAGCCGCCGCAACTATGTTGGCAGAACGTGGCATTGATGAACTTATGGTTATCCATGGTGATTTACCGCTACTAAATGCCGACGATATTAGTTTGTTAATTGCAGCACATAAAAAAGCATTAGCTCCGGCGGTTACTATTGCTCAAGATACCGCAGGGCAGGGCACCAATTGTTTACTTTGTAATCCAGCCGCAAAAATGAAATTTCAATATGGGCTTGGTAGCTTACAAAAGCATCAACAACATGCGCGCTTGCTCGGCGCTGAGCTACAAACTATCGATTTACCCCGAGCCGGTTTCGACATTGACGTTCCTGATGATTTATTTCAGTTAGTGAATAATCCGCAATTAGCTAAGGCAAGGCACACTAGGCAATATTTAGAACGAAGCGGTATTGCAGCCAATATTAAAGCCATCCAAAAAGAACCAGCAGCTCTTCATGCTCGGCGCGCTGCGGTAAACTTTAAGCAACCAAATTAAAGAGACAGTTATGAAAAATTTACCAGAATTTGTCCGTAAAGGCTCGCTTACTGAGCAACAGGCTCACCAATTAGCTACAATTACTGATACTGAATCTTTAATGGCGGTAGCAGGTAAAATCCGCGATAAAGGCTTTCGCGATGTAGTGACTTACTCGAAAAAGGTATTTATTCCACTTACCCAATTATGCCGTGACGTTTGTCACTATTGTACCTTTGCACAAGCGCCAGCAAATTGTAGCTCTCCGTATTTATCGGTAGAAGAAGTTCTTAAAACCGTACGCGAAGCGAAGGAGCAAGGCTGTAAAGAAGCATTATTTACACTTGGTGAACGACCAGAATTACGATATCGCACCGCGCAAAAAGCCTTAGACGATATGGGTTTTGCAACCACTCTCGATTACCTTGCCCATGTGGCACAACGGGTGTTTGAAGAAACGGGTATATTACCGCACATTAATGCCGGTTGTATGAGCTCTGATGAAATGGCTAAGCTTCGTAAAGTTTCTGCTTCTATGGGCTTGATGCTAGAAAGCTCTTCAACGCGTTTATTAGAAAAAGGTATGCCTCATTATCGCTCACCTGATAAAGAGCCGCAGAAACGACTAGATACCATGCATGTTGCTGGTGAGCTGAAGGTACCATTTACTTCGGGTATTTTAATCGGTATTGGTGAAACTCGTTTAGAGCGCATTGAGTCTTTACTGGAATTAAGAAAAATTCAGCAACAACACGGTAATTTACAAGAAGTTATCGTGCAAAACTTCCGTGCTAAACCATTAACCAAAATGGCGCATGCCCCAGAGCCTGATTTAAATGAACTACTTTGGACTATTGCGGTAACGCGGATCATTTTTGGTGCAGAAATGAGCATTCAAGCGCCACCAAATTTAAGCCCAGGAGTACTTCCTCAGCTAATTGCTGCTGGCATAAACGATTGGGGTGGAGTATCACCAGTAACGCCTGATTTTGTTAACCCAGAAGCGCCATGGCCGCATCTGCAAAAATTAGCCACTGAAACGGCGGCAACCGGTAAATACTTACAACAACGCTTAACGATCTATCCTGAATATGCGTTAGCCGCGAAACAATGGTTAGATAAAAGTTTACAGACCCCGGTGTTACAGATGATTGATGGTACTGGTTTTGCGCGTTCTGATGACTGGGTAGTTGGTGAACCAAAAGAACCTAAAGCAGAAGTAATCGCTGAATTTAAACAACAGGTTAATGCCGATAATATAGCTGCTGACGTGGTCGAAATCGTCGCTTTAGCCAAACAAGGCAAAACCTTGGATGAAGCGCAACTGGTAAGGTTATTTCAAACTCGAGGACCAGAAATGGCCTACGTTTGTCAACAAGCCGATGAGGTTCGTAAACAAGTCAGTGGCAATGCCGTGGGCTATGTTGTTACCCGAAATATAAATTACACCAATGTCTGTTATTTTAATTGTCGTTTTTGTGCATTTGCCAAAGGCAAAGCCAGTAAAAATGGTGAAGGTTTACCTTATGATCTTGACGATGCTGAGTTAGGTCGTCGTACCTTGGAAGCCTGGGAACGAGGGGCGACTGAAGTGTGTATGCAAGGTGGTATTCATCCCGATTATACTGGTCAAAAATATATTGATATTATCAGCACTATCCATAAATCAACGCCGAAAATGCACATTCATGCTTTCTCGCCGCTTGAAGTTTGGCAGGGCGCACATACTCTAGATTTACCGTTAAGCAGTTATTTACAAAAATTGAAAGATGCCGGCTTAGGCAGTTTACCTGGCACAGCCGCAGAAATATTGGATGACGAAGTCCGGGAAACCATTTGTCCAGATAAATTAAATACTCGCCAATGGTTAGAAGTGGTGGAGAGTGCCCATAACGTTGGTTTACGAACTACTGCAACCATCATGTTTGGTCATGTTGATCAACCAAAACATTGGGCCAGACACTTGCTAAAAGTTCGTGCATTACAAAGTAAAACTGGTGGTTTTACTGAATTTGTCCCTTTACCTTATGTACCCCTACAGTCACCACTGTACCTTAAAGGTAAGGCCAGAAAAGGACCGACATTTAGAGAGTCGGTATTGATGCATGCAGTCTCTCGGTTAGGCTTAAACGGTGAAATTGCCAATATCCAAACTTCATGGACCAAACTTGGGGTTGCCGGGATTGAAGTGACTCTTACTGCCGGCGCAAATGACAGTGGTGGAACCTTGATGAACGAAACCATCACTCGCTCAGCCGGGGCAAGACATGGACAAGAATTGACACCTAAACGCATGGAAGCATTAATCACCTCATTAGAACGAGAGCCATTCCAACGTAATACCTTCTATGGCAAAGTAGATCCCGAACGTACTGAAGCCGCCTTTGCGGCAGATGAATTATCTGAATTGGTGGTGACGCCTTCACGACGAATAAAAGTCGATACTAAAGTTAAACGTAAGTTGCTGCGTTCAGCAACCGAGCCTATCGAAACCGTTGATATTACGCATGTCAACAATACCATAGATATTGTTGAAGTAAGCGTAGCTTAATAAGTTACTGAAATAACATGGTTGTTAGAAAAAGGTTGCTCAGGCAATCTTTTTTTTACTCTGTTAGTTGACATGTTCGATTTGATTTATGGCAGTTTTACGACTCTGATAGACAAACAAGCTTGAGAAAATAAACCGTCAGATAAAACAACAAGCCCTTAAGTAACTTTGTTACTTAAGGGCTAAGCTAGGGAGTAGAAGTGGCTATTTGGTTTCTACAAAGGCCGCGAATTGGCTAGTGGGCATAGGACGGCCTAGTAAATATCCTTGTCCAAAGTCACAATGGTATTTACGGAGAAAGTCGAGTTGTATCTGGGTTTCGATGCCTTCAGCAACCACCTGAATACCAAGCTTTTTAGCCATTAACAAAATAGTTTCGATTAAATCCTCTGCCGAAGTCTCCTTGCCGATAGCGGCAACAAAGCATCGATCAATTTTTATAATATCTACTGGAAATTTGATCAGATAACTGAGGGATGAAGAGCCTGTACCAAAGTCATCAATGGTGATTTTTACCCCATAGCCCTTTAAAATATTTAAGACATTGAGCGCTTTTTCTGAATCGTTAGTTAATAAGCGTTCGGTTATTTCAATGGTGATGTCTACCTGTTGACTGAAACCACGAATACAAGCCAACCAGCTTTCCAACGCTTTATCCTTGGTATGAAATATTCGAGGTGAGACGTTCAGGCTTAGGCCAATTTTATTGTTTTGCTGATTAATTAACATTATTTCTTGGGCTGAATTTTTCAACATTACCAGATCAATCTTGTTGATCAAACCTGACTCTTCCGCCAGGGTGATAAATTCAACTGGTGAGACAAATTTACCATCGTGTTGCTGCCATCGAGCCAATGATTCACACTTGCTTACCTCATTTGTCTGCAAGTTAACTATAGGTTGGAAATATGGTGTAATAGTATTCTCAGCCACGGCAACGATTAAATCATTAAGCATGTTGTGGCGGTGTTCTGATTTTTTCTGCATCTCTTTAGTATAAAATTGACAACCATTTCTACCATTGGCTTTTACTTCGTACATGGCTTGATCGGCTTTTTGCATCAATGACTCGGCATCGTTACCGTCATCAGGATAAAGCGCGATACCAATACTGGCGCTGCAATGTAATACCTTGTCATCAATTTTATAGCTCTGCTGCATAGTTGCATGAATTTGTTCGCTAACTCTCAAGACATCAGAAAACTGGCTAATACCCGAGAGGATCACACCAAATTCATCACCACTAAGTCGTGATACGGTATCATAATCGCGCACACAGCCATTAATTCTATCTGCGGCAGCAATTAATAATTTGTCTCCTGTTTGGTGACCGTGGTTGTCGTTAACTGGCTTGAATTTGTCCAGATCGATAAAGATTACTGCAATTTTCTTGCTTTTTCTGGTTGCTTTTTCCATGGCATTGGCCAAACGATCATTAAACAAAATGCGATTAGGCAAATTTGTCAAGGCATCATAGGTTGCCTGGTGCTCGATTATCTTGGCACTGAGTACCTTGTCAGTCACATCTTGCATGGTCCCTGTTATTTGGGGAGCAGCATCTTGAACCGACACACTGACTATGATCCTGAGCCAAATCCTGACTTCGTTTTCTCTGATCAATTCTATATCGAGTTCAAACGGCTCATTAGAGAGGATTGCTTGTGCCATGCTATTCTTCCACACCGCAAATGCTTGAGTTTCGAACAAACTTGATATTTCACTTAGGTTAGTTGGACGGTAATCCAAGGGTTTTCCTAATAACAAAGATGACTGTTCAGACCATTGAATGAAGTTCAGGTGCTGATCGAGTTTCCATCCGCCAATCTTGGCGACTTGACCGACATTTTCCAGCAATTGCTGGTTAATTAAAATCGTAGCCTGGAGCCCGATTTTTTCATTTTTTTGCCTGATACGTACCACGGCAAAGATGCAAAAAATCAAGGTGGTGATTGTTAAAATAAGCCTAAAGATAGTGATGTTTTTTTCATTAACATTATTGGGCTTGTTGGGGGTCGCAGCAAACTTCCAATTGCTGGCGCCAACGTTGATCACTGACAGGATAGTTTCTGGATCCTCAAAAGTTGATTTGTCGCCAAAAAACACCGGCCCTTGTCGCCCTTGTGTATCTATCCTGCGAATAGCCAAATTAAAGTTTTTTGAACTTGCCAAGATGCCCGACTGGAGAAAGAGGGAATTAGCATCGAGTGGTGCCGAGATAATTCCCCATAAGGTTCGTTCGATGCCATTACCTGTATAAATAGGTGCTCTGCCAATAAAGGCGATCCCACCTTGAACTAAATCTACAGGCCCTGCAACCAACAATTGACCAGTATTTACAACTTTCATCACCATGTCTTTTTGGGCGGCGTTATTACGATAATCGAGTCCAATTATCTTTTCGTTACCTTTTCGTGGATAAACATAATTGACTACCAGATTTTTGGCCGCCGCAAAATTGATCAACATAGGCTCTTTTTTAAATATTTCCCGAGCGTATTGACGAAAGTCTTTATCGCTCAGCTCAGGTGCAGCAGAAATATAAGCCGCAAAACCACTGAGCATTGACAGGTTTGTTTGCAGATCTCCTTTAAATTTGGCGCTAATGGAGGTTAGTTGCCGAAACAGGTTAAGGTTGCTGCGCTGTTTATGTTCGGTATTTAGTACCTGCACAATTTGCATGTCAATGACATATACAAAACCTAAAATGCATAACAGGGTTATGCTAATACTTCGTTTATACCAAGAAATAAATATCAGTACCAACAAAGCAATAAAGATAACAAGCAACCAGATATTGGCAATGAGGCTGGTTTCATTCTCCGGCGGGGTGAAAAAAAACTCTTGTTTAGCGAGGTGAGAATGAACAAGACCAATTTCGCGCAGCTTGTCATTCATTATTCTCCAACGGTCTTGATTTATATCGCCTATCGTTTGCTGGGGGTAGCCAATCAAGGTATTAATCAAGTCGGCATAGGCAGTATTATACTTAAGATTATCGTCATAATTGAAAAGGTGTCTTGGTAATTCATTCGCAATTTTTTTCGCAACTTCTTCTTTGTTTGCAAGAGCATATTTCCAGCCTTTTTTAGATGCAGCAATAAAATTGGCAACTAGTTTAGGATCGCGCTGGGTGAGTTGCAGTGAAGTGAATAAAGTATCACCATAAAAATTAATACCAAAGTCGACAGGATCAAGTTTATTAAGTTTCACCCCTCTTTCCTTGGCTTGGAATGTGGCTGAAATGTCGTAGGTAACGATAGCGTCGACTTCGTCATTGATTAGTGCATCTATGGTATTTTTTGTATTCACAAAATTGATTTGCTTGATGTCAAAGCCTTTTGTCATAAAAACGGCTTCTATTTCAGCTTTTGTAGCGTCACTGGTGTTGACTGCAATACGTAATTTTGCCAATTGTGAAAGATCGGATATCGACGTGTCAGCAAGAGAAAATACCGCGGTTTGACTTCTTTGAAAAATTGACGCCAATACGACCAAATCTAGGCCTTTATCTTTGGCGGTCAAAATGTCTAATGAACCGATAGCGAAATGCGCATTACCATTTTGTATTTCGTCTATTGGAGATACCACAGAGCCATCTGGCCGACTAATAGGTCTTATTTCTGCTTCAATATCAACGTCTTGGTAATACCCTTGCCAAAGAGCCGCATAGTAACCTGCAAATTGAAACTCATGCTCCCATTTGAGTTGTAAAACAACTTTTTCTGCACAAAATGCACTCGTTACCG
>CALJHL010000123.1 GCA_938075435.1 uncultured Thalassotalea sp. | reverse complement strand
CACGACCACCACCACCACCAGACGCTTTGATAATCACTGGGTAACCAATACGACGGCCATGAGCAATACTCGCTGCCTCGTCATCAGTAAGGGGGCCATCAGAACCAGGTACACAAGGTACACCAGCTGCTTTCATAGCGGCAATAGCGGAAACCTTATCGCCCATTAAGCGAATGCTATCAGCTAATGGACCGATAAATGCAAAACCGGAATCTTCAACTTGCTCAGCAAAGTCGGCATTTTCAGCTAAAAAACCATATCCAGGGTGTATGGCGTCTGCATTGGTAACTTCTGCGGCAGTAATTAAACGAGGAATGTTTAAATAACTGTCGAGTGCCGATGCTTTGCCTATACAAATGGTTTCATCTGCCAATAGAACGTGTTTAAGGTTTCTGTCAGCAGTAGAATGTACAGCTACAGTTTTAATATCTAGCTCTTTACATGCACGTAAAATACGTAATGCAATTTCGCCTCGGTTGGCGATAACTACTTTTTTTAACATAGAATTAACCTTTTCTTTTGTGCTTATTCAATTACGAATAGCGGTTGGTCAAATTCAATTGTGTCTTCATTTTCAGCAAGAATTTGTTTAATTACACCTGACTTATCAGCTTCTATTTGATTCATCATTTTCATCGCTTCAATAATACATAAAGTATCACCAGCATTAACGTGTTGACCGACTTCTGCAAATAATGGGCTTTCTGGAGAAGCTGCAGAATAAAAAGTGCCAACCATAGGTGAACGCACGATATGACCAGTAATTTCAGCAGGTGCTGAAGCGACAGCTACTGGCGCGGCAGCTGCTGGCGTGGCGACCGGTGCTGCTGCTGGCGCTGCATATGCAACGGGCGCGGCAAACGTTTGGCCTCGGCTGATTCGAACTGACTCTTCGCCTTCAGATATTTCTAATTCGTTGATTCCAGACTCTTCAACAAGTTCGATAAGTTTTTTGATTTTACGAATATCCATTGGTACACCTTGTAATGTTTATATAATTTAATTATTAGTTTTTTTTAATGCGTGTAGAGCGGCATCAAGAGCATATTCATAGCCCTTTGCGCCTAACCCACAAATAACACCTTCGGCAATATCCGAAAGGTAAGAATGCTGTCGAAATGGTTCACGTTTATGCACATTGGATAGGTGAACTTCAATAAAAGGGATGCTGACTGTTAAAAGTGCATCGCGCAGAGCAACACTGGTATGAGTGAACGCTGCTGGATTTATTATAATGAAGTCGACGTTTTTATATGCTTGGTGAATCCTTGCAATTAGTTCATGCTCTGCATTTGATTGCAGATGTTCGATTTCAATAGCTAACGGCTCGGCCTTGGTTATGAGGCTTTTAATAATATCCGTTAAAGTTTGCGAACCGTATATTTCAGGTTCACGCTGTCCTAACATATTTAAATTAGGACCATTTAACACTAAAACTTTAAACTCTGTGGTCATCTGTCGCCAAATCCATTGAAATCATTATTATTGAATTTATTATCACACAATCTTTTGCTGGCATATATATTTGCCTACAAATTATTACAACATTTTTCAATATATCTGCACATTATAGTCATGTTCGCGGACATTAGCAGCAAAATACTGGTCTAATCAGTGCCGATGGGGATCAATTTTAGCAAAACACCAACAAAAAAAGGGCATAGCCCTTCTTTTAAAGTTTACAAAAATCAGCGAGAAAGCTAACCAAACAACTTGTTTATGTGCTCAGTAAAGTCGTTGGCGCCCATAAAGCCAGTTACTCGGTGTTGACTTAGCTCGTTACCTTGCAGATCAAAAAATAGTATCGATGGCAGACCAAACACATCAAAAGTTGACATTATTTCCAAACTTTCTGGTGTACTGGAATCCGTTAAATCTATTTGGATCAATACCGTGTTATGGAGCGCTTGTTGCACGCTAGGTTTTGGAAAGGTGTATTTTTCAAACTCTTTACAGGCAATACACCAGTCAGCATACAAGTCGAGCATAACCGTATTACCGTTATTGTTGGCTTTCGTTATTTCGGCGTTTAATTGTTCTAGGTTGGCAACATGAATGAATTCTTTATGATTATTTGCCACTTGTTGCTGCGGCTGGCCGAAGATGGTGTCATAAGCAAAATTTGCGCCGAAGAACATCATCACAAATATTAACAAGGTTCGTATACCATACCAAATTGTGCCGGGAGTTTTACGATTGTCATTATTCACCACATAAAAATAGGTTGCGCTAATTAACAATAATCCGGCCCATAATAAATTGGCGACAGTTTCGGTTAAGAATCGTTCGACTAAAAATATTGGTACTGCCAATAGCAGAAAACCAAAAATATTTTTTATCACATTCATCCAGTTACCTGCTTTTGGTAATAATTTACCACCAGAGCTACCTAAGGCAAGTAAAGGTAAACCCATGCCTAAACTTAAGACATACAAAGCCGATGCGCCAATAACAACATCGCCAGTTTGGGCGATGTAAAGTAGTGCGCCGGTTAATGGTGCGGTAGTGCAAGGTGAGGCAACTAGGCCCGATATTGCTCCCATAATAAATACCGAAAAAATCGAGCCACCTTTTTGACTATTGCTTAAATTGGTTAATTTACTTTGCCAACTTGTTGGCAGTGCCAAATTAAATACACCAAACATTGATAAAGCCAATAAGACAAATAAGACACTCAAGCCAATAAGAATCGCGGGGTGTTGAAATGCGGCTTGAACTTGGGCGCCAGCTAAAGCTACTACAACCCCTAAAATAGTATAGGTAATTGCCATACCTTGTACGTATGACATCGATAAGACAAAGGCTTTACGGCTAGTCAGTTTTTTACCTTGGCCAACAATAATGCCAGTTAAAATTGGGTACATTGGAAATACGCAAGGAGTAAATGACAATAATATGCCTAAACCAAAAAATGAAGCTAAGGTCCACCAAAGGCTATTACCTTCTAACATCGCTGCCAGTTCATTTTGCTTACTGATGGGCGCCGTTGTCGGGTTCGACTCAGATTGAGCAATGGTATCCGAGGTTATCGCATTCAATACTGCACCGGAAATACTATTATCTAGTGGCTTAATTTGGGCAATAGGAATAACTTTTTTAGTTGGCGGGTAACATAAACCTTTATCGGCGCAGCCTTGGTAAGTAATTGTTAGCTCACTGCCTTTTTCAACCTGAGTTAAAGGGATGGTAAATTTTAATTGCTGATAATAAACTTGTTGTACGCCAAAATATTCATCTTCATGATCGACGCCTGGTGGAAGCGTAGGGGCTTCAAACTCGGCGGCGGTAGCATTTATTACCAATTTGTCACGATATAGGTAATAGCCGTCGGCAATGGCGAAGTAAATTTCAACTTGTTGATCTTGTTGGTTGAAATCAAACTGAAAGGCTTGGTCGACCGGTAAAAATTTTTGTTCGTTGTTGAACAGCGAGTCTAATGAAGTATCAAAAATTGACTGTTCGGCATGTGCCGTTGTTAACAAACTTAAAGTTAACAAAAAAAGGCTAAATATTTTGCGCATTAGTTAATTATTCACCATTTGGTTTATCCAATTTAAATACAACTCATTACCTTGTTGGATATCCAAGGCGATGATTTCCACTACATCATAAGGATGCAGTTTTGTGATTGTTTGTTCTAATTGCTGAAATGACGATTGTTTAGTTTTTATGATTAACATCACTTCATTGTCTTGTTGTAATTCACCTTGCCATTCATAAATAGACAATATATTTGGAACTATATTAACACAAGCCGCTAAATGATTAATAACTAACTGCTGTGCTATATGCTTTGCGGTTTCAGCATTAGGACAGTTTGTCATTACAATTTGATACATAATAATTGCCATTCCTTAAAAGCTACTTAACAGCTGTTTCTAGCATGTTTTTAAGAATTTATATAGTTTACTTAGCCGGGCATTGCTATGTTCACGGTTGAAATAGACCCACTTACCCCAATATATGTTTCATCTATATTTGTGAGCTTATTAATTTTAATTGGATTAATCATGTTTAAAGTACTTTTTTTATTATTTATCGTTATGCCAATCGTCGAAATCATGGTGTTAATGAGTGTTGGCAACATTCTTGGCGTTGTACCAACTATCACTTTAGTTATTTTAACCGCCTGGGCAGGTGCTGCCATGGTAAGACAACAAGGGCTTTCGACATTTCAATCGGTACAAGGCAAGTTAAATCAAGGTGAAATTCCTTCAGAAGAAATTATTGCTGCTTTATTGTTATTAGTTGCCGGCGTAATGTTACTTACTCCCGGTTTTATTACCGACGGTCTTGGCCTTTTACTGTTATGGCCGGTATCTCGAGCGCAATTGGTTAAAATTCTTAAAAAGCGCTTTGTCGTGGCGCAAACTTCAAAATCAAGAATTTTTGAAGGAGAAGTTAATCAGCAAGGGTTTAACCAACAACAATCATTTGATAATCACCACATTGGCGATAAAAACCAGACCATTGATGGTGACTTTGAACGTAAAGACTAAGCAGTTGTTAAAAAAAATTGTAATAGCACGGCATTATCTTAATTAAGTGCTATTTTTTGGGGGAAATTTAGTAATTCCCCTTGAGAGTAAAAAAAACACCCCCATTTGTTAACTATCAAAAAATTTTAAATTATTCAAATTTACATATCAGGAGATATAAATGAGCATTCGTCCTTTACACGATCGTGTGATTATAAAACGCCAAGCCGTAGAATCTAAATCTGCTGGCGGTATTGTCTTAACCGGCAGTGCTGCAGAAAAATCAACCCGTGGTGTTGTGGTTGCTGTTGGCAACGGTCGCATCCTTGAAAATGGTGAAGTTCGTGCTTTAGACGTTAAAGTTGGCGATCAAGTAATTTTCAGTGAAAGCTATGGCGCTAAAGTTGAAAAAATCGACGGCGAAGAAGTACTAATTCTAAGCGAATCTGACATCTTAGCAATCGTTGAATAATTGCTAACACCTATCAACAAAATTTAATATAAATTAAAAGCCAATTAAAAAATTGGCTTTTAACAAAAATGTAAGGAAAAAATAATGGCTGCAAAAGACGTATTATTCGGAAATGACGCACGAGCTAAAATGCTAAAAGGTGTCAATATTTTAGCTGACGCAGTAAAAGTAACTTTAGGTCCTAAAGGTCGTAATGTTGTTTTAGACAAAAGTTTTGGCGGACCAATTATCACCAAAGATGGTGTTTCTGTTGCTAAAGAAATCGAATTAGAAGATAAATTCGAAAACATGGGCGCGCAAATGGTTAAAGAAGTTGCTTCTAAAGCTAATGATGAAGCTGGTGACGGAACAACTACTGCAACTGTATTAGCACAAGCCATTGTTAATGAAGGTTTGAAATCAATCGCTGCCGGTATGAATCCAATGGATCTTAAACGTGGTATCGACAAAGCGGTTATCGCCGCAGTTGCTGCACTGCAAGACCTCTCACAAGAATGTGCCGATAATAAAGCGATTGAACAAGTGGGTACTATCTCAGCTAACTCTGATCAAACTGTTGGTCAAATCATTGCTACAGCAATGGATAAAGTTGGCACTGAAGGTGTTATTACTGTTGAAGAAGGTCAAGCATTAACTGACGAACTAGACGTTGTTGAAGGCATGCAGTTTGATCGTGGTTACCTATCTCCTTACTTCATTAACAACCAAGAAAGTGGTTCGGTTGAGCTAGAAAACCCATTCCTATTATTGGTAGACAAAAAAGTATCAAATATTCGCGAATTACTCACTACCCTTGAAGGCGTAGCTAAAGCAAGTAAGCCTTTACTTATTATTGCTGAAGATGTTGAAGGTGAAGCCTTAGCGACATTGGTTGTTAACAACATGCGCGGCATAGTTAAAGTTGCAGCAGTTAAAGCCCCAGGTTTTGGTGACCGTCGTAAAGCAATGTTACAAGATATCGCAAAGTTAACAGGCGCTACCGTGATCTCTGAAGAGATTGGCATGGAGCTTGAAAAAGCAACATTGGAAGACTTAGGTCAAGCCAAGCGCGTTGTCATCTCTAAAGACAATACTACAATCATTGATGGTATCGGTGAAGAAGCGGACATCAAAGGTCGTGTAAGCCAAATTCGTGGTCAAATTGAAGATTCATCTTCAGATTACGACAAAGAAAAGTTACAAGAACGTTTAGCTAAATTAGCTGGCGGTGTTGCTGTCATCAAAATTGGTGCGGCAACAGAAATGGAAATGAAAGAGAAGAACGCTCGCGTTGAAGATGCATTACATGCAACCCGTGCCGCCGTTGAAGAAGGTGTTGTTGCCGGTGGTGGTGTTGCGCTAGTTCGTGCAGCAGATTCTATTAAAGATCTTGAAGGCAGTAATGAAGATCAAACACATGGTATTAATGTGGCAATTCGTGCCATGGAAGCACCACTTCGTCAAATCGTTGCTAACTGTGGTGATGAGCCTTCAGTAGTCTTAAACGAAGTGCGTAACGGCACAGGTAACTTTGGTTACAACGCTGGTAACAGCACTTACGGTGATATGTTAGCGATGGGCATTTTGGATCCAACTAAAGTGACTCGTTCGGCATTACAATTTGCGGCATCAGTTGCAGGTTTAATGTTAACTACCGAAGCTATGATCACCGATGCTCCGAGCAAAGACGCTGCTCCAGCAATGCCTGATATGGGCGGTATGGGTGGTATGGGCGGCATGATGTAATAGATTTTTCTATTACCGCTTAATCTACTAAATTTTTTGAAAGCCTGAATAGCAATATTCAGGCTTTTTTATTAATTGTTTATCAATACCTAATCACACTTTTGTTATGTATTAATTGTGGACAAAGCGAAAGCTATCTTCCAAGCAAACCTAATTCCTGCTGTAAGTTCATTATGCCTGTGAGATTTCATCTCATAACTCTAAGTGTTGCTATAAAACAATAAATTTAGTATTCAACGCCTTAAAGTCGACTATACTCAACAGACTAAAAAATAATTTCTACGCTAAAAAAAAGCAGTATTAGCTTATGTTTCCTAAGGACAAAGTGCCGTGCTGTTTAATTCTCTTTCATTTGTTTTGTTTTTTACAATCGTACTGCTCCTTCATTATTCACCTCTTTCTTGGCGAATAAAAAAAAGTAACTTGTTGATAGCCAGTTATTTATTCTATGCGGCTTGGAACCCTCCTTTTGTTATTTTGTTATGGATTTCAACATTAGTTGATTGGCATGTGGCTAATTGGATATTTAAAGAGCAACAACAAAACAAAAGAAGATTACTTCTTCTTCTCAGTCTAGCAACGAATTTAGGTATTTTGGGGTATTTTAAATACGGCGAATTTCTTCTTGAAAATTGGCAATGGCTAATGGGTAATTTCGGTATAAATTATCAGGTACCAGAATGGTCAATTATATTACCTGTAGGTGTTAGTTTTTATACTTTTCAAACGATGGCTTATTCGCTCGATGTATATTTAAAAAGAGCGAAACCAGCTAAGTCATTTTTAGATTTCTCACTCTTTGTGACATTTTTTCCTCAATTAGTTGCAGGACCCATTGTGCGTCCAACACATTTGATACCTCAATTTGAAACACCACATTTAGCGAGTTTAAAACAATTTAGTTGGGGACTTGGATTAGTTGTTTTAGGCTTATTTCAAAAGATTGTTATTGCAGATGGCTTTTTATCACCAGTTGTTGAAGCTGTTTATGGCAGTAAAGAAGTTTTGTCATTTTCAGATGCTTGGCTTGGCACTATGGCTTTTGCAGGGCAAATTTTTTCAGATTTTGCCGGTTATTCCACAACAGCAATTGGTATTTCGCTTTGCTTAGGATTTTCACTACCAACAAACTTTAGATTTCCATATGCAGCGATTGGTTTTTCAGACTTTTGGCAGCGTTGGCATATTTCGCTATCTACATGGTTACGCGATTACCTATATATACCGTTAGGAGGTAACCGAATTAGCAATGTGCGTACTTATGTTAATTTGATGCTTACCATGCTGCTTGGTGGTTTATGGCATGGTGCAAGTTGGAATTTTGTTATATGGGGAGGGTTACATGGCAGTTTTTTAGCTATAGAGAGGTTTTCCAGAAAACGATGGGGGCAGTTAGCGATACTAAAAACGTCACTTGCTTCATTTTTTCTGATGCTGTTAACTTTCGCAGCTGTCAATATAACTTGGGTGTTCTTTCGTGCTAAAGACTTTACAACGTCCTCTCAAATAATTAGCTCAATGTTTGGTTTTGCGCCAGACAATGCCGCAACACCTTTACCTACTTTATACATTATAGAAGTAATAGTGGTGATTAGTTTATTAATGTCTGCGCATTGGTATATGCGTAGCACTACCTTAGAAGAAACAGTAAATAGCATGCCCGTGTGGCTAGTCACATTATTAGTGACATTTATGACCTTTACAATTGTTATTACACAGGGGACAGGCAATGCCTTTATCTACTTCCAATTCTAATATTGATTACCGTAAAGTTCCCGAACGGCCATGGATGAAAATTATAATCATCTCTTTTGTTCTCGTGCTTTTTTTGATAATTGGCTGGGAATTCCTTGCGAGAAAAATGCATCATCAACCTGGTGGTTACCTTAGTGGTATGGATGCTATGTGGGCACAAGAAAGAAGAAAGCTTGATATGCCTGATAATAAAATCAGAGTGGTTCTCACAGGTTCAAGCCGAATGCTTTGGGCAGCAGATTTAAATATTATGGAAAATAAATTTGGTACCCGGCCATTACAATTGTCTTTGCCGGGTACTAGTCCGGCTTTGTTTGTCAAAGATATTGTCGAAAACACGAGCTTTGATGGAATTATTTTAGTGGGCTTTACTCCTTTTTTATTTAATTGGTTAACTGAAGGATACTTTGGAACAGATGCACTTCAACGCTATCACAGTGAATCTCCAGCGCAATGGTTAAGCACTAAGTTGCATGATCCATTAGCCAAAAACTTAGGATTTGTTGATGAAGGGTTTTCATTGTTTGAACTTATTGATCATTATTCAGTGTTACCAGAGAGAAAAAATTCAAAAATACTCAATCAGCAAGGTTGGAAGTTAGGTGATACCTTTGATGACCGACAAACAGATATGTGGACACCTGTTGAACAAGAAGGTAGTTTTGATAATGAGCAAATATTAAATTTTTGGCTTCCCGGATTAGACTTAAATAACGTTAAAACGCCAGAAGAAATGGCCAAAATGGTAGAAGAAGCGATAGCTTTCTTTGGTCCATTGGTTACAACATTACAAAAAAGAGGTGGCGATATGGTATTTATTCGTATGCCTTCAAGTGGACTTTATTTAGAGCGAGACATCAAAACAAATCACCGAGAGAATCTATGGCTACCTATAGTAAATGCCCTTAACGTACCCGCAATTAATAGCATGGACTTTCCTGAATTATCGACTGACCTTGAAATTCCTGAATGGTCACATTTATCTAAAAAAAGCCAAGATGTTTGGTCTAATCTTATCACTTCTTTTATAAACGATGCCTATTTCCAAAGTCGTAATAAAGATATCAATGATGTTTTAAAAAAAACAAAGGTACAGGAGGAGTAATTGATGACAATACTAGTCGCTATTGATTTTTCAGAGGTCACCGACTCGGTAATTAATGCTATACCCCAAATAGCACATTTTGATGACGTTATTCATATACTTTATGTTTGTGAACCAAACCCTGAATTCGTTGGTTTTGATGTGGGACCATCTTCAGTTAATGACCAGTTAAATGAAGAGTTTGAGCAGCAAAAAATTAAAATGAGTCAGTTTACTTCGATATTAGCAAAAAAAGGATATACCGTTAAAACGGTTCAAGTTAATGGTGTGATTGCGGATGAAGTAATTGATTATGCGAAAAAAGTAAAATCGAAAATGATCATGTTGGGGCGCCATGGGCATAGTGCTATTTATAATATTTTAGTGGGCAGTGTAGCTGAGGAAGTATTGAAACACTCTCCGATTCCTGTAGTTTTAGTGCCAAAATAGTATTAGTTTTAGTGCGAAAAGAGTTAAAGAGTATGATTATTAAATGAATTTAGAACCAGTTTATGATGAACGACGGCTATGGCAAAGCTGACAAAACGTTATTAATACTAAGTAAGTTAGTAAATTCTTTAAAATTTAGTTGGTTAGGTTTGGTCGTGAGTTGATAGGGGTATAAAGTGGGGTGTTACTTATTCTCCCATGTAACTAATTCAACAAAAACAAATAAATAAACTCTATATGGGCGGCATGATGTAATTTTACTGGTCTAAATCAGTGATAGCAGCGTTACTTTACAGCTCGTTTAAGAAAAAACTAAACTTCGTTGTAAAGTGCCTTGCTCTAACATGATTTATCCGGCGTAAAACCTGATCGGATATCCATATTTAAAAGCCCGAAAGCCTTGGTTTTCGGGCTTTTTCGTTTTTAGGGGCTTGCATGTCATTGCATTCGGTTGCATATAACTGCAATTTCAGGGGGATAAGTTGGGGTATTATCAATAGGTGTATATTTTTATAAAATACAAATTAATTTTCTATGGCGCACACAGCACCATAAAATTTTTGTTCTCTTTGTTCTCTTAGAATACTAATCATTTTAAATCTTCAAACAGGCAACTGTTATCACATTGCTGACGTTTTATTGTGATCAAAAAGCCGCCTCAAATGGACGGCTTAGATACGAAAGAAGACCTTAGCCTTGGCCTATCTAACGACAAGTGACCCGACATTGCGGTCATAAGTTAAGAGTTTATGTTAAACTGATTGAACTCACAACGTAAAATAATCACTCAAATAATAAGATTATTTAACGGCAGCTAAGGGGAATTACAAACCATTGCTGCCACGAAAGCGTTAGTCTTCTAAAACGAACGTAGCACACCACTATATGAGAAGATAAGATGAAGACACTGCTCATGGCTTTGATTTGCTCTCACACTTACTAAGGAGTTTACGGACAACTCTAACAAATACGTTTTCTCTGACGAAATAAAGTAGGTAGCTTAACGTGTATAAGCTGTTTTCGAATTAGCACGGTTTACTTCTCACTTTTCTTCCAACAATTCTCGATTAAATGAACTACTACGTTGCCAACTGTTGCTTTCGATACTGTCCTGGGGTGCAACCGGCAAACTCCTTAAATGCGCGCGTAAAAGGGGCGGCAGAGGCAAAACCACTTTCAATCCCAACAACAAGTACGGGCCAGTCGCGTTTATCAAATGCACTTAATATAGTTTTAGCATATTCAATACGCATCTGGTTAACATAGTGATTAAAGTTTTTGGCATTGAAATGATTGAGCATAATAGCGCGGATACGATACTCAGGAACGTCTAACTCGCGAGCAATATCGGCAACGCGCAAACTCGACTCCAAAAAGCGTTTTTCCTCAACCAACAGCGCATGGATTTGATGAGCGAGTATACTTCCTTCTTGAACGAATGAGTCCGTATTTTTTTCTTTTTGGTCAATCTGCTGTTGGCGAAATCGAATCAGTCCATGTGAGGTAGTCAATATCAATATGTAAGCGAAAACCACGAGCCAGTCTCGTCCTGCACCCGCTAATAAGTCAGTTGGAAGTGCAGCGGAAATTAACATGACACTTACAATGCCAATAATGAGTGAAGACAGGTAAATAGTGGATATTTTACGTTGTGTTGCTGTAGCACTCTGCAACACTCGATAACCTTCCCAAAACGCAAGAGTGAGCATACCAGAAGATAATATTGCAATGGCTTCGGATAAAACGATTGTTAGCGTAGGGATCCAGTCTGTATTTACCAGCCACATTTTTTCAGAAAAGAGTAAAAGTTGTCGTAATATCAGGCATACCCCTAGTAAACCAACGAAAAGAAGGTGATGGTGATTTATAGGATTGGTTTTACGGAAAAATGCACGAGCAAATAGCCAGTAACCACTACAAGTGGCAAAACCCAGTGTACCGATCAGGTGGTGATAGGGTGCCCAATAGTCGCCTGTCAATTTACATGCAATATACATAGACGAAGATGCACAAAAAACAGCGAAAGCTAAATGCAAAACATGCTTTTCTCGAAGGCGATAATGAATACTGGCTAATGCCATACTTAGTAAAACAATGAATAATTGTGCGACTTTTAGGAGTTCCAATTTTTAATCCTCTCTATCTTCTACAGTGATATTACATTAACTCCGCTCTTTTTCTATAATTTCCTTATTTATTGTCTCTTTCGTGCATCGATTTTCAAATTCGACCCCTCTTAAACCCCAATGCATGGCAGTATTGTGGCGAAATTTTAAAAATGAGGTATGGTTATGAGAAGTAAATCTGTCACTGATAACGAAGGTGTTAATGCAAGTGAAGATATTAATAACGAATATAATTCAATACAAAAGGGCGCCCCACCAATACCACTTTGGCAAACATGGGGACTCCGAGCTTTTTTTATTGCAATGGTGTTAGTTCTGGGTCGAAATCAATTGAATTATATTTTAGAGGGTACCTCTGAATGGACTCCTTGGAGAGGACTTGGACATTCGATGTTATTCGCGCTTGCTGTATTTGCAATTGGAGGCATCTTTCGTCCTGTAGCATTTCTACCTATTATGATCTATGAAATCGTTTGGAAAGCAGTCTGGCTGGTTGTCGTCGCACTACCACCATGGCTGGCCGATGAGAAAATTCCGGGCGTCGTAAGCGTAAAAGGATCGATGATTGGAATTTGTTTAATAATTATTGTAATTCCATGGAAGTACGTTTGGTGGAGATATTTCACTCAACCTATTGAACCATGGAGGCGTAAAAAGCAAGTTAGTAATAACAAATAATAACTGCAATATTAATTAAGGCAGCGAAAGCGGTGATGTATTGGGTATGAGTGCATCCATCACTGCTTTTATATAATTATTCAATAGTGCGAGGCCGGATTGTAGCCGCTCTCTGACCGTTTAGACTTTTCCTCACGTCAGGCAATAATGTCACATAGCCTACCATGAACAAGGGGCTATCAAACATCCACTAACACACCAAGGCACACAATCATTTAAGTTTTTTGATTGCCCGTAGTTGGCACTTGAGATTAACCACAATAAAATACGACAGCTTTGAGGCTCTGAACTGACGTTAGTAACACGCAAGCTAATGTCCGCTTTTGGCTCAGACTGTGTGAAAATACCTTTTATAGATCACCGTTATTTTCTGCTGTTAATATTAGGTGAGCGTAGCGAACCAGAAATTTCAAATTTACCTATTTCATTGTTTTGAACGCTGGAAATAGCGTTTATTATCCCATATAACCACTATTCTTGGTGATATTTGAAGAAAAGTTGGCCGTTAGGCCATCATTTCCTTCATTAGTTGTTTCGGGCCAATGATTGTCATCATTCGTTTGAGATTATAAGCCAGAACATGCAAGTCCATTTCTGTGCCAACATTTTTAAATCGTTTCGTTAGGAAGTGTTGTGAACCCATCCACATTTTTATCGTACCAAATGGGTGCTCAACTGTTTGTTTTCGAATGAGCATTGCATCAGGCTCTGCTTCAAGCCGTTGCGCCATTTTATCTAATACATCTTGATGTTCCCAACGAGCGATGCGACGAACACTTGGGCTACTTGTGCATTCTGGTTTGAATTTACAGGCTCGACATGTATGAATATCTAGCATTTACCTTTTCATTGTCTTGCCTTTTTCTATCCCTGTCATGCGATGGGGTAACTCTTCATTGGCAGGACAAACATAAACATCTTTAACAGCGTCATATTTGAACATCGAACGATTGAATATACCTTTCTTTTCACTCGCTGATGTATCACAGGTTGGCACCAATACGTTCATCCCCGCATCTTCACTATTCTTAATATCTAGCCCACTGTAATAGCCTCTATCGGCCAGTACCGTTAGGTCTTTATTTTGAAGTGCACCCTGTGCTTCAACGCACATCTCATGTAACTTTCCCCTGTCAGGAACGTTAGTTACTTTATGCGCAACAATAAGGTGATGCTTGGCATCAACAGCACTTTGTACGTTATAGCAAACTTGCCGAGCGTTACTTCGTGTCTTCATTAACCTTGAGTCTGGGTCTGTTTCGGAGATTTGTTTATCTGGGGTAGCTTCAACTTTTTTTTTAAGCTCTTTGAATTCTTCGAGCGTGCTTTTAAGTGAGTTTATCTTGTCGTTAATACTCTCTTTCGTTTCAGATGATTCGGTAGAATCAACTTCATCTAGTTTGCTTAAATAGCGCTGGATATGCTTTTCAACTCGTTCTATGTGGAATTTCAATTTACTTGGAGTGAAGTTTTTAGATTTATTATTAACAGCTTTGAACTTACTGCCATCGACCGAAACGACAGCGTCTTTAAACATATCTAGCTTTCGACAAATATCGATGAAGGTTCGGCATGCGTTCTTGATACCTTGGCTGTTGTCTTTGCGGAAATCGGCAATGGCTTTAAAGTCAGGGGCTAATCGGCGTGTTAACCACATTAGTTCAACGTTACGCTGCGCTTCACGTTCAAGCCTGCGGCTTGATTGAATTCGATTAAGGTAACCATAAAGGTAGAGTTTCAAC
>CALJHL010000122.1 GCA_938075435.1 uncultured Thalassotalea sp. | reverse complement strand
ACGTTTTATATAATTTAATACGGGGTATTAAATTATATAAAAGGACGCCGAATCTCTTATCGCCGATTAAATTATAATTTATTGACCAATAAATTATCGGACTTGGTATAATATATTAAGATAATTAAAGGATATAAAATGTGTGAATTATTGGCGATGAGTGCCAATGTACCAACCGATATTTGTTTCAGTTTTGCTGGCCTAATGCAACGGGGCGGCAATACCGGTCCTCATAAAGATGGTTGGGGGGTGACTTTTTATGAAGGCAAAGGCTGTCGCACGTTTAAAGATCCACAACCGAGTTATGATTCTGAAATTGCTCGTTTAGTCAGTAATTATCCAATTAAAAGCAAGTCAGTTATTTGTCATATAAGGCAAGCAAATGCTGGACCCGTCTGTTTAGAAAATACCCACCCATTTACCCGGGAATTATGGGGTAAAAACTTCACCTACGCTCATAATGGTCAGTTGGCTAACTATAAAGACGTGTTAAAAACCAATACGTTACTTGCTATAGGCACGACAGATAGTGAGCAGGCTTTTTGTTGGTTATTAGAGCAGTTAATAATAAAATTTGGCAATACCAGTCCGGCGCCAGAATTATTGCATACTTACCTAGCCAAATTGGCAAAACGCATCGATGAATTGGGTGTTTTCAATTTAATATTAAGTGATGGTGATTTTGTGTTTGCTTATTGCTCTAATAAATTGCATTGGATCACTAGACGAGCACCGTTTGGCCCTGCGCAACTTATTGATACCGATGTGGCTATTGATTTTAAAAAAGAAACCACCGATAAAGACGTAGTCACAGTAATTGCCACCCAACCCCTAACACTTGATGAGCAGTGGCATAAAATGCAAGCAGGGCAGTGGCAAGTATTTAAACAGGGGGAATCAAGCTTTTCTGGTTAAGGTTAGTTGCTTTAGTTAAGTGCAGCTTTAGGGGCGGCAGTTTCAACGGATACCAACTCAGCATGAAACTGCTTAAAGTCGCTCTCTATTTGGTATAACTTAACCATTAAGTAATTTAACTCTGGAGCAAACCAAGCAAACGTTATTTTCTTCTTTCCCGGTTTTTGGCGACGTAATTTAACAGCCGTTATGTTGCCATAGGGAGTCATTAATTCCTCTTCACCTAAATACTCGTATTTGTAAGTACTTATTTTACCGGAATGACTAATGACCTCAAAGTTAAAGTCTTTACGATTATTTATTAAATTAAAGCGTGACTGTAAATGATAACTGAGTTTACTTTGTAAGCCTTGTGGCCAATCAATTATAGTGGTTAGAGGTTTCTTCTTTTTAAGGTTTGTGGCAGTTTTTGATTCGGCATCAAAAGACCATTGATAATATTTATCTTTACCGGTCCCTTCGCGCGATGATTTATATTGCTTGGGAATAACAACACCGTCAACAATAGTGTTAACGGTACTTTCTACGCGGTGATCACTGAATATTAACCACTTAATATCGGTTTTATAGCTAAATTCAATATCACCATTTGGCAGGTTTGTTAATTTTCGTACTGCTTTACCAACAATATCGCCGTCATGAACAATATTATATTTAGCGGTGAAGTCTTCTATTTTATTTACAACTTCATTTGCCATGCTCGCTAAAGACACTAACATGAGGCTTGCAGAGGTAAATAACAGTAACACTTTTCTAAATATATTTTTGCACATAAAGTAGCCTTTTCGTTAAACGGCTATCTAATTAATCGTTAGCGTAGCCGTGTTCAGATAATTGCATTTTATCTAGCATCGCATATTCATCGACCATTGTTAAGCGATCTTCGCAAAACCATTTTACCACTAATGGGTAAATACGGTGTTCTTGTTCATGCACTCGAGCGGCTAAGTCATCAGCACTATCTTCAATGAAAACAGGAACTTTCGCCTGCAAAATTACCGGTCCACCGTCAAGCTCTTCGGTGACAAAGTGAACACTAACGCCGTGTTCACTATCGCCGGCATCAATGGCTCGTTGATGGGTATTTAAGCCTTGATACTTAGGCAACAAAGACGGGTGAATATTTAACAACCGCCCCTTAAAATGTTGGACAAAATCGGCAGTTAAAAAACGCATAAAGCCAGCAAGAATGACTAAATCGGGTGAAAATTTATCAATTTCTTTGATTAATTCGCAATCGTAGTCTTCGCGGCTGGTAAAATCTTTATGTGATAACACGCTACTAGCAATATTGCTATTAGCCGCACGAGTTAAACCAAAAACATCGGCTTTATTGGAAAGTACGCCAACAACTTTCGCGGGAATTTTCTGGCTGTTACAGGCATCGATAATTGCCTGTAAATTACTACCATTACCTGAAATTAAAACAACAATGCGTTTATTAACGGCCATTTTACTTAATCACCACTTGCTCTTCATCACTCGTTGCAGCTTGAATTTCACCTAAGTGCCAGGCAGTTTCGCCGTGGGAGGTTAAAATTTCTAAGCTTTGTGCTAATTTATCTGCTGGCACAACAATCATTAAACCTACACCACAGTTGAAAGTACGGTACATTTCATGAGTGGTAATATTGCCTTTTTGTTGTAACCAGTTGAAAATTTCCGGCCATTGCCAGCTATTGCCATTGATAACCGCTTTAGTATTCGCCGGAAGTACGCGTGGGATATTTTCCCAAAAACCACCACCAGTAATGTGTGAAAGAGCGTGAGCTTTAACTTCTTTTAACATTGCTAAGGTAGATTTAACGTATATTTTGGTTGGCTCTAAAAGGTGGTCGGCAATACTGCGTTCACCCAATAATTCAGCAGTGTCAGTGTTATTGACTTCTAGCACCTTGCGAATTAAAGAAAAACCATTTGAATGTGGGCCAGAAGATGCAAGTGCAATCAACTGATCGCCAGCAGCAACATTATCACCGGTTATCAAGTCGGCCTTTTCGGCAACACCAGTACAGAAACCGGCAATGTCGTAATCGCCGGCATGATACATACCAGGCATTTCAGCGGTTTCGCCGCCAACTAAAGCACAACCGGATTGAACACAACCTTCGGCAATGCCAGCAACAACATCAGCAGCAACTTGCACATCTAATTTGCCTGTCGCGTAGTAATCTAAAAAGTAAAGAGGCTCTGCACCTAACACTAATAAATCATTTACACACATAGCAACTAAATCAATACCAACGGTATCGTGCTTTTTAAGGTCAATGGCTAAACGTAACTTTGTACCTACGCCATCGGTACCAGAAATTAATACTGGCTCTTTATAGCCACTTGGTATTTGGCAAACTGCGCCAAAACCACCTAGACCACCCATAACTTCTGGGCGAGTTGTACGTTTAACCGCGCTTTTGATTTTTTCAACTAATGCATTACCTGCATCAATATCAACGCCGGCATCCTTATAACTGAGAGATTGTTTTTGATCGGTCACTTCAAACCCTTAAAATGTTGTGTATATCTGATGATATAGCTGATTACATATAAAATTTGTGCATATTCTACCAGTGCTGAGCCAATGTTAAAATCTTTGTGAGAAAATATTTTCATTTCTAGGTTAAATTGTTAATCTTTATGATAATATTTAGCCATGAAAATGATAAAAATATTCCCCAAGCTATTTAGCATTAGCACGTTATGTGCAAGTTTGTACTTTTTACCGGTACAAGCGGTTGAAGTCACTGATTTATATCAAGCTAAAGTTGCGGTCACCTCTCAAACTGCAACGGCAAAAAACAAAGCTCAGCGACAAGCACTAAAACAAGTGTTGTTAAAACTCGCAGGCAGTGATGTAACGCAAAACAATGAGCAATTAAAAAAGGCACTGCGCAAACCAAGTAATTATTTAAGTCAATTCAGTTATACCAGTGAAGACGACGTCAGTTTCTTATTGGTTGATTTCGAACAAGATAAGATCAACAAGCTATTACAAAATGCCGGTGTTGATATTTGGGGTAAACACCGTCCATTAGCAACTATTTGGTTGGTGGAGGAGGTTGGTGATAATAGATCAATTATCAGTGATTCAAGCACTCAAGACTCTAAGTCTTTAATAACCACGATAGCCCAATCCCGAGGCATTCCCTTGCACTTTCCGTTAATGGACCTTACCGATAACATCAATGTTGGTATCACTGATGTTTGGGGACGATTTAATGAAAACCTTTACAGTGCATCGAAGCGTTATTTAGCTGAATCTATTTTAATTATGCGTATTTCAGATAATTCCTTGTTACCGATAACAGATTGCCAGCAGGATTGCCCTAACCTAGGCTTTGCCCTAGATTGGCAGTACGTGCTAAATGATGATGTTATTCAGGGCAGTTATATTGGTGAAGATAAAGAAAAGTTAATTAGTCTCGCAATAAATGAGTTGGCTGATAAACTTCATCAAAGTTATTCTTTTTCTTTTAGTCTAGAAGAGCAAAGTTTTATCGATATAGAAATAGTCAATATTACCAGCATCCAACAATTTACCCAGGTTAGCGACATCTTAAATGATCTAACCCTAGTAGAAGATGTTAAATTGGTTAAAGTTCATGGCCAAAAAATGCATTTTCGTTTAGATGTTATTGCCGATATTAATGCTATTTATCAAGCTCTGAAATTAGAACAAAATTTAAAAGAAAATATAGATCCTTTAGCAAAGATATCTGAAAAACCAACATTGAGCTTTTACTGGAACGGTTAATGACTAAAATTTCGCAGTTACCTTTAGCAGTACATTTACCCGATGATGAAACATTTGAAAGTTTCTATTGTGCTCAAAGTGATGCAGTCATTGGGCAACTTAAAGCCTTCATTAAAACCCCGCAAATAACGACTAATGGTTTTTATTTATTTGGTCAAAAAGGGGTGGGGAAATCGCATTTATTGCATGCAAGTTGTGCATTGGCATCACAATTAAACCTAAGCTCTTTATGCCTATCTTTGTCGGAATTAAAACAGTTGTCGGTAGACGTATTAGAAGATTTAGAAAAAGTAGATTTGATCTGTCTGGATGATTTACATTTAATTGCCGGCAATCAAGAATGGCAGCAGGGTGTGTTTGATTTATATAATCGCGTAAAAGAAAACAATAAACGAATAATTATCGCGGGCAACAACAGTGCTAATAGTTTATTAATTACCTTGCCTGATTTAGTCTCAAGAATTACTTGGGGTTACACTGAACAACTTAAACCCCTTAGTGACGTCGATAAAATAGCCGCTATTCAATTACGTTCTAAGTTTAGAGGGATTGAGATGAATGAAGAAACGGTAAAGTTTTTCTTTAATCGTTTATCTCGAGATATGAAAAACTTGCTTGAAAACTTAGACGTTTTAGATAAAGCATCAATTCGGGCGCAACGAAAAATTACCATTCCTTTTATAAAAGAAACCTTGTTTAGTGCTTATTGAAGCCATGAGCAGTTTATTTTATCCATAAAAAAACCGGCAATTTGCCGGTTTTTTATATTTAAACAGTTATGTCTAATGGTTTGGCAACGCTCGACCATGTGGTCGTTCAGTTTGAATTTTAGGGCGACGTTTGCCCGACGTTGTAAATTCAAAGCTTGATGCTTGCTGCAGTTGCGCAGGCGCTGTCAACAGTGGCGCTGGGATACTTGGGTTTAACTCTAAATTATCCCACCAATCTAAACCAGG
>CALJHL010000121.1 GCA_938075435.1 uncultured Thalassotalea sp. | reverse complement strand
AATTTGTCGCCTTTGCCTTGCTATATTTAAAACCAATATTGCAATTAATCTATCGAAATTTTGCGAAGATTGATCCGTACTTCTTTATACCCAGCAAACCGGTAGTTGTGAAGTTTCCAGCAATGTTAGTTCATGCCATTCCTAGTTTTATGGTGATGTACTTCTTTGTCTTCGTCAATAAATTTGGTGGCGGCTTAGAATATAGCTAACTAGGCAATTGAATATGACCATAATTTATCATTTTTCTGATCATCATATTAAACAACTCCATCAACTATACCAAGATGTGGGGTGGGGTAAAGAACGCACAATTGCCGACACTATAAATTGCCTACAAGGCTCTCAACTTTGTATTGGTGTTGTTGATAAAGATAACAACCTTATTGGTTTTACTCGCATCATCAGTGATTTTATTTATAAGGCGTTTATATTTGATGTAATGATCAATGCTGAACATCGCGGTAATGGTTTAGGGCAAAAATTGATGAGAATTGTTAAAAATCATGAAAAACTGCAAAAGGTGAAACACTTTGAATTGTATTGTGAGCCAGAAATGGCTGCGTTTTATTCCCGCGTTGGTTTCTCAACCGATGTTGGTGGTCTTAAATTAATGCGCGGTACTAATATTGGCACTAGTGTAGGTACTAATGCCTAGTAAAGTGCAAACAAAACTTTATTTAATTCCCGGCACTATGTGCAATGATAAATTATGGTCCGAGCTGCTGCCATATTTACATAATTCAATTGAGCTGATTTATTTGGCTATTCCACCAGAAAAAAACGTTGATGAACTCGCTGAGTATTATCACGATTTGCTTGCTAGTGATAAGGTAAATCTCATTGGTTTCTCTCTTGGGGGCTACATTGCCAGCTATTTTGCAATAAAATATCCAGAGCGGGTAGAGAAGTTGTTTGTTATATCGAATAGTCCTACTCGTTTACCAGCGGATGAAGTGAAGCAACGAACCGATATTTTAAACTTAGTGCAAACCTATGGTTACCAAGGTGTCAGTCGAGATCGAATTACTCACTTATTAGACCCTAGCAATCAAAGGTCGCGCCTTATTGAGTTAATCTCGAGCATGGATAAAGAGCTCGGTGAAGAGCAATTTATTAGTCAATATCAATATACCTCAGGAAGAGCAGATTTGGCTAAAGCACTAGGACACTTGTCTTTACCAGCTTATTTTTATTATAGCGAAGGTGATCGGTTGGTGAATTCAGCATGGTTTAATAAGCTAAAAGATTCAAATTCCAAGGTATCGGTCATTTCTACGTCAGGTGCTGGCCATATGTTACCGTTAGAAAACCTCAAGAATTGGCCAATTACCTAAAATCGTGGTTAGAACTATAACCCAGGGTCACGTTGTTGATATTAACTAATCCGTGTGAATTGGTTGGTTTATTAAAAGCGATGTGAGAGTATTTTGCCAACAATGATATTAATATCCAGAAAATTTATAATAATGACCAGCCAACACATTTTTCAAGTTCACTATTTTATAATCCAACAAGGCCTTTTTCAATGCGGTTTTTAATTATTGGTGCTGGTGGTATCGGTTGTTACTACGGCGCTAAACTGCAAAATGCTGGCCATTGTGTTAGATATCTTGCTCGGGGGGAACATCTTCTTGCTATGCAAAAACAGGGCTTGCAGGTTAGTCACGAAACCTTTCAATTTGGTGAAGCGGTTCAGGCTTTTGATGTTCCGCAATTACTTGCCACGCATTTGCCAGAACATTATGATTTGATTATATTGACTACTAAGAGTGGTGCAACAGCAGCTATTCTTGCTGACCTTAAACCATGGTTAGGGGCAGACTGCCCGCCATTTTTATCGCTACAAAATGGCGTCGATAATGAGCCTTTGATTGCCAATGTAGTCGGAGTTAATAAAACCTTAGGTGGGCTTGGCGTTCGAATAAGTGGTCATATTATTTCACCCGGAAAGGTTGAAGTTACTGGGCTTGCACAAATAATTATGGGGCCGTGGCCTAATTCTGAACGTTATTCGGCGGCAGAAGTAGAGTCAATCGACGATATTGTAACTCAATTCAAGTGCGCTAATATTCCTACTCAATTGAGTGCAAACATCCAGCATGAATTATGGCGCAAGCTCATTATAAACAATGGCATAAATCCACTTTCGGCATTAACCGGTTTAGATACACAGGCACTTACTTGCCATGCAACACTGACTAAAATTGTGTATCAATTGATGGCGGAAGTGGCTTGTGTTGCCAAAGCCGATAACGTTGAACTCACTAAAAATGACGTTGATGAAATGTATGACTTAATTTGCAATTTTGCGGCAATTAAAACCTCGATGTTGGTGGATAAGGAAAAAGGCAATCCGTTAGAATTGGACAGCATTTGTGGGGCGGTATTACAGCGAGCAGCTAAACTTGGCATTGAGACACCACAAACCGAGCTTGTTAGTGCCCTTTTACAATTGCAAGAATAGTTATTGTTCACCAGTATTTTAGGACGCTTTATTGGTGTTGTGATTTTATTGGCAGGTAAACAAGTATTTTTAGTAAAACAATTGGTTGGCTAGATTATGAAAAAACAATGTGACAATACGACTTCAAAGAAAAACAATATGGGTATAAGCATTGCCTTCGGTGCTGGCGTCGGTATAGTCTTTGGCGACGTTTTATTTAATGATGTTGGATTAGGGCTAGTTATTGGTGCTGGATTAGGTGCCTCCCTTGGCGGCATTTTTACCCATACATCGAAAAAAAATAATGACGATGCTAAGTGATACGTTAGCTGGCTAATTTTGCCTAGACCATTTACTGAGTTTTCAAAGGAGTATTATGAAAAAATTTACCTATAAAGTTATTGATAGTAGAGACGTTGCTACTGGTGGTTTATTCAAAGGCCGAAAACGTGAAGATGTTGAACAATACTTGAACTCACTCGGGGCACAAGGCTGGGAGCTGGTAAACGTTGATTTTCGCGAACTTGAAGGTGCCTTAGAGTTTGGTGGCGTGATGAAAAGAGAAGTTTAAAACACATTTAAAAAAATAATTGGCATTGGTTGTAATTATAGGTAAAGAGGCTAATAGACATGCAGGACGTTCGGTTAATTATAAATGGCAAAAAGGCCGGCCTTGAGTCGGTGCGATCTGCAATTTACCAAGCTCGACAAAACAGCGATATTGACGTTAGAGTTACTTGGGAATCGGGTGATGTCTCACGCTTGGTTAACGAAGCCTATGCTGAAGATTGCAAACGCCTAGTTATCGGCGGTGGAGATGGTTCTGTTAAAGAGATGGTTGATGCCTTGATGCAACTGCCCGAAAATAAACGGCCTGAGTTAGCAATTTTACCGCTGGGCACAGCTAACGACTTTGCCACGGCTTGCGCCATCCCATCAGAATCGTTCGCTGCGTTACAATTAGCGCAAACAGGAACCGCTAATTTTGTTGATTGCGTAAATGCCAATGACCAATACTTTATCAATGTCGCCAGTGGCGGCTTTGGTGCAGAGGTAACCACAAACACTCCCGTTGAGCTAAAAAACTTTCTCGGTGGCGGGGCTTATACACTGCAAGGTTTAATACAATCTCTAAATTTCACCCCATACAAGGGGGAGCTTTTGATGCCACAGATGTCTCTACAAGGAGGTGCTATAGTTGGCGCTGTCTGTAATGGTCGACAGGCTGGTGGTGGTCAGCAGCTAGCCCCTAGCGCTTTTATTAATGATGGTCTATTGGACATTGTTGCTTTGCTCGATTTCCCTAAGGAGGATGTCCTGCAAGTGATAAAAGAATTACTTGACCCTGAAATGAGTGGAGCTTACGTCAAGCGTTACCAAGTACCATGGGCCGAATGGAGCTCTGAGGTTGAAATACCAACAAATTTAGATGGTGAGCCAATTAAAGCAAAAAAAATCCGTTTTGAGGCCGTAACGGGGGCAATTAAACTGGTGCTTCCAGAGTATTGTCCAATCATTAGATAATTAATTACGTCTGGATAGATAATTAATATGGCCATTATCTGATGGCAATCAGATCAGGAGGATTGAATGAACCTTAACCAAATTACACTGCCCGTTAATAATATGAATGCGGCAATCCGTTTTTATCAATTGTTAGGATTTATCCAAATAGTTGATACCCCTCATTATGCTCGTTTTGAATGCCCAGAAGGTGACTCTAGTTTTTCACTTTCACTTGATGAAAATTCTTTTAACAATGGCGCAACCATTTATTTTGAACACCAAGCGCTTGATGAATGGGTAGCAACTTTGAAAACTAAAGGCGTGATATTCGAACAAGAGCCACAGACTGCCAGTTATCTTTGGCGAGAAGCGATATTGCATGATCCATCTGGCAATAAAATTAAACTTTATTGGGCTGGAAAAAATCGTCTTAATCCGCCTTGGCGGGTGGAAAAAACGTCCAGTTGTTAGCGGATGTTTTATTAAATTTAAGGGCTGCTATCAACGATTATAACTGGCATTGGTTTTGCTATTCGCTTCGCTAAGGCGTAAGCCATAATAAAGCCAAGTACTGACAAACAAGCCAATAGCAGAAATAACTGGTTGAATCCTGCTACACCTGGAGATGAATCAAGAATACGACCGACAATTGGCGCAAAAAATATATCAGGGGTAAAACCAATCACCGAAATTATTCCTACCGCCGTCCCTGTTAATTTACCCGAAAGCTTACTTTCTTCTAATAATGCAAAGTAAACGCCGCGAATGGCGAAAACTAATAAAAAAGTAAGTAAAAAGTTTGCTTCAAGGATGATGCTGGTGGTCGTTGGAAATAACGAGGCTAAAAGTAGATAACAAGCAGATAAAAGCACAAAACAGCAGGCAATTACTCGGCCAATTTTAAATTTGTCGGCGATAATCCCCGCGGTTATTGCAGCAATGGGTCTAAGGTAAGACGCATTCGCCACCAAACGAGCTGAATCCAACTCATTTAAGCCAATAACTGTGCTGGCATACAAACCTAGGTAATCTAAACTTTTATAGGCAGAATACGCCGCAAGGACAATAAAAGCTTGAAACCAAACGTTAGGTTGTTTGAGCACGGTGATAATACCAGCTAGACCTTCAACTTTATTTAATACTTTGACGCCATTATGTGGTTCTAATTTTTGTTGAGGAATTGCCAATAGGATAAGTAACGCGGCAAGTAAGGTCATTACAGAGTAAAATGTTATAACAGCTTTTAAGGCACTGGTTTGTTGGCTTAAATCCATGTTCTGAACATTTTCAGGGTAGGACAAACTGAGGACCAATACCGCTATTGAGGCAACACCTGCGGCAATTAATCCTCTACCGCCGTCAAGAACTCCAAAGGCTTTGCCTTGGGTGGTTACACCGCCCCAAAGTCGAGTGACTTTGATCATCGACGCCCAAAATAAAAATATAGTGGTAACCCCCCAATACGCAAACAGAATAGTCAGCCCATTACTATTCGGTATTTGCACAAAATACAGCCCGCCAAGTGCGGTGGCAAATAATGAAAAACTCATTAATCGGCGACCAGAAAACTTATCGGCGATCGCACCTCCTGGAAAATAAGCCAACATAGCCATTACCCCATAAAGAGCAAAAATGTCGCCTAATTGAGTATTGGAAAGGGAAAATACCTCAAGCAAGGTAGGGCGGAAGAAGCGAGCCACATGAAAAGGCAAACTAAAAATAATTTCACCAGCAAAAACAATGCTAAAAATTATGATTAAACGTCGAGTTAAACTTATATTTTGAACCATTGATGGCGCCAAATGAGAGTTTTATGTTATTGGATTTATAACAATTGCTGAGAGTAAGGTTATATACAATGCTAAGCAAAAGTATTTATGTCAACATTTACTCGCTTAATTCTTGGCAAACTGAGCTCTGGCAGGTTTAGCGGATATTGACAATATGCCAAGCTAAACTGCCAATTACAAAAATTAGCCTAATTGACTGGCTAGCTCAACGTTATTTGCACTGTTGTCTGGTTGGAGCGACAATTTGTTGGCTAAATAGGCGGCATCTTTACTTACACCGCCTAAGGTTGCTGATCCTCGGGTGTACATCCATGGTAAACCAATAAAGTACATACCGGGTGTAGAAGCTACCCCTCGGTAATTTACTGGGTAACCACCAGCGTCTAATTCGATGTCTTTAATCCAACTAAAGTCTGGCTTAAAACCGGTCGCCCAAACGATGTTTTTGACAGAATCGATGTTACATTTCTCAAAAGTGATTTTAGTATTATCAGCATCGAGAGTTTTGCCAACACTTTTAACATTTTGTTGGTTTAAAAGTGATTTAATGTCTATGCCAATGATAGGCTGCATTTTTTTGCTTAACATTTTGCCGAGCCAAGAATACTTATTCACTGATAAAAAACCCAGTTTAGTAAACCACCACCATAACGTCTTACCTAACAGTTCTTGGGGAATGGTTAATGTATTGGTGTTGCCCGAAAAATACACTTGTCTTGATTGATCGTGTTCGGCAATTTCTTTAAGAATTTGATAACCAGAGTCGCCAGCGCCAACCACTAAGGTTTCGCCTGGCTGTAATTGCTGCGGGTTCTTATAGGTGCTGCTGTGAATTTGCTTAATACTAGGGCAAAGGTTTTGGTGACAAGCTGGAAAAGACGGACTATGGAAAGGCCCGGAAGCTATAATTACTTGTTGCGCCGAAAATCGTTGTTGATCGCAGCTGACCTGAAATCCAGTTTTGGTCTGGCTAATATCGGTGACTTTACTCGCCAATGTTACTGGTAAATTGAATTTTTCAACATAGCGTTTAAAATAATTAGCAACTTCATCTTTGTTCGGGTAATGGCCTAATTTTGCATTGAAGTCGAGCCCCGGAAGATGGTTAAATTCGGTGGGAGTAAACAGTTTTAATGAATCCCAACGCTTTACCCAAGCACCACCGATTTCTTGTTCAGCATCAAGGATCAGGAAATTCGCTTGCATTTGTTTTAAATGGTAAGCCATAGCGAGTCCGGATTGACCTGCACCAACAATAATATAATCGTACTTCATAACCAATACTTACATCACTGTTTGTGACGGACCCTTTGCAAATTTATTAACTTATTTCAACGCAACGCACAGTAGAAATATTTCGACTCTTAATTGACGGCGTATTTTACAGCTTAATTGCCTTTAAAGCTATTTTGAAGCTGCTTTAAGCTAGAGGCAAGTGTAAACATTTCAATTAAATAATCATATTTGCGTTTTAAAGCCGGCTGCATAATTAAAATAGAATGCTGGGTATTAGGAAATTAACAGGTTAAATAATTTGAGAGTTTGAATAGTTTGAGAATTTGGAGTTTGGCGTTTGATAATTTGAAGAAATTGGCTGGGATACGA
>CALJHL010000120.1 GCA_938075435.1 uncultured Thalassotalea sp. | reverse complement strand
TTTCCACGAGATCATTAAACAATACGAGTCAGGTAAAAATAATAATTTACCCTACCGAGTATCTCGCCGTAAAGCCTATGTCGCCGACAGTCACTTGATCGCATCATGGAAAGACATGCAAGTTGAACCCAACGATAAACGCCATAAACTAAATCACGTTTACGATATTTCACGTCGTAACCATGCCATGTTATCGGCATTGTCCGCGTTAGGCGTACACAGGAATAAAATTATTGATCCGCAATTACAACGAGATTTAGCCTTGGTAGCACAACTCATTAGCAGTGCGCTAGAACAAACACAAAGTACAATTTTATCGCCAGTTAACGTCGATAAAGCTTATATTAGTGAGATCGAAGCATTACTGAAACGCTATGAAAATGATGGCCATAAACATACGTTATTATTGATTCAAAAGCTGAAGCAAATAGTAGAGATAACGGAAGAATTACAAGTGATGGCAGATGATATGAATCTAGTCGTATATCCCCTTGCCCGTGCTTAATGCATAAGGGGATAAACCAACTCACGATTATAGCGGTTCAGCGATAATCGTGAGTTTAATCGTACTAGCTATAATCTTGATATGGATTACTTTGTGCTAACTTGATGGCGTTTGCAAAACCTTGTAAACGCACTTCTTCTGTACTGATGTTAACGCCAGTTTCATCAATCACCGCATTACCAAATGCATAACGGATCTTTTCATCGCCCGCGCAAGCATTGCGATCAGCTGTTGCTGCCGTTTGTTGGATTTGGTTGTTCTTTTCTTGGTAAGCATTCACTACTGACGCACCGTACTTAGCTTCAAGCATCAGCAAGGTTTGTTGAGGAGATAATATCAAGCCAGTGGCGTTATTACCGCCAAACCCTTTCGCATTCAACAATACCGCTTTCATCTCTTGGCCTTTATCGCCAACAAACTGATGGTCAGTTAAAATATTAAGGTGAGCTTGATGAACATCATCGGCAATATGATCGATGGTTTTAATACCCGGGATCCAACCATGCTGCCATACACCAAGCGATGCAACTAATTGATCGCCCGCAGCTGCGCCCATTGAATGACCAACATATGATTTAATTGCCGTAACAGGCCAATTGGTAATATTAAAGCTAGCCGCAACTTCACTCAAGATATGACTTTCAGTAACGCGGTTTTGTGGTGTGCCCGTGCCGTGCGCTTGAACAAAAGTATGCTGTAAACCACCTTCGCCTAAAATCGCTTTCGCTAATGCAGTCGCTTTTGCCACTGTCACGTAGTTACCGATACCCGGAGCTGAAATTGATTTTTTATTGGCGTCGGCATTAATAAATACATCGGCAACAGAACCGTAAATGGTCACGCCTAACTCTAAGGCCAATTCATCATCCATCAGCACCACGAACTGTGCCGATTCCGCCATAGTAAAGCCAGCGTTAGATGAAAATGGACGGCAAGCACGGCGATTATCCACACTGTCACTGCTATCCAATGCTTTAAGTTGATCATCTTCAGCTAGTGCGCCCATCACGCGAAAACCTTCCATCACCCCGGTTTCAACAGGTGCTTCAGCATTACCAACGATAGCGACTTTTGACTTGCCAGATTGGATATCTAACATACCTTGACGCAAGTTATACAAGAAACTAGCACAAGCGCCCATATTTGGTCCCGTCGTACCCGCACTGTTGATCACGTAACTATTAATAAAGTCCGCTGGCATTTCGGCTAACGCCATTGCCATCATTTTGGTGCTAACACGGCCACCTTTGAAATAAGCTGAAAGCATGCCACCAAATGAATTTTCATCCACTTGACCAAGCGCACTACCTGCATAAACAGAGACTTCATCTGGATTAATTAATTTAAGGATTGAATCCCAATCAACACCCAATGAGTTAAGCGCATCTGACGCGCCGTATACAGTTAGCTTTAAACCACGTGGGTGTGAGCGAGAATTATATAATTTATCTAAATCAAAACCGGTGGGAATATTACCCGCACTTGATACCGGATAATCGATGGCATCATTAATTAACACATCAAAGTCACCTTCAACGGTTACCGTCACGGTTTTATTATCAATATCAGTAAGTGACCAATTCGCCGGGATAGACTGTGGTAATTTCGATTTTTTTAATTGAAATGTAATTGGCTCAGCACCTGCCGTTAACTTGGCTTTACGCTGAAAAGGCACCGCTTTTGGATCAAACGTGGTGGCACGACGTACCAAAGTACCCGCTTTAATTTGCGCAATAATATCAGCATTGATATCGTTCGCATCAAGTCCCATACGCTGTGCGAGATCTTGCCACGTACTAGCCATAACATCATCTTGCAGCACATCGCACACTAAACGTTTATAACTGTGGAAACCAGAACTACGTCCAGCTGCATTAATACCACCCAAACCAACAATTAACGGTAACTTTGCCATTTTATTACATCTCATTCGAATCTAAGCTATTGCTAGCTAGTCTAGCAAGTTATACTAACAATACACTTTCAACTGTGCCACCCACCCTGACATTTGTGCCACTACAGTTTTTTTAATCTATAAAAGTAAGGCACTGAACCATAAATAAATAGATAGTCTAAATTTAGATTGTTATCGCATCGGAGCTTGCTGTGAAAATTGGATTTGTACTTTATGATAAAGCGTTAGTCACCGGCATCTCTTTAGCCGCAGAAATGCTTTCTGGTGCATCACGATTACGTGACCGAAAAGCCCAGCATCAAGATCCATTGGAAATAAAATTAATTTCGACCAGCTTAACAGCTAAATCACTCACAGCAGGGTTACGCTTACAACCTGATTTAACCTTTGAATGTGAACACGAATTTGATCTAGTCATTCTGCCACCGATGTGGGGAAACCCTTTAGTATCAATAATTAAGTATCCTCAAGTAATTCCTTGGTTACATAAACAATATAACCAAGGTGCAAAAATACTCTCAACAGGCACAGGCGTTTGCTGGTTAGCTGAAGCCGGTTTACTCGACGGCTTACCCGCCACCACACATTGGTATTTTTACGATCAATTTAGTCAACACTATCCACAAGTCAAATTGAATCGTCAGGCTTCGATTACCGCCGCCAACGGTTTATATTGTGCCGGTAGTATTAACTCACAATCAGAAATGATGTTATTTTTAATCAATGAGATGTTTGGCAAGAAGATCGCTAGCGTAATTGAAAACCATTTCTCTCATGAAATATCCCGCACCGAGCAACAACCTTTCTATCAAATCGGTGGGCAAGTGCAATTTGATGAATCCATTGCCCTCGCACAAGATTGGATGCAACGTAATATGGCTAAAGTGATCACCAATCAAATGATTGCCGATGTTTGCCAACTGCCGTTACGCACTTTCAACCGCCGCTTCAAAGAGCAAGTCGGACAAACGCCCAATCAGTTTTTGTTAACCCTCAGACTCGAGACGGCACAAGTATTATTACGCGATTTTGGTCTCACCATGTGTGATGTTTCCGAACAGGTTGGTTTTCGCGATGCCTATTATTTCAAAAAAAAATTCGAGCAACACTTTGATATGGCTCCAAAACAATATCGAGACATGGTAAAGGCCAAAGTTTTCGCCTCATAGTGGCTTGATAATCATTCTCATTCATATTAACATCGACATAAATTCAGTTCGGAATAACAATTTATGTACGTATGTATTTGTCACGGTATTACCGATAAGCAGTTAATAAAAAGTATCGATGAAGGTGCTACAACCATGAAAACATTAAGCACTGAACTGGGTATTGGTAGTCAGTGTGGAAAATGCTGTCAATGTGCAAAAAAAATCTTAAATCAGACCTTAATTAAACAAGCACAACAACAGCCACTAGTCGCTTAATGGTTATAGATAACACGTTAACCCTACATCTGTGACTGTAAGTAATTATCTAAACCTGCATGGCGGATAAGATACTCTTGGCTTTCAACCCAATCGATTTGTTCTTCAACTTCTTCTAATATTTCAGCCGCTATATCACGGCTAATATAATCCTGACTGTTTTCACATTCAGCAATCAAGGTTTGTAAAACCACGCGTATACTCAGTTCTAATTCCATATTAAGGTGCAGCATTTCCGGCGTATCTTCACCAATAGCCAAGCGGCCTAAATCTTGTAAATTAGGTAATCCCTGTAAAAATAAGATCCGATTTATAAACTTATCGGCTTGCTTCATTTTCAAAATAGACTGTTTGTAATCGGCTTT
>CALJHL010000119.1 GCA_938075435.1 uncultured Thalassotalea sp. | reverse complement strand
TGGTCCCTGTCTGGGGGTTGTGGACAGGGTTGGGTCGGTCGTTAATTAAACACCATTGTTTAGTAAGCCTTAATCAAGACCGAGTCGCCATTCCTTGGGAATTCAAACGACAAGGTAAAATGCAGGCTTTAAAAATAAAAGCTAAACACCAAAGTGACAATGGTGAGATAATCAAGAGTATGGCGGTAAATAGCTTAGGGGTAGCGTTATTACCGGAGTTTTTATGTGCACAAGAATTAGCCCAGCAAAAGTTACAGTCTTTGTTTGCCAATCAACAATCTTACCTAGTGCAATTATATGGCATTTATCCAAGCCGGGAATTTATGCCAGCCAAAACTGCAGTGTTCTTGCAATATTTACAAACTGAATTGCCCCAACAACTTTAATCATCATTATGGCCATCATAACCAACCTTAATTGCAGCTTATAACTGGTCTAAAAACACTTCGCTAACGCTATCCTCAGCAACAATAAATTCCATTTGTATTTCTTGTAAACTTAAATTAACAGGCGAGCCTAATGTGGTGGTGCTTAGTGCAAAAGATAAGGTTAAATCTTTTTTAACTAATGTAAAAGGGATCATTAATTGTGGTACTTGTAAGCACAGTTGCTCGCTGGAAATTGGCGAATACGCTAAAATATTAGTTAACAGTTGATCGGCCTCTAGAACATCATCTTTAACCGCCATAGCTCTGCGCACTCGACTATATATTGCCTGATAAAACTCGACTTTATCTTTGATGTAATAAATTAAACCTTGGGGATGCAGTAACAATGTTAATAAATTATTGGGCGCATGGTTTAATAATTGCCTATCTGCAATAAAGTGCTGACAAAATCGAGAAAAACTTTGATTGCTGTTGCAGATAGCCCAATTCTGATCGATTAGAACACTTGGATTTGGTTCATTCTTGGTCATTAAATGATTAAAAACCTCAGTAATTTTTAACATTTGAGGTGATGATAACCCAGTGCCTTGAAAACTGGGGGCATAGCCCGCGACAATTAAAAGATTATTGCTGGCTTCCATCGGGATGGCCAAGGCCTTGACGATTCTTAGGATTAATTCTCGGCTTGGATGAGCTTTGCCCGTTTCCACAAAACTTAAATGTTTAGACGAGGTGTCGCTGTCTAAAGCGAGATCCAATTGACTCACCCCTCGCTGTTGGCGCCAAGATTTTAATCGTTTTCCTACTGGAGTTTTTATATAGGTTTGCAAAATGATAACTCGATTAATTTTATTTATTCAGCCGTTATTACCATTTGGTAATTGCTGACAACTTCACTTAGTAGCAGACTAGCAAATATTGGTTGGGTTTACACCCACCAAAGCCCAGGTCACATTTAAATATTCTAGGAGATAATAATGAGTACAGTAACAGACAGCATAGAATCGAGTAATAGTCCTCTGGTTTTTAAAGTGGTAAATAGCACTGCCCCAGTGCAATCAACAAACCTTGATAAAATAGCGATTAGAACCGCAACTCGCGCCTTAGCGGGTATGCAAAAAGAAGCATTGGTTGATTATGGCGCGACAACTTGGCGAATGGTATGTGACGAAGGACCTTGGTTAAACGGTACCGATTTAGCACCATTCCCGCTTGGCTTTTTTACCGCTGGCTTGGTTGCTTCTTATATGTCTGAATACCTTAGTCATGCCAAACGCGAAAATATTGTCATTAATAAGCTAGAGGTTAAAGTTGATAACCACTACGGTATGGAAGGATCATTAATGAAAGGCACAATGATTGGCTCAGCCTTACCCGTTGAAGTAACCTTTAATGTTGAAGCCGACACAACAAAAGCGATGATTCAAACGTTAGCATATCGTGCCGTTGCCACCTCACCTGCAGATGCTTATTTAAGACATTCTAAAAGCAGTATTTTTACATTAAATCAAAATGATAAACAAATTGAAGTAACCCGAGTTAATGTTTCAGATAGCATTCAACCGGAAAAACCAAGCGCATTATTTAACGACGCAAAAGTAAGTTTAGAATCTCAAGCATGTGCAGCGATTATTGAAAAATGTCCTGAAATTGATAGCTTAGGCGGTGAAAAACTTGGCACAGTTAAATCGGCTGCCGTCGGGCTTGAGGACAATCAAAAACGACAAGTACATGTTCGCGGCGTAGGTACATTACGTGAAGATGGTTTAAAAGCTATCGAAGTAGCCTGTTTTCAACCCATTGGTAGCGTCTTTCGGTTATTAAGTGATGATTCAGCCTTAGTGGGGGGTAGCGAGAGAGCGCCATCTGGACTAGCTTACTTATCGGCTGGTTTATCTTATTGCTTTATGACTCAATTGGGTCGATATGCCTCGGTAGCGAAACAAAAAATGAATGGTTATCAAATAGTGCAAGACACCAATTTTTGTTTGCCGGTTGAACTGAATTTTGAACCTGAATTAGCAAACAGCTTTGCCGTCGATACACATGTGTATATTGATACTGAAGAAGATGAAGCGGCTACGCAAAAGTTACTCGATATGGGCGAACAAACCTGTTATTTGCATGCGGCTTGTCGGGCCGAATTAAAGACTCATGTAAGAACTAAAAATGGACAAACAAGCTAAATTTTATAATTTTTAAGGTTTTTATTATCAATATTTTTGGTAAAAACCTATTATTTTTTAATTAATAAAATGCTTCAAAGGTTGAAAATAGTGGTTGCAAGCGGTTTTTTTTATAAAAAAATCGATAAATAGCATTAAAAGTTAACTTTTTTGAATTTAACTATTGCAAACATATAAATAATTTTATTAGTATGGATACGCTAATAAAAAATAAAATTAATAACAAAACAAGGAAAGACAAAATGAACAAAGGTGAATTAATTGCAAAAATGGCCGAAGGTGCTGATATCTCTAAAGCTTCTGCTGGTGTAGCACTAGATAGCTTAATTGAAACAGTTACGGCTGAATTAGCTTCTGGTGGTGATGTTGCCCTAATTGGTTTTGGTACTTTTAAAGTTAGTGATCGTGCAGCTCGTGTTGGCCGCAACCCACAAACTGGTGCTGAAATTCAAATTAAAGCATCTAAAGCTCCTGGCTTTAAAGCTGGTAAAGCATTAAAAGATGCTTGTAACAGCTAGTTACAACCTACATAAAATATGAAAAACCGCTTTTTAGCGGTTTTTTTTTAGGTGTATTTTCGTAAAATAAAAATTGGAACGAATAACGATGGAACTCGGGAAATATCAACATTTCAAAGGTAACTATTACCAAGTGCTGCATTTAGCTAAGCACAGTGAAACCGAAGAAGAGCATGTGGTGTATCAACCTTTATATGGCGATGGTGGGATTTGGATCAGGCCGTTATCTATGTTTAATGAAAAAATAGAGCGCGATGGTAAAACAATGCTGCGCTTTAAAAAGGTTGAAGATTAATCCCGATATTAAAGCTCATCAGCAAAGCCACTCAGCGAAGCAGGTCTCCTATCAACAAGCTTAAGTGTGTTTGCATGAGAGGCTTAATCAGTGGTTAAAATATACTTGCCGATGTTTTTATTATTGGCCATTAGACGATGTGCTAAATCAGCATCTTGCCAGTTAAATACTTGCTCAATTACCGGTTGCAGTTGCGCTGAGTCAAAGGCTGTTAAAAATTGATCACTAAAATTTTCCACTAACCTAGCTTTATAAGCATCATTGCGATTACGTAGCGTCGAAGCATGCAGGTTTAGTCTTTTGAATAACAATTTGGCAACATCAACTGGCTGACTGAAACGGCCACCAAGCATTGCCAGCATGACCAAACGGCAGTCTCGGGCGGCAACATCTATATTTCGATTTAAATAATCACCGCCAACCACATCCAATATCACATCAAAACCTTGCTTTAAATTGGTCTTTTTCCATTCGACAAAGTCAGTGTCATTATAATTAATAATATTATCAGCGCCTAAGTCTTTACAGGCTTGTGCTTTTTGTTGATTACTGACCGTACATGTTACCTTGCAACCAATAAATTTGGCCAATTGGATCGCCGCACTACCAACACCGCTCGCACCAGCATGAATTAACACTTGCTCGTTTGTTTGTAAGTCGGCAATACTAAATAAGCTTTGAAAGGCAGTTAAATAGACTTCGGCAATAGCCGCGCCTTGCTCAAAACTAAAATTATCCGGTAGCTTCATTAAATGGGCACTATTAATCGTTGCAAATTCGGCATAACCACCACCGCCAACCAGACCGAATACTTTATCACCAACTTTCCAGTGAGTTACATCTGCGGCTAAATTTACAATTTCACCACTAACTTCTAAACCTAAAATAGCAGACTCACCGGCTGGAGGCGGATATTTACCGGCTCGTTGCAATAAATCGGCACGATTTATACCAATTGCTTTTATTTTTACTAAGCACTGACCAGCCTTAGCTGTAGGGATTACTGTTTCATTAAAAAACAGCCCTTGTTGTTCATTTACATCAATAAAACGCACGTTAATTCCTATACTGCCAAAATTATTAGGAGACTGTTATCCAATCGAAAAATGATTGATATCACGGGGATGAGTAGATGTTACTTCAACACTGTCAACACTGGCTTCTTCTGGCCCTTGTTCTAGCCATTTCAGCATTTGTTGCACATTCTCTTCATCTCCACAAACCATTACCTCAACACTACCATCATCTTGATTATGAGCATAGCCGCTTAAACAATGATCAATGGCTTGGTTTTGCGCCGAGGCTCGAAAATAGACGCCCTGCACTGTGCCCGTTACTTTTGCAATATAGCAAACTTTCATATTTAGTCCTTTGTTATTGTCGCATGATTGTTTCTAAAGCTTGCAAGGTTTACAATCACTACACTTTTTACTCTTATAAGCAATAATAGTATGTCCGCAAGAATAATGTTAAATCCAAGTCGAGAAAAATCTCTTTTACGTCGCCATCCTTGGATATTTTCCAAAGCTGTCAACAAAGTCATTGGCAACCCTCTTAGCGGAGAGACCGTTGATATATATGATAGTAAAGGAAACTGGATTGCTAAAGGTTCTTATTCACCTAATTCACAAATTCGGGTTAGAGTGTGGACTTTTGATCAAAAAGAACTGGTTGACGATGAGTTTTTTAGAAATAGAATCAAAGCAGCCCAAATTTTAAGGCAAAAACCCATTGCTGATGGCGGCTTAACCGGCTACCGATTAATTGCCGGTGAATCTGACAACTTACCCGGTGTAACTATAGATGTTTATGACAATATCATTAGCTGCCAACTGCTAAGCTCTGGGGCTGATTTTCATCGTCATGCTATTGTTCGAATTTTAGCAGAGCTTTACCCTAATTATGGAATTTATGAGCGCTCTGATGTCGAGGTACGTAAAAAAGAAGGTTTGCCATTAGTGAAGGGCTGGATCACTGAACCTAAAGACTCTACTGAGGTTGTTATTGAAGAGCATGGCATAAAAATAAAAGTTGATGTTGATAAGGGCCATAAAACCGGTTTTTATTTAGACCAACGCGATTCGAGAGTTGCTGCAGCACGTTATGCTAAGGGAAAAACCATTTTAAATTGTTTTTCTTATACTGGTACTTTTTCTCTTCACTGTGCTAAAGCTGGTGCTAAAGAAGTGAGTAACGTTGATGTATCGCAACCGGCTCTAGATTTAGCCAAAGAAAATTTAGAATTAAATGGTTTACAAGACTGTAATGTAAATTTCATTAAACAGGATGTTTTTAAGTTGTTAAGGCAGTATCGAGAAGAAGGTAAAAAGTTCGATATGATCATTCTTGACCCGCCTAAATTTGCAGAATCAAAAGCTCAACTTAATGGAGCTTGTCGCGGTTATAAAGACATTAATATGTTAGCGATGCAACTGCTCAACAAAAATGGCATCTTATTCACCTTTTCATGTTCAGGACTAATGGAAACTGGCTTGTTTCAAAAAGTTGTGGCTGATGCAGCATTAGATGCACATCGAGAAGGACGGATAATAGAACGCTTGAATCAAGCGGCTGACCACCCTATTTCGTTAAATTACCCTGAAGGCTATTATCTAAAAGGCTTAATTTGTCAGATGGACTAGAAATGAAAATTCAGCAGAGTTATACCAATTTGATTAAATAGGTATTAGTTTAAATAGATTAACTCTGCTCTTCAATTTGAGTTATTCACACTCAAGTATTTCTACCGCGAGTAGGAAAGTATCTTGATTTTCTTGCTCGCACCGTAAGACTTTGCCCTTACAATGGGTTAAAGGCACGGATATTTGATCATCATAATCCAAATGGATTTTGATCATGGTCCCTTCATCAACCGGATGGGCAATTTCTAAAGCAATGCCGGTTTCGCTCAAGTCACGGCAATTTGCTATAACTTCACTATTGGTTTCATCATCAAGCAAGATAATGCTTACCTCTTGATTTACCATAGTACGAAAACATGCTCTGCTTTCATCAAAACCTTGCTCAAATTTCTGCATTGGTGCCTCGCATTAAATAGGTGACAACTTATACCTTTGGTATAACACTTATTCATTTATAGGGATTTACACTGCTAATGTCAATATAATCAAGCTTCTAGTTCGGTAATTCGATTTTTAATGCGCTTTAAAGAAATGGGATAAGCGGTTCCTATATTTTGGGCAAATACTGACACCCTAAATTCTTCTAACATCCATCGCACCTCAACAACATCTAGGCTTAGCGGTTGATTTTTGGGTTGTCGATTCACTAAAGCTTGATACATTGTATTGGCTTTTTCAACATCAATCATTTTGATCCTGTCTTGGTTTGGATCAATAGGCAGCTTTTCCATTCTGCGCACTATTGCTTTTAAATACCGTAAAATGTTATCGAGTTTATCGACACCGCTAGCGCTAATAAACCCTTTAAAAACTAAGCTATTGAGATGTTGTTTAATATCAGCATGAGCTTGAAAGATATCTAAGGAAATACTACCTTTCATTTTTTTAGCCACTTCATGGCGTAAAGATAATATTTGTTCCAATTTTATCGCATTGGCAAGCACGTCATCAGCGATTTCGGCACGCACAAGGTCTCGGGCTTGCTCAAAGCTAGCTTTGTCATAAGGTAGTTCACCACTATTTTGAATAATTTGTTGAGCGCTTGCCTCGATACAATCTTGAAGGAGATCAGCAATTTTTCCAAATGGATTAAAATACAGACCTAACTTAGCTTTATTCGGTAATTTACTTTCTAAGTATTTAATTGGTGAAGGGATATTTAACAACACCAATCGAGTCACACCTTGCAACATAGCTTGTTCAGCTTGACTTTGATGTTCGAACAATTCAATGGCAACATCTTTATTTTTATCCACCAAGGCAGGAAATGCCTGGATGGTGATATTAGCGGCTTTCTTTTCGTAAGATTTGGGAATGCGATTAAAATCCCAAGCACTTATGTTAGCTCTTTCAATGCCTTTATCGGCAACCGACTTAATTGACTCTTTTACCTTGCCTTGCAATTGCTCTTTTAACAAGCCTAAATTACGGCCCTGTTTTAGAAGTTTACCTTGGTGGTTAATAATTTTAAAATTAATCTGTAAATGCACTGCTAGGCTGCTAAAGTCCCAACAGTTTTCAGGTAAACGCACACCGCTCATTCTGAGTAAATGCTTTTCCATAGCGTCAGTTAATTTACCCTGTTCAGGGCTAATCGCATCATAACAAGCTTCTGCATAATTTGGTGCAGGTACAAAGTTTTTTCGCCATTGCTTTGGTAAAGAACGTATTAATGCGGTAATTAATTCTAAGCGTTTTGCCGGAATTAACCATTCAAAACCTTGTTCATCAATTTGATTTAAAATTCCGACCGGAATATTAACACTGATGCCATCATCCTCCTCACCGGGAGCGAAGTTATAAATTAATGCCAGGCTGATATTGTTCTGCTGCCACATTACTGGGTAATCAGAGCTGCTCAGTTTTTGGTCTTGTTTTAATAGCTGTTGTTTAGAAAAGTCTAACAATTGCGGGTTACGCTTTTTGGCGTCTTTCCACCAGGCTAGAAAGCTGGCTTGGCAAACCACTGTATCGCCAATTCGTTCAAGGTAAAATGCAATTAATTCATCTTCTTCAACTAAAAAATCTTTGCGTCTGGCTTTATCTTCTAAGTCTTCAATTTGCGCGACTAGTTGATTATTGTTCTGGAGAAATTTTTCATTTATGGTGCTATCGCCATGCACAAGTGCCTCGCGAATAAAGATCTCTCGACAGGTAATTGGCTCAATCTTGGAAAAATTAATTTTTCGTTTAGTAACTATCACCAAACCATAAAGGCTTATTTGTTCAAACGCCGCCACAGCTCCGCGCTTCTTTTCCCAATGAGGTTCGGAATAATTATATTTCAATAAATGCGGTGCCAGTGCTTCAATCCAATTGACATCAATTTTTGCACAGGTTCGGGCAAATAACCGGCTAGTTTCGACAAGTTCAGTGGCCATTAGCCACTTTGGCGGTTTCTTTGCTATACCGGAACCTGGAAAGATATGGAATTTACTACCACGGGCGCCCTTATACTCTCTGTTTTCATCTAAATTACCAATGTGACTTAATAAACCAGATAAAATTGCTTGATGCAAACCATCATGAGCTGACGTGCCAATCTTGTCTTTATCATTTTCATCGGTTATTAAAGGGACGACATAATCATCACTATCGAAAACGTTCCAAGCTAATTTGTTCTCAATAAACGTTTGTTTTAATTGAGTAAAAATATCTTGCCATTCACGTACTCGCATATACGACAAAAATTCTTTTTTACACATCTGCCGAAATTGATTACTGCTTAATTTGCTTTGTTGCTGTTTGATATAAACCCATAAATTTAAAAAACTAATAAAATCCGAACTTTTATCTTTAAATCGATTATGGCATTGATCACTCGCTTGTTGCTTCTCCATCGGTCGTTCACGTGGGTCTTGAATGCTAATTGCCGCAACAATGATGGCGATTTGCTGCGAACAACCGAACTGTTCGGCAGTGATTAACATTTTTGCAAGCCGAGGGTCCACTGGAAAACGAGCTAAATTGCGACCTTCCCCGGTTAATTTAGGTGGCGTTGCTTTCGCCGAATTTATGGCTGCGATTTCTTCTAAAAGGCGCATACCGTCATTAATGTTACGTTGATCGGGAGCTTGCAGAAACGGAAACTCGCTAATATCCCCCAAACCTAACGACAGCATTTGCAATATTACAGTGGCCAAGTTTGTCCTGATAATTTCAGGATCGGTAAATTCTGGTCGAGATAAAAAATCGTCCTCACTGTAAAGGCGAATACAGACACCTGCTGCTACTCGGCCACAGCGTCCAGAGCGTTGATTAGCACTGGCTTGTGATATCGCCTCTATGGGTAAACGTTGAACTTTGGTACGATAACTATAACGGGAAATTCTAGCGGTACCCGGGTCTATAACATAGCGAATGCCAGGCACAGTTAAAGAGGTTTCAGCAACATTGGTTGCTAAGACAATATTTCGGCCACGATGCGGGGCAAAAATCCTATTTTGTTCCGCTACCGTTAAGCGTGAAAATAATGGCAGGATCTGGGTATGCCGTAGATTTTGTTTTTCTAAAGCTTGGGCAACATCACGAATTTCTCGTTCACCATTTAAAAACACTAAAATATCACCTAAGGGTAAGTGACTTAGCGTATCAACCGCCGAAATTATGCCGTTAATGTAATCGCCCTCTTGCTCGGCAAGTGGCTGATAATGTATTTCTACTGGATAGGTACGACCGGAAACTTCAATAATTGGCGCATTATTGAAATGTTTGGAAAATTTCTCAGGGTCTATGGTAGCAGACGTGATAATAAGCTTTAAATCCGGACGTTTTATCAGCAACTGTTTTAAATAGCCAAGAATAAAATCTATGTTTAAGCTGCGCTCATGGGCTTCATCAATAATAATGGTGTCATATTGACGTAACAACCTGTCCTTTTGCATTTCTGCTAATAAGATGCCATCGGTCATCAATTTTATGTAAGTATTGTCAGATACTTGATCGTTAAAGCGAACCTTATAACCAACTTGTTGACCGAGTTTACTATTGAGCTCTTCGGCAATTCGAGTCGCTACAGTACGGGCAGCAATTCGCCTTGGCTGAGTATGACCAATAAATCCTTCTATTCCGCGGCCAAGTTCTAAACAAATTTTGGGGATCTGGGTGGTTTTACCCGAGCCAGTTTCTCCGGCAATTATAACTACCTGATTTTCTTTAATTGCTAATTTAATCGGTTCGACATTTTGACTTACTGGTAGTTGCTCTGGATAACTTATTTTTGGCAAGTTTTGTAATAAATGCAATTTTCGATCTGCAGAAGCGTTGATCAACTTGGCAATATTGCTAAGTGCTGAAAATTGTTTATCCCCATTGGTTATTTTTTTTATGCCGTGTAAGCGTTTTTTAAGAGTTATACGATCGCAACGTCTAACTTTTGCCAGTTGCTGGAATAGTGGATCGAATAAGGATTGATTATTTATTGGTGCTTCGGACAAAGTGTACTCAAAAGAAAATGCCTACTAATGGATGAATTTTAACAGTTTAAAAAAATAAAATCAGTAGCTAAACTCATTTTATAACAAACAAAAAGGCAGCTAAGCTGCCTTTAAACACCCGTCGGTATAAGGCTATTGTTAGCCAGTTTTGGTGGTTACATGAAAGCTGTCTTTAATAGAGTCATCTATTGCTCTTAAAACATCATTACGACAAATCGTACCAAGTAAAGTGCCGTCATCATCGGTTACAGGATAAACCTTAGGCTTTGCTAGCAACATAGTTTGCGCCAATTCGACAATACTCGTGTATGGCTTCATGGTCAGCACATCTTTTCGCATTAAATCCTGAACAGAAGATATATGTTCGCTGTAATA
>CALJHL010000118.1 GCA_938075435.1 uncultured Thalassotalea sp. | reverse complement strand
AAAAATCCTACCTATTCAGTGATAGCAGATCCAGAATCCACAGAGTTGGATCAATTTCTTTTGCAATATAAACAAAAATCATTGGCTGTTAAATTGGGTCGTCAGGTAATCACCATGGACAACCATAGATTTGTTGGCCATGTTGGCTGGCGCCAAGACAGACAAACATTTGATGGTTTAACGATTGCGTACCAACCGATTGACGACCTAACGTTAAAGTATGGCTATATTTCGCAACGAAATAGAATTTTCGCTGAAGGTAAAGATATTGATGCCAAAGATCATTTACTCAATGCCGCTTACCAGACTTCGCTAGGAAAAATTACCGCCTACGGTTATTTATTAGAAGTCGATGATAATACCGATAACGGCTTAGATACTTTCGGCCTTAGCTTTAATGGCTCAACATCGTTAGATAAACAAAAGGTTTCTTACCACCTTGAATTTGCCCAACAAGATGCCGATAACGACACAACATCTTACTCTGCTGACTATATATCAGCTGAATTAAGTAGTGTTTTTGCCGGTATTGGCGTAAAAGTTGGCTACGAATTACTCGGCTCAGATCAGGGCAACTATGGTTTTTCTACACCATTAGCGACTTTGCATAAATTCAACGGTTGGTCGGATCAATTCTTAAATACCCCTAAAGAAGGCTTGGCAGACTTGTACGCGAGTCTTGGCGGCGAAATTGCTGGCGGAAAGTGGGCAGTTATCTATCATAAATTTGATGCCGATGAAGCCTCACCAACGGTTGATGATTTAGGCTCTGAGGTCAATATATTGTATTCAAAAGCCTTTACTAAAAATTACTCTGCGGGAATTAAATTAGCGGCTTATTCTGCAGGTGATTTAGCCGCGAATAAAGTAGACACCGACAAAATATGGTTCTGGCTAAATGCTAAGTTTTAACCGTTAACTAGCTTAAATTTTAAAGCTGCTAGAGCAGCCAATTAACTCTTAGCAAGCAACTAGCCCTACCTTCGGATAGGGCTTTTTTGTCTTTATTGATTAATTTATAGATGATCAAAGTATTTATCAACAACTCGGTTATTTATCTTTTTATCAGCAACGTGCTGAATAGCATTTACCGTAAATGCTATTTTGATGTATTGTCATTTGTTTGTAGGCCGCTTAGTTGATAAGCTTTGTCTGCATTATTTCATCTTATAAATAGCATTTTAATTGTTAATAATGTAAAACTAATTCGTAAAATAACCATCTCATTTCATCAGCTTATATAATTTATCTATATTAGGCTTGGTTCAAGGATTTACTCTTGTTTTTTGAAGGCTCTGAAAAGAAAGCTGAAGTCATAATTAATAATAATAACTTTTGTTTGCTAAACGACGTTAATGACAGCTTTTGGCAAGAATTGGTCGCGTGTTGTAACGCGCAAATTATTTCTCGCATTAGCAATGAAAACTGTAAGGCATTTCTATTATCTGAATCGAGTTTATTTGTATGGACAGACCGATTTTTAATCTTAACCTGTGGGGTGACAACCTTAGTCAATTCTATTGAATACTTCCTAAAAAACATAGATAACAGCCATATTAATCAAGTAATTTACCAAAGAAAAAACGAGTACTTTTCGCATGCGCAATTGAGCTGTTTTAGTGATGATACTAAAATATTAGCGCAGCATATGAATGGCAAAGCTTATCGCTTTGGTGAAATGGACAGCCATCATAACTATATATTTCACCAAGAGAATAGTTTTATAGCGGCCCCAGAAGATAAAACCTATGGATTATTGGCTTATCAAATCAGTGAACAAGCTTCCCGTAGCCTAACAACGCCTGGCTTATCGGCACAATGCATTCGTGATTTTTTTAATATCGACCTACTATTACCTGGCTTTTTAATTGACGACTTTGTATTCGAACCATACGGTTATTCATTAAATGCCATTAAAAATGATAAATATTTAACTATTCACGTTACCCCACAAGCAATGAGCAGTTACGTCAGCTTTGAATCCAATATCGATTTAGTCGAGTTGGCAGCGCAAATTTTAGCGGTTTTACAGCCCGCCTCTTTCGACTTACTGAGTTTTAATGAATTAGATTTTGTCGATAAAGTACAAGCCAATATTAGTTCAGACTATATTAGTAAGGCGCTTGTCAAACAAACCTTAACCAATGGCTATTTTGTTTGCTTTGCTAATTTTATCAAACCACAACTCCACTTTAGCAAACCCGCGCAACTAGATTTAACTGGAGAAGATCACGCTCTCTAACGGTCGAGTATTACCGAAAAAATCGACCTTTCGATTAATTATATAATCAGCCCATATAACATTATTTACAGAACCTTTACTTAATATAGGCGCTTTCTTTACAGACAAAATATTGGCAGATGCTACAGTAGCTTTAAACAAATTAAAGATATGTTGTGGCGATGAAGGTATTGATATTAAGCGTGACCTTAACCATTTTACTGTTTGGTTGTGGAGGAAGTGGTAGTGAAGATAATATTGAAACGTCTCCAACTCCTGTAGTAGACGATGGTGACACAGATACCGGCTCTGATGATCCTGACTCAACGGATCAACAATCTGCTGTAAATATATTATTGATCATTGCCGATGATCTTGGCCTTGATGCTTCTGCCCAGTATTCATTGTCTGATGATGTAGCTGATACCCCGAACTTAAATGAGTTAGCCACTAACGGAATGGTATTTT
>CALJHL010000117.1 GCA_938075435.1 uncultured Thalassotalea sp. | reverse complement strand
TAATCATCGAATGCGCTTGCGGTGATTAAGTGGCTACTAAGTTCCATTTGGCAAACCATTCTTACCTGCGGATATTGAGTATTCGTTGGTTTGCTATATACCTTATTATTTTCAGGTGTATCTTCTGTTCGCCAAACAACCCGTCGCATCCGCACCCAAAGTTATATCGTATCCCTTCCTATAGCAATGTCAAATATTCACTATTTTTAGCTCCCACTTAAGGTTATGCCTTGTCCTTGCAAGTTTAACCTATTCGCGTTCGTTCGATGGTTCAGTAGCCGTTTTTGTTGAAATAACCTGCGCTTTACTTTTGGCTCTTTTTTTATTTTTTTTATTTTTACTCGCTAAAACTATTGTACTAATAAACTCTGCTGATTTTTTGGTGGGATTATAAGCGAGCTCAATAATTTTACCGTTATATTCGATAATATCGCCGTGGCGAATTTTTTTACGCTTTTGAACTACAACTTCATTATTTACTAAAACATGACCTTCACTGATCATGGTTTTAGCTTCGCCGCCACCGCCAACCATATTGGCAATTTTGAGTAATTTACAAAGTTCTATAGGTTCAACACAAATGTCGAAAATTGAGTGTTCAGACATGAAATACGCCTAATGATTCTAAATAATAATATTGTTAAATTCTAACATATATTGAATAAAATTTATATTAAGGAAATTTTATAATGCTGAGCTAGCATAGACGGTAAATACGTGATGCAGGAATACGTAAAATTTTTAAGTGTGACATGTATGGTCTCTTTAGGCACTAAGCAGACGAATTGAAGATTTCAATTCAAGCTAAAAACTAATTTATAGAGCCACTATTTGCTGGAGAAGATCCCATCCAAAAGCATGATGGGAAGACGGCGTATTTTTTCTAATTGTAATTATGACTCAGGATGGCACTGTATAGACGAATTGAAGATTTCAATTCAAGCAAAAAAATCAATTTATAAAGTCACGATATACTGGAGGAGGTTCCCCCCAAAAGCACAGTGGAATGACGGTGTATTTTTTCTAATATCGTATGGCAACAAGTGCCACACAGCCGACGAATTGAAGTTAAAGGGCATACACCATAGCCCCTTAATTTTACAAAAATACCGAAGTAAATGGTTCAACCATGACCGTTTCACCGGCCTCAACAGAGCCTTGTTCAGAGGACATTACAATAAAGCAGTTTGCACTGCCAAGACTAGACAATACCCCTGAGCCTTGGGTGCCGGTTGATGATACTTGGGCATGACCTTGCTCATCAAATGTTACCACCGCTCGTTGAAAATCCATTCTGCCAGCAGATTTACGTAATTTACTGGTAGTTATCGCTCGAAATTTAGGCTTAGCTTTAAACGGCATTCCCTGCATTTTTTCAATGCCTGGCGTGGCCAATTGATAAAAGGTAACCAAGGCCGAAACTGGATTGCCAGGTAAGCCAAAAAACACACTATTCGCTAATTTACCAAACGCAAACGGTTTGCCAGGTTTCATCGCTATTTTCCAAAAGCCAATTTCACCCAATTCTTCAAGAATTTCTTTAGTGTAATCAGCTTCACCAACCGACACACCGCCACTGGAAATAACCACATCGGCTTGCTGATCAGCAGCATGAAAAGCATCTCTAATGGCTTGTTTATCATCGGCAATAATGCCTAAATCAACAATATTAACATTTAGCCTTTGCAGTAAAGCATGCAAAGCAAAGCGGTTGCTTTCATATATATCACCGTCATTTAAGGCTTCACCAGGAGTGCGTAGTTCATCACCAGTTGAAAGTAGCGCGACTGTTAATGGTGCATAAACTTCAACTTCGCTAATGCCCAATGAAGCTAATAGACCAATATCGACAGCAGTAAATTTATGGCCTTGTTGAAAGACTTGTTCACCTTTATTAATATCTTCACCGCGATAACGGACATTAGCTTTCTCTTGCGGGGCTTTGCTTAACAGCAATTGCCCGTCTTTTATAACGGTATTTTCTTGCATAACCACGGTATCACAACAGTCAGGTAACTTTGCACCGGTCATGATCCTAATACTTTGCCCTATAGCAGTAGTGCCCGTGAAAGGCTCTCCAGCAAAAGAACGTCCAACTACCGGCATTGGCGTATCAGCATTACTTACAATTGTCTGATAATTGAAAGCATAACCATCCATTGCTGAATTGTTGTGCGGCGGTACATCCACCGGTGAAATAATATTATTGGCCAAGACTCTATCTAAACAATTTTCAATAGCAATCAATTGGCTAACTTGTGGAGTCGGCACATTGGCAAGTAACTGCTGTAAAGCGAGTTCAAACGCCATTAAACCGGGGGCAGAGCAACAATCTGACATAGTGATATTTATCATCAAAACTAAACAATAGCTTATCCTAATTCATTATTCGCAAATCCCAAACCCTTTTTGCTTACTGTCATAATGCAAAGCGCCAAAAACTGATGCAAATCAATTTTATACAAAAAAATTACAATGTTCATTAAACTGATAACAGAATCTTACCAAATATGATTCATATCAAAGTTTAGCAAGTTAATTTAGAGCAAAATGACCGCAACTAGAATTGTAATCAGCACTACTAATATTTTCATGGAGAAAATTATGAACAACAGCAAATTATTTAAATTAAGCCTTCTACCTTTAAGCTTAGCCATGGCATTCTCTGCCTCAGCCAATGTTGGTGACGATGTTGCAAAAGCAGTTAAGGACTCTAAAGTAGATGTTACTCTACGTTATCGTGTAGAAACCGTTGATCAAGATGGTGCAAATCCTGTAGACGGTGAAGATTATGAAGATGCCTTAGCCTCTACCTTAAAAAGTAGACTTACGGTAACCACAGGTAAAGCATTTAATGTTAGTGCTAAGGTTGAAGTTGACGACGTAACTTATATTGGTAACGACAGCTTTAACAGTACTATCAATGGTAAGGGTGACTACTCAGTAGTTGCGGATCCAGAAGGCACTGAAATTAATCAGGCTTCTTTAACTTACCACGGCGATTTATTTACTGCGACTGCCGGCCGCCAACGTATTGTTTTAGATGATCAACGTTTTGTTGGTGGTGTTGCATGGCGTCAAAATGAACAAACTTATGACGGTTACCGTGTTATGGTTAAGCCAAATGATAAGATTAGTATCGATGCCAGTTATATTTATAACGTAAACCGCATTTTTGGTGAAGATCATTCTGCCAATTCAGATCTTCATGGCGATGTTTATTTAATTAATGCCAAATATAAAATCAACAAAATGCATGCGGTTACTGCCTACAATTACAGCATGGAATTTGATAATAATGACAATGCTTCAAGCAATACTTACGGTGTTACTTACAATGGTAACTTCCCACTAGGTAAAAACTCACTACAATTAAAAGTTGGTTATGCAACACAATCTGACGCAGGAGATAACACCAACGATTATGATGCCGATTATATGGTTGTTGATGCCAACGTTAAATTCAATGGCTTTAGTATTGGCGGTGGTTATGAACTATTAGGTTCAGACAATGATGTAGGTTTTCAAACACCATTAGCAACATTGCATAAATTTCAAGGTTTTAGTGATCAATTCTTAGGAACACCAGCAACTGGTATTGAAGATATTTATGTAAAAGCCGCAACCAAAGTAGGCCCGGTAAAATTAGGCGCAGCTTACCATGTATTCACCGCTGACGAAGGTAGCATGGATTACGGTGATGAGATTAACCTAACTGCGGCTTATAAAGTAAATAAGCAGGTATCTACATTGCTTAAAGCGGCAAGTTATAGCGCAGATGATTATAAAGAAGACACTACCAAACTATGGTTTATGGTAACTGCTAACTTTTAATGAATAACCGTTATAATCAGACACTATTGTAAAATAGTGTCTTTTTTTTGGAACATTTATTAAAACAGTGGTATGTTACTACTAGTTAATATCAATTATCATATTGATATTTATCGCCGAGCTCTATGTTCTGCCCATGCACAGCATGAATGAATATTGAGCCGTGGCACAAATACAATTAGGTATTTGCCACCAGGGCTAGCAAGGAAACTTTCTAGCCTCCCGACATTGGAAAGGTGAACATGTTACAAGACAACTTTGGCCGTAGGTTTTATTACCTACGGTTATCTATCACGGATGTATGCAACTTTCGTTGCAACTATTGCTTACCCGATGGTTATGAATGCGATCATGATCGTAAATTTCTCTCACTTGCAGAAATTAAACGTTTATCGACAGCATTTGCGAGTATGGGCACCGAAAAAATTCGTATTACCGGCGGTGAACCATCGTTGCGAAAAGACCTGCCTGACATAATTCAAGCCTGCAAACAAACTAATGGCATTAATACCGTTGCGATCACGTCTAACGGTTTTAAATTAGTTGAGCATTTACCTACTTGGGTAGATTCTGGCCTTGATGCGTTAAACATTAGTATCGATTCTTTCGACCCACGCCAGTTTCAAGCGATAACAGGTAAAGATAAACTCGATGAAATTTTGTCGGGTATAGATAACGGTCTAAGCTCAGGTTTTACCAATATAAAAATCAATACCGTATTAATGCGCGAATATAACGCCCATGATCTCAATAGTTTTTTCAATTATGTAAAAGACAAACCAGTAAGTTTGCGCTTTATAGAATTGATGCAAACTGGTGACAACAAAGATTTTTACCAACAGCAACACGTAAGTGGACAGCACATTAAGAATCAATTGTTAGCCAATGGTTGGTTACCTACCATTCGTAATAAAGCGGCTGGCCCAGCTGAAGTCTATGCGCATCCTGATTATCAAGGCACCATTGGTTTGATCATGCCTTACTCAAAAGATTTTTGTAGTACCTGCAATCGTTTACGAGTTAGCTCTTTAGGCAAGCTACATTTGTGTTTGTTTGCCGATGAAGGGCTATCGTTAAAAGAACAACTACAGATTGATGACCCATTACCTCTACAAAGACGTATCATGAGTTTGCTTAATGATAAACAAGCCACCCACTTTTTAAAAGACGGCTTTACCGGTGCGACTAAACACCTATCAATGCTCGGCGGCTAATTCAAAAGGAAGGTTATGGATTGTTTAGGCATTATATTAGCAGGTGGGCAATCATCGCGAATGGGTGAAAATAAAGCATTTTTAACCCTAAATGAGCAAACCATGGTAGAACATTGCCAAGCATTATTAAACCAATGCCACTTGGATAAAGTCGTTATTTCCGGCAGCAACAGCGGCGGTGTCGCCGACTTAGTCACCCAAGGTGGACCATTAGCTGGCATTCATAGTTTAATCAAAAAATTTCAACCGCGCTCGGTTTTAGTGATGCCGGTAGATATGCCATTTTTAACCAGCCAACATTTACAACAATTAAAATTAAAGGGCAGCTTAGCAAAGCGTGCTTGCCACTTTAATCAAAGCTCATTACCGGCATTTATTCCGGTTAATGCGCTTTTAAGTCAATTTTTAGATGAAGAATTTACTAGCCAACGTTTTTTGCAAACCGGTAAAGGCCCTTCATTTAAGCACATTTTTAAAATAACCAACGGCCAGTCCATCCCATTGTCCGATCCACAAGTATTAGTAAATACTAATACTCCTAATGAATGGCAACAGGCTAAACACCTATTAAAAAAATCTCGGAGTAAATATGTCTAAGCACGGTGGCGCTGAATTTCAGCCATTAAATATTGCCGTTTTAACGGTATCTGACACCCGCACAGAAGCAAACGATACCTCAGGTCAAACTCTAGTTGAACGAGTAAAAACCGCTGGCCATCAGCTAGCCGAAAAGGCTATTGTAATCGATGATGTCTACCAACTTAGAGCGGTTGTCTCTCGCTGGATTGCCGACAGTAATATCCAAGCGGTTGTCGTTACTGGCGGTACCGGTTTTACCGCCCGTGATAACACGCCAGAAGCATTATTGCCTTTATTTGATAAGCAAGTAGAAGGTTTTGGTGAATTATTTAGACATATTTCCTATGGCGAAATTGGCACTTCTACAGTGCAATCACGATCATTTGCGGGCATGGCCAACAATACCGTGGTTTTTTGTATGCCAGGCTCTACCAATGCCTGTAAAACCGCTTGGGATAAAATAATTAAAGAGCAGTTAGATGCGAGTCACGGCCCGTGCAACTTCGTTCCGCATTTAGATTTTGCCCCAGTTTGTGAAACAAGAGATTAAAGTATGAGTAAAGTTACCGCTGAGCTAACCCATTTGAACGCCAAAGGCGAAGCCAACATGGTGGATGTGACCGAAAAGCAAATCACCTCGAGAACGGCTCGCGCCGAAGGTTTTATCAAAATGAGTGAGCAAACTCTGGCGCTTATTGCTAGTGGTGAGCACGCTAAAGGCGATGTATTTGCCGTCGCTCGCATTGCCGGTATACAAGCCGCCAAAAAATGTAGTGACCTGATCCCGCTTTGCCACCCATTAATGTTAAGCAAAGTGCAGGTTGATTTTGAATTAAAGCCTGAAACACAACAAGTTAAAATAAACAGTTTATGTCGTTTAAGTGGCCAAACTGGCGTTGAAATGGAAGCTCTCACTGCAGTTTCCGTCGCCGCGTTAACCTTATTTGATATGTGTAAAGCAGTTGACCCGGCTATGGTTATCAGTGATATTAAAGTGTTAGAAAAACAGGGCGGTAAATCCGGCCATTGGGTAGCGTAAATGACAATTAAAGTATTATTTTTTGCCGCCTTTCGCGAGCAATTAGGATGTGACAGCCTTACATTAGACTACGTTGATAATATAACCATTTCCGAGCTGCAACAGCAGTTAAGCCATCGTGGTGATCAATGGCAAAAGGTATTTTCTAATACCGCCTTGTTGTCAGCAGTAAACCACACCATGGTCGATGTAGAGCATGAAATCAACGATCTTGATGAAGTAGCATTTTTTCCACCGGTAACTGGGGGTTAACATGAGCAACACTGGCATTAAAGTACAACTCGAAGATTTTGATTTTGGTGATGAAGTTGACGCCTTAGAGGCCGATAACCATGTTGACGGTGCCGTGGTTACTTTTATTGGTCGAGTCAGAAATAACAATGATGGTTTGCAAGTTAAACATTTATTTCTTGAGCATTATGCCGGCATGACCGAAACATGCCTCGCCGATATTGTCGAACAAGCTCGCCAGCAATGGCAACTAGGCAATGTCAGTGTTATTCATCGCTATGGCCAACTTGCTATTGGTGATAAAATCGTTTTTGTCGGAGTAACCAGCAAACACCGCAAAGACGCATTTTCTGCCGCTGAATTTATCATGGATTATCTAAAAGTTAGCGCCCCATTTTGGAAAAAAGAGCAAACAGAACAAGGCGAGCATTGGCTTGCGGCCAAAAAAACCGACCAACAGGAGGCCGATAAGTGGTAAATTTGCGTTTTGTAGTTATATCATTATTGCTGTTTTCAACCCTGAGTTTCCAAGCCCACTCGGAATCATTACGAGTGGCAGTGGCTGCAAATTTTGCCAAACCCGTTGAACTTTTACTTACCCAATTTAAAAAAATTCATCCTTTTACGCCGCAAATAACGGTGGCGTCTACTGGAGTGCTTTATCAGCAAATTCGCCATGGGGCACCTTTTGATATTTTTTTTGCTGCCGATTTACGTCGACCAGAATTACTCGAACAGCAACATTTAATTTTTGAAAAATATCGTAAAACTTACGCAATAGGGCAAATAGCCTTATGGTCGGCGATCAGTAACAAACCAATAACTATGGCCGATTTAAACGATTATAACGGCCGAATTGCCATAGCAGCACCCCATATTGCCCCCTATGGATTGGCAGCAAAAGAAGCCTTAATATCAGCCAACTTGTGGAGAAAATTTGATAATAAATTAATTGTCGGTAATAACATTAATCAAACCTATCAACAATTAGTCACCGGTGCTGTTAAATACGGCTTTGTTTCTTACAGCCAGTTGTTAAATTCTAAACGAGGTAATGGGGTGTTAATCGACCACAACATGCATCACGAATTAGAACAACAAATGGTGGTGTTAAGAAATGCTAAAAATATTGAATTGGCGACGCTATTTTTTGAATTTGTATTAACCAATCAAGGTCAGCAAATTATTAACTCACAAGGGTACTTACCCGCCATCACAATCCCGGATCAAAAAATTGAAGTTTCTGACGACAATGTCAGTAACGTTAAGCCACTAAAGGAAAATTAGTGGCTAATTATAATGAATGGCTAGCCCTTGCAACCACCCTTAAATTAGCCGCAATTACCACAATTATTTTGCTTATAGTTGGTACACCTCTGGCTTGGTATTTAAGTAAAATACAAAGCCGATTTAAAGTATTATTAGAAGCCTTAGTTGCCCTACCTTTAGTTTTACCACCGACCGTGCTCGGGTTTTATTTGTTGATTTTATTTTCTCCTACCAGTGCCCCTGGCAAATTCTTTCAAGATCTTACCGGCGCTTCTTTAGCCTTTAGTTTTACTGGCATACTGATTGGCTCGGTAATTTATTCTTTACCTTTTGTGGTGCAACCATTACAAAAAGCGTTTGAACAATTAGGCAGTAATTTAACAGAAGCAGGGGCAATGTTAGGTGCGAGTCCTATCGATCAGTTTTTTAAGATTGTCGTGCCCATGACCCGGGCAAGTTTTATTACCGCCGCCAGTTTAGGTTTTGCTCATACGGTCGGTGAATTTGGCGTAGTCTTAATGATTGGCGGTAATATTCCTGGCGAAACCAGAGTGCTTTCTATCGCTTTATTTGACCATGTTGAGGCATTAAATTATGGCACCGCCCATTGGCTAGCTGGCAGTCTAATGGT
>CALJHL010000116.1 GCA_938075435.1 uncultured Thalassotalea sp. | reverse complement strand
GAGCAACTATCAGGCCATTGCTGCCAAGTAGTGAATTACGCCACCGAAGCCCCCTTCATTCAACAATTGGGTTGCCAAACTATTGTATTGGGACCCGGCTCTATTGAACAAGCCCATCAGCCAGATGAGTTTTTGGCATTTGATCAAATAGCTCCAACTGAAAAAATATTACTGGATTTAATCAAACATTACTGTTTTTAGAGAATAATTCAGAACAGCAATAGCTAAAAAACCAACGATAAGCAATCGTTGGTTTTTTTACTTTTACAAATAATGTCTCACAATTAAGGACGTACCCCTAAGGTATGGCATATTGCATAAGTTAACTCAGAACGATTAAGGGTATAAAAGTGGAAGTCATTCACCCCTTCACTGCGCAATATTTTCACTTGTTCCATGGCAATATTGGCACCAACCATATTTCGAGTTGTCGGGTCATCATCTAAGCCTTCATACATTTTGCCCATCCAATCGGGTACATGCACATTAGTCATATCAGCAAATCGTTTTAACATAGCAAAGTTTGAAACCGGTAAAATACCTGGCACGATTTCAACATCAATGCCAACCGCTACGCAGCGGTCTCGAAAACGTAAAAACGAATCCATATCAAAAAAGAACTGACTGATGGCTCGATTGGCCCCAGCATCGACTTTGCGTTTTAAGTTAACTAAATCAAATTGGGCATTTTTAGCTTCTGGATGTACTTCAGGATACGCGGCGACAGAAATATCAAAATCGGCAACGCCTTTAAGCAATGCCACTAGGTCATTAGCATACATGTCGGGTTTTTGACTATTATTAGGTAAATCACCACGTAAAGCGACAATATGACGAACCCCCGATTGCCAATAATCTTTAGCAATATCAATTAACTCTTCCCGACCGGCATCGATACAAGTTAAGTGTGGTGCGGCGATTAAGCCGGTATCATTTTGAATACGTTTTATCACGCCGTGAGTTCGATCTCGAGTGCCACTACCCGCACCATAAGTTACTGATACAAAGCTCGGATTAAGCGGCGCTAAGCGCTCAATCGAATCCCATAAGGTAGTTTCCATTTCTGGGGAGTTAGGCGGAAAAAATTCAAACGAAACATTTAAATCGTTATCAATATCGCGAACGGTTCGGTTAAGTAAATCTAATTGACGAGCTCTAGCATTCATTAGTTAATTCCTTTAATTTCTGTATTTTTATTTGCTACTACTAATTGTCGACATAGATTAACTAAATCTGAATGCAAACCTCCGGCGGTGACATCGCGGCCAGCACCAGGGCCTCTAATTATTAGTGGATTATCTTGGTACCATTGCGATTTTAATAAAAAAATATTATCGCAAGGGCTTAAATTTGCAAAGGCATGTTGGTTAGGTAATATCTCTAAGCTAACTTTTGCGCTGTACTTGCCATTGTGGTGGGCAACAAATTTTGCAACATAGCGTAAACAACCATTTTGTTGCTGGGCCTGAGTAAGTTTATCATTAAAAAATTTATCCAACTCAGACGCCCGTTTTAAAAACTCATCTAAACCGAGCTGCTGAGCAAATTCAGGTACCAAATTTTGACACTCGATGTCTTCAAGCTCTAATTCAAAGCCAGCAAGGCGCGCTAAGATAAGCAGTTTACGCTGTACATCTAAACCAGATAAATCATCACGAGGATCGGGTTCGGTAAACCCTTGCTCGCGAGCATCAATTAACAGTTTGGAAAAATCAACACTACCGTCAAAGTTGGCGAATAACAACGATAATGTTCCAGAAAATATGCCTGACACTTCGTTCAGTTGGTCACCACTTTGCTTTAAATCATTAATCGCATAGTTAATTGGTAAACCCGCACCAACAGTTGCATTGACTAACCATTGGCTGCCTGAATCAAGTCTAGCTTTACCTAATTGTTGATAATTTTCGTTACTGCTGGCACCCGCAGCTTTATTTGCACTGATCAGGTGAATACCTTGCAAAAAGAAATCACGGTAAAGATCACTAAAATTCGAACTCGCAGTAATATCAACTAACACTAACTCATCGTATGGATGGTGAGTTAACCAGTCGAGCACTTGCTTATTGTCATAGTCTTTACTTTGCTGTTGAAAAAGCTCTAATGCCTGTCCAGCGTCTATACCATCAGTATTAATCAAGGCTTTTTTCGAAGTAACTAAACCGACTAAATGAACATTTTCTAAATCCTGAAGCCTTGCCAATTGACTCGGTAGCATTTCTAAGAAACGCTGGCCAATATTACCAAGACCAGCTACGACTAAACCAATATTTCGACTGTCTTTGGTGACTTTGGCATGAACTTTATTTACCAACTCCACTGAGCAAGTTTGATCAAAAAATGCCAGCAGACTATGGCCATTATCTGAGCCGACAAATTTTGCGATTTGTTCAGTAGCTAACGCTCGTTTAAAGCGCGCTTTAATCTCGCCCCGTTGGGCAATTTGGTAACCAACAATCGCGATTAATGAAACTCGTTTTTGGGCAAATGCCAGTTGTTGTTGGTGCAAAAACTGTAATGTTAAATCGGCAAACTGCGGCGAGATAACAACACAAGTGTTGTCTTTACAAAAATACAACGGCTGAAATCGCAATCTAATTTGCTCAATAATATCGACGTTAAAATCATCACTATGTATATAAATAAGATCATTGTTATGAGTCACCGAAATTTCTTGTTTGGCGATGTCACCAAACGCACCGATTTCAGTTCCAATAGTTTCCGGCTCAAAACTGCTCGCTACATGTAAATGAATACAATGCGTAGCCAAAGGATTTAAGGTGTTCGCATGTAGCACTGGATTACCTAAGCGGCCTAGCTCTTTGGCAACAGAATTTTCTAAACGATGCAGTTTTCTGGCATTTGGCACAATACGCGGATCCGCACTATAAATGCCGTCAATGTCTGTCCAAAGGGTTGTAGTTGTGGCATTTAATAAATGCGCTGCAATAGTGGCACTATAATCGGAGCCATTTCTTCCTAACGTTTGCGTTAAACCGTGCTCATCACTGGCAATAAAACCGGTAAGAATATTTAATCGGTTAGCTAATTTATACTGTTTTAATTTTTGTTGGCTTAAAGCCTCATCCAAAACATAATTATTGCTCGAATCTAATATATAAACATCACGGGCATCAATAACATTAGCAGGACAAAGGTTGTCGGTAAGCGCCGCGGTTAATAATCGCGCAGACCATACTTCCCCGAACGCCAACACATTATTTCGTTGGCTATTTAATTGCTCATCGGCAAACCATCGCTTTATATTTTTGACGTCAATGTTAAATTGTTCTACTACTGCCACTCTTGCTTTTGCCTCTAACAACTCATTGATTAAGCTCAAATGAGCAATTTGCAACTCTTCAAGTTGTTGCATAAATTGCTGCATTGATAGGTCGTTGTCTAATAATGAAAATAATTTATCTGTGGTTTTACCATTCGCGGATACGACAATAAGATCAGTTAAACTCGCATTATCTTGAATGATGCCTATGACTCGGTTTATGCATTGTGCATTGGCCAAGCTACTACCACCGAACTTATGAACACTGATATCGACGCTAACTGCTCTTAGGCTATTACTTTGCGGTGCAAAATTTTGTTGAAGTTGCTGTTGCATTAGTTTTCCACCGTTAAGGTGGCATTTAATGCTTGGCCTAAATCAGCAACAATATCATTAATATCCTCTATTCCAACCGATACCCGAATTAAGTTTTGGCTTATGCCCGCGGCAATTTGCGCTTCTATAACCATACCAGCATGGGTCATGGTTGACGGATGCGCAATTAGGCTTTCTACGCCACCTAGTGATTGTGCGAGAGTGAATAACTCAACATTGGCAAACAACGCTTTAACTTGTGCTTCGCCACCTTTGAGCTCAAAAGAAAACATACTACCAAAACCATGTTGCTGGGCTTTAGCAATTTCATGGCCGGGATGATCAGTCAGCCCTGGATAATAGATTTTATCTATTGCCGGATGACCTTGTAAAAATGCAATTAATTGTTCGGTATTCTCCTTATGCTGCTTTAATCTAACAGGCAATGTTTTAATACCACGTAGTGTTAAAAAGCTATCAAAGGCGGACCCGGTGATACCAATACAATTTGCCCACCACGCCAATTTTTCACCTAATTCACTATTTTTCGCAATAACCGCCCCGCCGACCACATCGGAATGACCATTAATAAACTTAGTCGTTGAATGAATAACAATATCTGCCCCTAAATCAAGTGGTCGCTGTAATAGTGGTGATAAGAAGGTATTATCAACAGCAACTAAGGCGCCAACCGATTTCGCCTGAGCACAAATTTGCTTAATATCGACGATTCTCAATAATGGGTTGCTAGGGGACTCTAATAAAATTAATTTAGGTTTTTTTGCTATTGCTTGCTTAAGTTGTTGGTCATCATTTTGATCAACTATCAATAATTTAAATAAGCCACGCTCTGCCAAATAAGTAAATAAGCGATAACTGCCACCATAACAGTCGTGGGGAATTAATAAGGTGTCATTACTCGATAATAATTGACACACAAGATGAATTGCCGACATGCCAGTACTCGTAATTATGCCGGTACTACCACCTTCTAAATCAGCAATAACCTCAGCCAATGTCGCTCGAGTTGGATTTCCCGTTCGAGAATAATCGTATTGACGCTTTTTGTTAAAGCCTTTCAAACTATAAGTGCTTGATAGATGTATTGCGGCAACTACAGCACCATGATGCTTATCGCTGTTAATTCCGGCTCTTACTGCGACTGTGGTTAATTTATCGGATTTCATCGTTAGCTCTTTACTTAATTTTATTTCATTTTACAATTGGATGTTTAGACGTCTATAAATCTAAACGTATTTTCTTCTCAGGTCAAGAAATTTTAGCCATCTAAACATCTTTGCATATAGATGTTGACTCATCTCACATAAACAGTACAATTTACATGGTCTAATATAAAATTATATTGAAAGGGTGATCCATGGCTAAATGGAATGGAGAATATATAAATCCATACGCTGAGCACGGCAAAAAAAGTGAGCAAGTTAAAAAAATTACGGTTTCAATACCGCTTCGAGTGTTAAAAGTATTAACCGATGAACGCACACGTCGGCAAGTTAATAACCTTCGTCATGCCACTAATAGCGAATTATTATGTGAGGCATTTTTACATGCATTTACTGGCCAACCATTACCTAATGATGATGATTTAGCTAAAGATAATGAAAATGCTTTACCCGAAAGTGTTCGTCAACTTTTGGCTGAGAATGATTTTAGTGAAGACAAAGAGTAAATTTTAAAAAACTATAAAAGCTGACACCTACCCAGGGAAAGATCATGAAAAACCCCTATTTTATGCGGTTTAACCGCATTTAGATTTTTTATACTAATCGACTTTTCAAATGTTTTTTTTAAATAATAAAAGATCGATTTGATGATCACATTTAGATGTGATCTTATACTTATCTTTAGGCTTAAGATAAATATAAAATGAATGGATTAACCTTGCTTGACCACATATCAATTATTAAAGACCCAAGACAAAAGTGGAAAGTTGAACATACCTTATCCGACATTCTCTTTTTAGCTGTAGTCGCTGTTATTGCAGGCGCTGAGGGCTGGGAGGAGATAGAAGATTTTGGTAAAGATAAACTTGCTTGGTTACAGCAATACGGTGATTATAAAAACGGTATTCCGGTCCATGATACGATAGCTCGAGTTATCAGCATGATTAATCCAAAGCAATTTCAATCATGCTTTATTGCTTGGATGAACGACTGTCATACTGCGACTAAGGGTGATGTAATCGCCATTGATGGTAAAACAATTAGAGGCTCGTACAACAAGAGCAACAAACGCGGTGCTATCCATGTAGTTAGCGCTTTTTGCGCAGCCAATGAAGTTGTAATTGGTCAGGTTAAAACAGCCGAGAAGTCGAATGAGATCACGGCGATTCCAGAACTGCTTAAACTTTTAAATATTAGTGGGTGCCTTGTTACTATTGATGCAATGGGCTGTCAGAAAAAAATAGCTACAGAAATTCTTAATGGAAATGGTGATTATTTATTAGCGGTTAAAGGTAACCAAAAGCGTTTAGAACAAGCATTTGATGACATCTTTGACTTAAGTGATTTGCAAAATGAAAGCGACAACAAAAACGAAAATACTTACGGTACACAAGAACAGTCACATGGGCGTTCAGAAACGCGATTACACAAGGTTAGTCATGATATTGATGCCTTAGGTGATATCGCACTTGAATGGCCAGGCATAACGACTTTAGGTTACGTAGTTTCATTTAGAAAAATAGGTAATGAGCCAAGTACACAGCCTTTCATACGTTATTATATAAGCTCAGCCAAGCTTAACGCAAAAGAACTTGCCCATGCGGCTAGAGAGCATTGGTCCATTGAAGTAAAACTGCACTGGAAGTTGGATGTCGCATTAAGAGAAGATGCTTGTCGAATTCGACGTGGTGATGGCGCTGAAAATTTTTCGAAGATAAGGCATGTCGCTTTAAATTTACTAAATAGTGATACAAGTTTTAAAGCAGGCATCCAAAGAAAACAAAAACGAGCGGGACGAAGTGAAAGCTACTTGGCGCAAGTCCTTACAGGGCAAGGGGCTTCGTAATCTTTCCCTGGACACCTACCCTCATCAGGCTATCCCAGCCTGCCGAGGATAACTACTTCCTTGTACCAACCCTTTCCTCAGGCTTTCCTGCCTGGCGACGATAACTACATCCTTGTACAAACCCTTTCCTCAGGCTTTCCTGCCTAGCGACGATAACTACATCCTTGTACAACCCCTCCTCTGGCTTTCCCAAAGCTCGTTAAAAACACCGAAATTCAGGCATAAAAAAAGGCCCCCGAAGGAGCCTTTTTTAGTTTAGTACAATCAGCTTAAACTAAGCTTTTGTGATTACATCAACTAAAGTCCAGTTTTTAGACTTTGAGATTGGTGCACATTCACGAATTGTAACTAAATCACCTTCATTACATACGTTGGCTTCATCATGCGCTTTCAACTTAGTTGAACGCATCATGTACTTACCGTATATAGGGTGCTTAACACGACGCTCAATCAGAACAGTGATAGACTTTTCCATCTTGTTACTGATTACGCGACCTTGTAGAGTACGAATAGATTCGCTCATTATGAAGCTGCCTTTTCAGTTAAAATAGTCTTAACACGTGCGATATCGCGACGTACGTTGCGTAGCAAATGAGTTTGAGCTAACTGACCAGTGCTTGATTGCATGCGATAGTTAAACTGTTCGCGCAATAAACCTAGTAATTCAGCATTAAGCTCTTCAATGCTTTTATCTTTAAGTTCAGTAGCTTTCATTACATTACCGTCCTAGTTACGAAGGAAGTTTTAAAAGGAATTTTCGCTGCTGCAAGCTCGAAAGCTTCGCGCGCTAATTCTTCTGGAACACCTTCCATTTCATAAAGAACACGTCCTGGCTGAATTTGGCAAACCCAATATTCAACACTACCTTTACCTTTACCCATACGAACCTCAAGAGGTTTTTTGGTAATTGGCTTGTCAGGGAAAACTCGAATCCAAATTTTACCTTGACGTTTAACGTGACGTGTCATTGCACGACGAGCTGCTTCGATTTGACGAGCAGTCATGCGTCCACGGGCTACAGCTTTTAAGCCGTAAGTACCGAAGCTAACTGAGCTACCAGTGTGCGCTAGGCCACGGTTACGCAGTTTAAATTGCTTACGGAATTTAGTACGTTTTGGTTGTAACATTACTTATTTCCTTACTTACTGCTCTTGCCTTTGCCTTTTCTTTTAGGTTTAGGAGCTGGTACTTCTGCCTGTAGAGGCATGTTCCCAATTACTTCACCTTTAAAGATCCAGACTTTAACACCGATAACACCATAGGTAGTATCTGCGCGGGCAATTGAATAATCGATGTCAGCACGTAAAGTGTGTAATGGAACACGACCTTCACGATACCATTCAGCACGAGCAATATCTGCACCGCCTAAACGACCGCTAACTTGAACTTTGATACCTTTAGCACCTAAACGCATTGCGCTTTGGACTGCACGTTTCATAGCACGACGGAACATAACACGACGTTCTAATTGGCTGGCGATACCGTCAGCAACTAGTTGTGAGTCCATTTCTGGCTTACGAACTTCGGCAATGTTAATTTGAGCAGGAACACCCGCAATAAGAGAAATCTTTTTACGTAGTTTCTCAACGTCTTCGCCTTTCTTACCAATCACAACACCTGGACGGGCTGTGTGGATAGTTACACGAATCGATTTTGCTGGACGCTCAATAACGATTTTAGATAAAGATGCACGCTTTAACTCTTCAGTTAGGTAAGCACGAACTTCGTAATCACCTTTGATATTGTTAGCGTAATCTTTGCTGCTTGCATACCATGTAGACGCAAAAGGTTTAGTGATACCTAGGCGAATACCGGTAGGATGTACTTTCTGACCCATACTAATATCTCCTAGTGATCAGCTACAATCACGGTAATGTGACTGGTGCGCTTAAGGATACGATCCGCGCGACCTTTCGCACGAGGTTTAATACGTTTCATTGTTGGACCATCGTCAACCATAATAGTTTTAACGAATAATTCATCAATGTCTGCACCATCATTGTGTTCAGCATTTGCGATAGCTGAGTTAAGAACTTTCTTTACTAACTCTGCAGCAGATTTATTGCTGAAAGTTAGAACTTCAAGTGCTTTCTCAACTTGCATTCCGCGAATTTGGTCTACAACCAAACGAGCTTTTTGAGCTGAACCACGGGCAAATTTATGTTTAGCAATTGCTTCCATCATATTTTCCCTTATCTTTTCTTCGCTTTCTTATCAGCGACATGGCCACGATAAGTGCGAGTAGGTGCAAATTCACCCAGTTTGTGACCGATCATTTCATCGGTAACAAATACTGGAACGTGTTGACGGCCATTATGGACAGCTATGGTCAATCCGATCATGTTAGGTATGATCATTGAACGACGAGACCAAGTTTTAATTGGTTTTTTATTCCCGCTTTCCAAAGCTTTCTCTACCTTCGTCAACAAGTGCAGGTCAATAAAAGGACCTTTCTTGAGAGAACGTGGCATGGTAATTCCTCTTTAAGTTACTTAGTACGACGACGGACAATAAATTTGTCTGTACGTTTGTTTGAACGAGTCTTATAACCCTTAGTTGGTACGCCCCAAGGGGATACCGGGTGACGACCGCCTGAAGTTTTACCTTCACCACCACCGTGTGGGTGATCAACTGGGTTCATGGCAACACCACGAACAGTTGGTCTAACACCACGCCAGCGTGTAGCACCTGCTTTACCCAAAGAGCGAAGCATGTGTTCAGCGTTGCCGATTTCACCTAAAGTTGCACGACATTCCGCTTCGAATTTACGCATTTCGCCAGAGCGAAGACGTATAGTCACGTAAGCACCGTCTTTTGCAACTAATTGTGCATAAGTACCAGCTGAACGTGCGATTTGTGCACCTTTACCAGGTTTAAGTTCTATTGCATGGATAACGCTACCAAGAGGTACATTACGAAGTGGTAATGTGTTACCTGCTTTGATAGGTGCGTCAACACCAGACTGGATCGTATCACCAGCGCTAACACCCTTAGGTGCTAGAATGTATTTACGCTCACCATCTGCATAAAGAACAAGTGCAATGTTTGCACTACGGTTTGGATCATATTCCAAACGCTCTACTTTTGCAGGGATGCCATCTTTGGTACGTTTAAAGTCAATCATGCGGTAGTGTTGTTTATGACCACCACCAACGTGACGTACTGTAATACGACCAGTATTGTTACGACCACCAGACTTAGACTTAGTGTCTAATAATGGTGCGTAAGGCTTGCCTTTATGCAACTCCGTGTTTACCACTTTAACAACGTGGCGACGACCTGGAGAAGTTGGTTTACATTTAACTATAGCCATGATTCTCTCCTATTGCTCTGCGCCAACGAAGTCTATTTCGCTGCCTTCTTTAAGAGTAACGTAAGCTTTTTTCCAGTCACTTCTGCGACCGAAACGTGCGCCAGTACGTTTAACTTTACCCTTGACATTTAAAGTGCGAACACCGGTAACTTCAACTTCGAAAAGTTTTTCTACAGCAGCTTTAACTTCAAGCTTAGTAGCAGTAGTTGCTACTTTGAAAACAACAGTATTGTTTACTTCTGCAGACATAGTTGCCTTCTCAGATATGTTAGGTGCTAATATCACCTTCAACAAACGTTCTTCGTTTATCATGCTAACATCTCCTCGATTTGCTTAACTGCAGAAGCAGTAACTAAGACTTTTTCGAAACCAACTAAGCTAACAGGATCAATACCAGCTACATCGCGAACGTCAACTTTGTACAAGTTGCGTGCTGATAAGAAAAGATTCTCATCAACTTCTGAAGTAACGATTAATACGTCTTTCAGATTCAGCTCTTTAAGCTTAGATACTAATTCTTTAGTTTTTGGTGTTTCTACCGCGAAATCGTTAACTACAACTAGACGTTCTTGACGAACTAGTTCAGAAAGGATGCTTTGAATCGCACCACGATACATTTTACGGTTTACTTTTTGGCTGTGATCCTGAGGTTTAGCAGCGAATGTTACGCCACCTGAACGCCAGATTGGACCACGAGTAGTACCGGCACGTGCACGGCCAGTACCTTTTTGACGCCATGGCTTCTTGCCACCGCCGCTAACTTCTGAACGAGTTAATTGTGCACGAGTACCTTGACGAGCGCCAGCTGCATATGCAACTACTACTTGGTGTACTAATGCTTCATTAAACTCACGTCCAAATGTAGCTTCGGAAACTTCAAGAGCGCCTGTTGCGTCTTTTAATGCTAATTCCATCACATATCTCCGATGACGTTAGGCTTTAACAGCTGGTTTAACGATTACGTTGCCATTAATTGCACCCGGAACCGCACCTTTAATAAGGAGCAAGTTACGTTCTGCGTCAACGCGAACCAATTCAAGGTTTTGAGTAGTAACTTTCTCAGCACCCATGTGACCAGACATCTTTTTGCCTTTCCAAACGCGACCAGGTGTTTGACACTGGCCGATAGAACCGTTAGAACGGTGAGAGATAGAGTTACCATGAGTTGCATCTTGCATGCTGAAATTCCAGCGCTTGATACCACCTTGGAAACCTTTACCTTTCGAAGTACCGGTAACGTCTACTAATTTGGTTTCATTGAATAACTCAACAGTGATGTCACTGCCAGCTTCAATACCTTCACCTTCGCCATCTTGTAAGCGGAATTCCCAGCAGCCACGGCCAGCTGTAACACCTGCTTTAGCAAAATGACCTGCTAAAGGCTTAGTAACACGGCTAGCTTTACGGCTGCCTGTTGTTACTTGTAAACCACGATAACCATCGTTTTCAAGAGTTTTCACTTGAGCAACGCGGTTCGCTTCAACTTCTACGACTGTAACTGGAATTGAAACACCATCTTCAGTGAAGATACGGCTCATTCCAAGTTTACGTCCGACTAAACCAATAGTCATAGTTAAATCCCCTTATTAACCCAAGCTGATTTGAACGTCAACGCCAGCTGCTAAATCTAAACGCATTAATGCGTCTACAGTTTTTTCAGTTGGTTCAACGATATCAATCATACGTTTGTGAGTACGAATTTCGTACTGATCACGCGCGTCTTTGTTTACGTGTGGAGAAATCAAGATAGTAAAACGTTCTTTGCGTGTAGGAAGTGGAATAGGACCACGAACCTGTGCGCCAGTACGTTTAGCTGTATCTACGATTTCAGCTGTTGATTGATCAATCAAACGATGATCGAACGCTTTCAAACGAATGCGAATTCTTTGACTTGACATGGAATCAAATCCCCAATATAAAAAGAACGAACAAAGTACGACTCATCACCTACGTTTTGATGTAGGGGAGCGTACTGCTATATACATTCAACTCCAAATCGGAGTTGCTGTGGTTAGTTGCGAAATACTGCCGAAGCAGCTTGTAACTAACATAAAACCTAAACCATTAAAGTTTAGGTCGGCGTATTATACATAAATGAATAATTAAGGCAAGCTTAAATAGTAGGCAAATTAAAGTTATCTACTATTAAGGTCTTAGGATAAGCGCCCATCGGCCAAAAAATATCAGCACTCTTTTCGAATTTTAACATATCGCTGATTGACCAAGATAAAATCAGCTCCTTAGCTGATTTTTAGCATGCTTTTATGTCATAATGTTCGATTGTCAAATTTCCAGCTACTCTTAACAGCACTAATTATAACGGCGTAAGTTATAACAGCATCTAGGCTGGCTAGCTCAAAACAGGATAACTATGAAGCAGATTGAAGTTCGTGGTGCACGTACCCATAATTTGAAAAATATCGATATTGATATTCCTCGAGATAAATTAGTGGTTATAACGGGGTTATCTGGCTCGGGAAAGTCCTCTCTTGCTTTTGATACCTTATATGCTGAAGGTCAACGACGCTATGTTGAGTCTTTATCCGCGTATGCTCGACAATTCCTGTCGTTAATGGAAAAGCCTGATGTCGACCATATTGAGGGATTATCTCCGGCAATTTCTATTGAGCAAAAATCGACTTCTCATAATCCTCGTTCAACCGTTGGTACTATCACTGAGATATACGATTACCTAAGACTTTTATTTGCACGAGCAGGTGAGCCTCGTTGTCCTACCCATAAAGAGCCGTTAACAGCAAAAACCATCAGCCAAATGGTTGATAATGTATTAGAACTTGAACCAGGAACCAAAGTAATGCTGTTGGCACCAGTGATGCAAAATCGCAAAGGCGAACATATCAAGTTGCTAGAAAATCTTGCCAACCAAGGTTATATTCGAGCTCGCATTGATGGCGAAGTATGTGATTTATCTGATCCACCAACACTCGACTTGCATAAAAAGCATACCATTGAAGTTGTTGTTGATCGTTTGAAGGTTCGCGATGACATTCAAACCCGACTCGCTGAATCATTTGAAACCACCTTATCTCTCACTGACGGTATTGCAGCTATTGCCTTTATGGATGAACCCGAACGAGAAGAGCTGTTATTTTCGGCAAATTTTGCTTGTCCACAATGTGGTTACAGCATGCAAAAACCGGAGCCAAGGTTATTTTCTTTTAATAACCCTGCCGGTGCATGTCAAAGTTGTGATGGCTTAGGTATCAAGCAATTTTTCGACCCTGCAAGAGTCATCGCCAATGCCGAGTTAAGTCTAGCCGGTGGGGCCATTCGAGGTTGGGACAAACGTAACTTTTATTATTTCCAAATGCTCTCGTCTTTGGCAGAGCATTACCAATTTGATCTAAATAAGCCTTATGCTCAACTTTCAACAGAAATTAAAGATATCATTTTAAATGGTAGTGAAAAGCAAGAAATCAAGTTTAAATATATGAATGATCGCGGCGATCTCGTCGTCCGCAAACATCCATTTGAGGGGATTTTAGTGAACATGGACCGACGCTACCGGGAAACCGAGTCGAATGCGGTTCGTGATGAGTTGGCTAAGTACTTAAATTCGCAAGCTTGTCCAAGCTGTGATGGTTCACGCTTGCGATTAGAGGCGCGAAATGTTTTTATTGCTGATACGTCACTCAATATTATCTCCGATTTTTCAATTTCTGAATCTGCCGAATTTTTTGCTAATTTAAATCTACCAGGGCAACGGGGACAAATCGCCGACAAAATATTAAAGGAAATTAACGATCGCCTAGGTTTCTTGGTTAATGTCGGTCTAAATTATTTATCAATCTCTCGAAGTGCCGACACCTTGTCGGGTGGTGAGGCGCAACGCATTCGTTTAGCGTCGCAAATTGGGGCCGGGTTAGTTGGGGTAATGTACGTCCTTGATGAACCCTCGATTGGCTTACATCAACGAGACAATGAGCGTTTATTAAAAACTTTAATTCACTTACGGGACTTAGGCAATACCGTCATAGTGGTTGAGCATGATGAAGACGCAATCAAACAAGCTGATCATATAATCGATATCGGCCCAGGTGCCGGCGTTCATGGTGGTCAAATAATTGCTCAAGGAAAGTTACCTGATATTTTGGCTAATGAAAATTCATTAACGGGTAAATATTTATCCGGTGTGCAGAGAATTGAAATCCCCAGCAAGCGTATGGCTTATGACAAGGATGAAGTCATTGAATTAACTGGAGCTACGGGTAACAACCTAAAAGATGTACATTTAACATTGCCTTTAGGTTTAATGACCTGTGTTACCGGGGTATCAGGATCGGGTAAATCAACCTTGATCAACGACACCTTATATAAGATTGCCCATCTCGAACTTAATCGTGCCACTGTCGATGTTCCTTCACCTTATAAAACCATCACTGGTTTAGAAAAGTTAGACAAGGTTATCGATATCGATCAAAGCCCTATTGGCAGAACGCCACGCTCTAACCCAGCGACTTATACTGGAATATTTACTGCGATCAGAGAAATATTTTCCGCCACCCAAGAGTCACGTTCACGTGGTTATAAACCAGGACGGTTTAGTTTTAATGTCAAAGGTGGTCGTTGTGAAGCTTGCCAAGGCGATGGCTTAATTAAAGTAGAAATGCATTTTTTACCCGATGTTTATGTACCCTGTGATGTCTGTAAAAGTAAGCGCTATAACCGTGAAACCCTAGAGATCCGTTATAAAGGCAAGAATATACACGAACTGTTAGATATGACCATTGAAGATGCGTTTGAGTTCTTCCACGCCATCCCTGCAGTGCGACGTAAATTACAAACCTTAATTGATGTAGGTCTCTCTTACATCAAGCTTGGCCAATCAGCTACCACCTTATCTGGAGGTGAAGCACAGCGGGTTAAATTGGCAAAAGAGCTGTCAAAGCGCGATACCGGGCAAACCTTATATATTCTTGATGAGCCTACCACGGGCTTACATTTTCATGATATTAAACAATTAATGCACGTGCTACATCGACTTCGTGATCATGGTAATACCATAGTCATTATTGAACATAACCTCGATGTAATAAAAACAGCTGACTGGATTGTAGATCTTGGCCCAGAAGGTGGCTCTGGTGGTGGCGAAATATTGGTGGCTGGCACGCCAGAAGACGTTGCCAACGATCCGGTATCGCACACTGCTCGCTTTCTAAAACCATTACTGAGTTAGTAACGATTAACTGACAGTTTAGCAGTTGAAATACCTTTTACAGCGAGCAATAAGCTCGCTGTTTGCGTTTTCAGCACTGTAATTAAACATTAGTAAACGTTAAAAAATGGCATGCGCCACTAAAGCGATTACCGGTAGGCTGACAATAGTTCTTAATATAAAGATGACAAACAGTTCAAATATATTTACCGGTATTTTAGTGCCTAATAACATTGCGCCGACTTCCGACATGTAGATAAGCTGGGTAATGGACAGCGCCGCAATAACAAACCGAGTCATTTCATTATCAACACCAGCTATCAATATGGCAGGTAAAAACATATCGGCAAAACCAATAACTACCGATTTAGCGGCAATTTCAGCTTCGGGGATTTGTAATAGTTCTAAATAGGATAAAAAGGGCATGCCTAAATAATCAAATACTGGGGTAAACTCTGCCACCATTAACGCTAAGGTGCCAATTCCCATAACCACAGGTAATACCGCAAAGAGCATTTCTAATGCATTTTCTACCCCTTGTATTAACACCGCGGGCAAACTCTTTACTTGTGCCGCCCGATCTATTGCCGACTTAAAAGCGTGGCTGAATATATTTACTCCTGCTGGGACCTCTCGGGCATGAGGGTCGGGCTTGGTGCCATCTATATATAAATCTTTCTTCATGCTAAGCGGTGGCAACCTAGGGACAATTAATGCCGCTATAAACCCGGCTAAACAAACAGAAAAATAAAAAGGAATAAATAAATGCACTAACTTTACTTCGGCAATTACAATTAAACTAAAGGTAATAGAAACCGCCGAAAACGTCGTCCCGACCACTGCAGCTTCTTTTTGGGTATAAATCTTTTGCTCATATTGTTTGCTAGTTAACAACACACCGACTGTGCCATCCCCTAACCAAGACGTTGTACAATCGATAGCAGAACGCCCCGGTAAGTTAAATAGCGGTCTCATAATTTTGCTAAATACCGTGCCAATTAGCTCTAACAGACCAAAGTTTAATAACAAAGGTAAAAGTAAGCCGGCAAAAATAAATACCGAAAATAAAATTGGCATTAAACCTAGTAGTAGCAAACCACCGGTGTTTTCACTCCAGATCATTGCCGAGCCAGCCTTTAAATAGATAAGGCAGGCAAAGGTGGCTCCCAGACAACGGATGATTAACCAAATAGGAGAAATAATAAATAACTTGCCGACTATGGAGCTGTGATTTACTGATTTGGGTTGCATAGTACTAAAAAAGATACTCAGTACGGCACTGACAATAATGACCATACAAACCAATTCAACCAGGATTTCACTAAGACTTTTCTGAAAAACTTTAGCGATTACGGCGACAGGGATACTAAATTGGCCATCATATTCTACCGGCAGCATGAAAACACCGATACCAATAATTGATGGGATCAAGAACATTAATATATTACGAACAGTGAAAATACTTTTAGTAACCATAGTTTAAAAGAGGAAATAGTTTTTATTAACAAAACTATGGCACATTTCTGCAGATTCACACGTTTACAAAAATATATATTCGGTGACGACAATTAATGGGACTGAAGTTTGTCAAATTTGCTAAAAACCCAATTTACAGCATAAACGGCAGTAGCAGCGCTTGAGCTATTGAGCAACAAACGGTAGAATCCGCCTCCAATGAAAAATAAGGTCAATTTATGTTCAGTCACATCCATCCAGATAACTATGCACAGCAATTAACAGAAAAAGAGCTGCAAATGGCCGATCTTTTTGCCGATTTTGCAATTCCAAAGGCTGACATACATACCTCTGAACCTCTAAATTATCGCTTACGGGCCGAGTTTAGAGTCTGGCATGATGGCGACGATATTTTTTACATTATGTTTAACAAAGACACGAAAGAAAAATATCGTGTCGATACGTTTCCGGTTGCCAGCGTTATTATTAACCAAGCAATGCAAACACTCATTAGCCAAATAAAAAATAATGAATCATTGCGCCGTAAGTTATTTCAGGTAGATTTTTTATCAACCCTTAGCGGCGAATTATTGGTGAGTTTGCTCTATCATAAACAACTCGACGAACTATGGCAGGCAGAGGCTGAGCAATTAAAAATAGCTTTAGCAGCAATTGCCCCAGTATCAATTATTGGTCGAGCCAGAAAGCAGAAAGTGGTTATTGGTAAGGAATATGTCACCGAAGTATTAACGGTTAAAGACCAGCAATTTAGTTATCAACAAGTGGAAAACAGTTTTACTCAACCAAATGGTGGTGTAAATCAAAAAATGCTGACTTGGGCCAGTAATGCTACCGAGCATTCACAAGGAGACTTAGTTGAGCTTTATTGTGGTAATGGTAATTTCAGTGTTGCCTTAGCGACAAACTTCAACAAAGTACTGGCAACTGAAATATCTAAGAGTTCAGTGGCCTCAGCACAAACCAATATTGCGGCTAACCAGATCACAAATTTAGATATCATTCGCATGTCGAGTGAGGAATTTAGCCAAGCCATGAATGGCGAACGAGAATTTAGACGCTTACAGGGTTTTGATTTGAGCAGTTACCGTTATGATACCGTGTTAGTTGACCCACCACGGTCAGGTTTAGATCCCGCCTCAGAAGAATTAGTGGCAAGATTCGAGCGGATTATTTATATCTCATGTAACCCACAAACGTTGCACCATAATTTAAAAACATTAACTAACAGCCACAATATTGACAACTTTGCTTTGTTTGATCAATTTCCCTATACCGAACACATTGAATGTGGTGTCATTCTAAGTAGAAAAAAATAGCTTTTTTGTTAGTTGTTCTCTGTTAGTTTTGCTATTTTTCTAGCATGTAGGTCCATTGCCCCGCGGGCAATAAAACGTAACTGTTTTATGGTGCGCATGGTCAATTCTTCTCGTTCTACTTTGTTGGAATCTAGTGCCTCAGCACCGGCACTAAACACAATAATAACGGCGGCATTAGCTTGCAAATAGCTGGTTTCGTGGTCGAGTTTGTTGGCCTTTTGCAAATAGTCACAAAGCTCCATAGTAAAATAACGTATTTCCCGATTCACTGCAGCTCTAAATTCTGCTGAAGTACCAGAGCGCTCTCGCAGTAATAAACGAAACACATTGCCGTTAGCTTCGATAAACTCCATAAAGGTAAGTACCGAAATTTGAATCACCGAACCACCTTTTTCAATGCGCTGCCTAGCTTGGCGCATCAACTGTCTTAACGTAAGTCCCGCTTCATCAACTAATGTTAAGCCCAGCTCATCCATATCATTAAAATGACGATAAAAAGAAGTCGCGGCCAAACCTGCTTCTTTTGCCACTTCGCGTAAACTTAAATTAGAAAAACTTCGCTCTGCACTTAATTGGCTTAATGCGGCATCAATTAATAAGCGCCGAGTTTTTTCTTTTTGTTGTGCCCTAATTCCTGACATTCTACTTTAATTCACTAGATTACTATTAATTTACATCATAGCATAAGTTTTTCATTGACTGGAATGAAACAAAAGTTAGAATGGTGTACACGTGTACACTCAAAAAGTATATAAGTTCATTTAACAAAGAGACTCGAATGACTAAACCTCGCCTGCTATGGCTCAATATAATAGTATTTTCTTTAACATTCCTTATTGCAGTTATTGCCGTGCCCTATCGCGCTTTAACACATGGGTTCGATAGTTTTGAAATCATAGTCGCACTGCTTTGCTTTTGTTATTGCGGCATGTCAATTACCAGCGGCTACCATAGGTTATGGTCGCATAAAACCTACCAAGCGCATCCGCTATTAAGGTTCATTTTTGCCATTGGTGGTGCTTTTGCATTACAAAATTCGATATTACATTGGTGCTCTGATCACCGTGTACATCACAAGCATGTCGATAATAATGATATTGATCCCTATTCCGCCAAGCGCGGTTTTTGGTATTCACATATCGGCTGGATGTTAAGAGATTATCATGATGTTTCTTACAGTAATTATGATAATGTTCGCGACTTACAAAAAGATAAAATTGTTATGTGGCAACATAAACATTATTTATTGCTAACCATTTTAACTAATTTCGGTATTCCCATTGCTATCGGTTTATTACATGGCGATTTAATCTCGTGTATTTTACTTATTGGTGTATTGCGTTTAGTGTTGAGTCATCACACTACCTTTTTCATTAACTCCCTTGCTCATATCTGGGGTAAACAAACGTTCACTGAAAAAAACACTGCCAGAGACAATGGTTTGTTAGCCTTTTTAACCTTTGGCGAGGGTTATCATAACTTCCATCATATTTTTGAAAATGATTATCGAAATGGTATTCGTTGGTGGCATTTTGATCCGACTAAGTGGTTGATTAAAGGCTGCAGTTACTTAAACCTAACCTATAAACTACGCAAAACACCGGAACAAAAAATTGCAATCGCAAAAGCTAGGATGGAGCTGATAAATAGCCAAAAGAAAATACAGTTTATTGAAAATGGTGAAGAATTATTAGGCAAACTGCAGCATGAATACGAGTTATTAATTGAGCATATAACCTTATATTATGAAACTAAGAAGCAGTTATTATCCGCTAAAAGTGACCAATTATCACAGGATGTAGAACGCTCGGCGTTAGTCCAACGTTATAATGATTTAAAGGCAAACCTCCATCAACACACTAAGAATTGGAATTCATTGAGATCTCAATATGCATAAATTTTCTATTTTCATGTTAGTAATAGCTCTTCTTAGTGGCTTCACTTGCTTTTCGAGCACAGCTGCACAGCTGCAGAGTAAAGAGACTGCTAAGCAAGTTATTTATTTAGTTCGTCACGCTGAAAAGCAATCTGCGCGTAAAGACCCTGAGCTTACCGAGTGCGGCTTATTAAGAGCACAGAGTATTGCTAAGCAGCTTGAATTAATAACTTTAGACACTGTCTATAGCACTGGCACTAAACGCACAATGCAAACAGCATTACCCACCGCTAGCAGCAAAAATATCACCATTAACAAATACGATGCTACCTTGTTAAACGATTTTGCTCAGCAATTACTGAAAAAAAATCAAACCATATTAGTGGTAGGCCACAGTAATACCACGGCGGTATTAGCAGGTTTATTAATAGGCGAAGAATTTACAAGTTTTGACGAGTCAATTTACGATAGATTATATCAAGTGGTTATTATTGCTGGGCAAGCGCAATTACAAATATTACAGCAAAATTTTCAATGTAAGGGCTAAGGTACTTTACCTAGTGGCTCTAGACAAAAACACCGGTTAGCTGAGCGCTAACCGGTTATCAGTTAATGCTTAATGATTAATGATTGTCATTAACGGGTGTTTTGTTGCCGGCCTTTATCACTTCTACCTGCTCTACCTTGAATGGCTTACCCCACATTTGAATCGTCATAATATCGTTGTCGATATGACCAAATATTTTCAGTATAGCGCCATCTTGTCTATATTCATGACCTAAATTTAGGGGAAGAAGTTTTTGCCCTCGCTCACTGGTAAAACCAAAGAAGCCACCTTCTAAATTATAAAACTTTAACGTGCCGGTGTGCCATTGGTTTGCTGTTTTAACACCTTTACTCAATTCCTCTGGTGGTGGTGTGTAGTTTTTCACTTCTAGCACCTCCTTATCTTTATGGTCTGGTTCTGTGGCGGTTACTTCCTCATTACCACCACACCCTACTAAGGTTAAGGCGATAATGAATAAGCTATGTAAACAAATGTTTTTTTTCATAATAGGTCTTCTTTAGTAATAATTAATTAATGCCTTTAAAGCCAAAGGTCCATTGAGAGCTCATATCAAAAAATAAATTAAACTCATTTCCAGAATCCGGATCGGTAACCGCAACCAAATCATACGATTTACCTTCATGTTTCATTATAGATTGCTTATTAATTTTTAAGCCAGCGAATTTAAGAAAACTCTTCAGCTCGGTAATACTGGTGCAAAAAAAAGCGGTTGCTGGGCTTTGACCATCTCCTGATTGCCACATCACTTCAAGTAAGTTGTTAATCATACTGCGATGAAACTTACCTTGTTTTTCGGCCTTAGTTTCAAATGAACACGCCATCGCTCCATAATGAGCATTAAGGCTAATATAATTGCTTGCTAATATTTGTTGGCTAGTTTGCAGACAATCTTGCCATTGCTTACTTGCAATTTCGGCTAAAAGCTTAATACTCAACTCTTGCTCTGCTCCCAGAAAAGGCTGATAAAACTCACTGTTAACGTAGGTTAATTTGAGGGCTTTAACATAGTCAAAATTAATCGAACCTTTGACTTTATCAACTAACTCTAAATAGCGTTTATTGGCCACACTATAATCTTCAACCAACGATTTATCACTTTCTTTGCTGGTATCTTCTGTCGCTACACTGTGAGTAGAAAAACTAACCGAGAGCAATAATATAAAACCTAAAAAAATATAACGCACTTAAAATCCTAAATAACCATTTAGCTAATAGGAACCTTTTAAACGAAAAAGGTTCCACTTAAAGCTAAAGTATACCGGAATAATTAAGCGGTTTTGTGCAAATGTACATCCATTTGTGGAAAAGGAATGTTAAGACCTTCTTGATTAAAGGTTTTATAAATATTTTCATTCATATCAAAATATACTCCCCAGTAATCCTCGGCATTAACCCAAGCTCTAACGGTAAAGTTAACCGAACTGTCTGCCAAAGCGGAAACGGCAATAAATACTTCGGGATCTTTTAAAATACGTTGATCGGCATCACATAACTTTTTCATTACAACTTTAGCCTGATCAACGTCATCACCATAGCCAATACCAAAGGTCCAATCGACTCTACGGGTCGATTCCGTCGAATAATTGATCATCGAGCCAGTTGCTAAACCACCATTGGGAATAATAATAGTTTTATTATCAGGGGTTTTCATTATGGTATTAAAAATTTGAATTTCTGATACCCTACCTATGTAGCCTTGGGCATCAATAACATCACCTATTTTGTAAGGCTTGAATAATAAAATCATCACTCCGCCGGCAAAGTTTTGTAACGTGCCAGACAATGCCATACCAATTGCCAAACCGGCGGCACCAAGAATAGCAATAAACGAAGTCATTTCGATACCAACCATGCTGAGCACAGTAATAATCAATAGAACTTTTAATAAAGCGCCCGTTAAGCCTTTAACAAAAGGCTGCAGGGATTCATCAACATTCCCCTTCACCAGCGCTTTTCCTACTGCTAGCAGTAGGCCTTTTATAATCCAAGCACCTATTATCCAAACCAAAATCGCCGAAACGAGTTTAGGGCCATATAAAACAGCCATATCAACTAGATCACCCGAAATTTTCTCATAGTCCATAATTCTCCCCAGAATAAATATTTGATTAACAAAAGCTTAGCCTAAAAACAATTACTTT
>CALJHL010000115.1 GCA_938075435.1 uncultured Thalassotalea sp. | reverse complement strand
ACATAAGCCAAACACCAATGTGAGAATGTAACAGGCTGCGCACGCTGTAAATGAGTATAACCCGGTAATACAGTGTGCTGATGCTCGCGCGCTAAAGTGACTAATTGCTGCTGGGTTTTATCCAGTTGCATAAGGAGTTGTTCACCCTGCTGCTTACACCACAATTTTAAATCTGTCGCAACTTGGTCATTACGGCTACGACCGGTATGGAGCTTTTTACCTAAATCACCGACTTTGGCAATAAGCTGTGTTTCAACCCAACTGTGAATGTCTTCAGCATCACTTTGCAGGATCTGCTCTGGGTTTTCTAATACCGCAAGCTTCAGATCATTTAAAGCTGCTTCAATAGTCACTTGTTCATCTTGCGTTAAGATGCCTACGCTAACCAAGGCTTTTGACCATGCCACTGAACCTGTAATATCTTGTTCAGCTAAACGATAGTCAAACCGCAGTGAATCATTAAACGTTTTAAATCTTGCATCAGCTGCTTGACTGAATCTACCGCCCCATAGTGCCATGGTTACATCCTTATTCTTGCTATTCTATATTTTAGAAATATCTATATTCGAAGTAGAGGGCGATTAATGCCCTCATATAACATTACTTAGTTGATAAAGCTTTAATACGGCTAGACAACGAATATAAACGGATGAAACCTTCCGCATGGCTTTGGTCATAGACATTATCATCACCAAATGTAGCGAACTCTTCACTATAAAGGCTGTTTGGTGATTTTTTCTGGATTGCTTGTACTGAACCTTTGTACATTTTAACGATGACTTCACCGTTCATTTCTTCTGCTAATGTACCTGCAGCGGCAAGTAATGATGCACATAAAGGTGTAAACCAACGACCGTCATAAACAAGGTGTGAAAACTCAGCTGCAACAGTCTGTTTCCATTTACGTGTCGTTTTATCTAATACTAGCTCTTCAATACCACGCAATGCTTCCACCATTACCGTGCCACCTGGAGTTTCGTAACAACCACGAGATTTCATGCCCACTAAACGGTTTTCAACGATATCAACACGACCTACACCATGTGCAGCGGCTTTTTCATTAAGATACATCAGCGTTTGGTAAGGAGACATTGCTTCACCATTAACGGCAGTAATTTCCCCTTTAACTACAGATATAGTTAGAAATTCAGGTTCGTTCGGTGCATCAATAGGATCAACGGTCATGGTCCAAACTTGCTTGCTTGGTTGGTTCCATGGGTCTTCTAATTCACCACCTTCATGAGAAATGTGCCAAGCATTGGCATCACGGCTATAAATTTTCTCTGCTGATGCAGCAGTTGGAATGTCACGTTCAGCTAAGTATTCAAGTAGTGATTCACGACTAGTTAAGTCCCAGATACGCCAAGGGGCAATAACAGTTAACTCAGGAGCGAGTGCTGCAAAGCATGATTCAAAACGGATCTGATCATTACCTTTACCAGTACAACCGTGGCAAAGTGCATCAGCGCCAACTTTACGGGCAACTTCAACTTGCGCTTTGGCAATGATAGGGCGCGCCATTGATGTACCTAAAAGATAAGTGCCTTCATATACTGCACCTGTTTTAAGCGTTGGGTAAATATAGTTTTCTACAAGCTCATCTTTTAGATCAACCACGTAGCACTCAGACGCACCCGAAGCCAATGCTTTCGCTTCAATGCCTTCAAGTTCTTCAGCGCCTTGACCTACATCGGCAACAAAGGCAACAATCTCACAATTGTCATAGTTCTCTTGTAACCAAGGTAAGATCACTGAAGTATCTAAACCACCAGAATACGCTACTACTACTTTCTTAACTGTTTGTGTCATTTTCATTTTCCTTAATATGTTACTTCAGCAATGTCAGTAAAACTGCATTTTGGGCGTGCATTCTATTTTCGGCTTGGTCAAAGATCAGCGAATGTTCGCCATCCATCACTTCTGATGTGATCTCTAACTCACGGTGAGCAGGCTGACAATGCAATACATGTTTGATTCCTGTGCGTATCAGCAACGCTTGATTGATCTGATACGGCATGTACTTTTCTTTTACTTGCGCCAATGGTGTGTCGTCCCCCATTGATACCCAAGTATCACCATAAATAACATCATAATCAACTATGTCATCTAGGTTATCTGTTACATTTATTTTACCACCGCTAGTTTCAGCTAACGCCATGGCTTGTTTAACAATTTGTGCATCTGGACTACTGCCACGTGGACATACTGCCGTCACTTCAGCACCTAAGATAGCGCCGGTAAGCATTAATGAATGCGTAACGTTATTACCTTCACCAACATACGCTAATTTCACTTTAGAAACATCTTCATAGTGTTCCGAAATTGTTAAGAAATCAGCTAATGCCTGGCAAGGGTGGTATAAATCGCATAAAGAGTTAACCACTGGCACTGAACCGTGTTCAACCAAACCCTCTAAGGTTTTATGGCTCATCACACGTGCGACAATCGCATCTGCCCAACGAGAAATGTTAGCAGCGAAGTCTTTTACTGTCTCACGCTCACCAATAGCACCGTTTTGTGAATCAAGATAAACCGCATGACCACCTAACTTATGAATACCAATATCAAAAGTAACGCGTGTTCGTAGTGACTGTTTTTCATAAATGGTGACAATACTTTTACCCGCTAATGCCTGTGAGTATTCAGCCGGGTTGGCTTTCACTGCTTTAGCCAGTGCTAATAAGTCAAGGATCTGTTGTTTGCTTAAATCTTTAACTGATAATAAATTTTCCATGATCGAACTCCGTTATCTGATCAATATTAGCTAGAAACTTTCGTTCCCTCTACTTCACCATTTAATAATGCCACTAACCGTTCTGGCACTTTCCAACTCGCTAATTTAATATCGCGATTTAATGATGCAGCCGCTTTTAACGCTGCTCTCACTTTTACTTCCATACCGCCATTAATCACACCAGCCGTAATCAATTCATCGGCATAATGGCTATTCATTTCAGGAATTAACTGCATGTCCGCATCTAAAATGCCTTCTACATCAGATAACATCACTAAATCTGCATTCAAGGTTTCGCAAATCGCGGTTGCCGCTTGGTCAGCATTGACGTTTAACAACTGCCCTTGGGCATCAATACCAATAGAACTAATAATTGGTAAAAATCCGCCATTAAGCAGCGCGGTTAATAATGCAGGGTCTCCCGCTTCACATTCACCAACAGCGCCAAGCCCTGCAGTTGATTGCGTTACCGTCGATATACCACCGTCAGCAAGACTCAAGCCGACAACTTTAACGCCAAGTTTAATACCCTGCGCCATTAATACTTTATTCGCCGTGCCCGCTAATGCGCCAGTGATATAACCGATATCGCTTTTAGGGGTAACACGTAAACCGTTTTTCTTTTCACTAACAATGTTCATTTTTGCTAATAATTCATCAACAAAACAGCCACCGCCATGCACCAAGATAAGCGGGCGTGATGCAGTTGCTTGAAATTCAGTTAATGCACTAAAAAGCTGCTCAAGTGCCGTTTCATTTTCAAGTAATGCGCCGCCAAGTTTTAATACTAAAGGAGTTGTCATCTTCATATCCTTATACTAATGACGTCGTCATTGGAAAGCCAAAACGAATGTTAATACACTGCATTGCTTGTGCTGCAGCACCTTTTAATAAGTTATCAATCGCCGACACAACAATTAAATCTTGTCCTTGTTGTTGCCACGCTAGATCGCAATAAGCTGTTTTCTCGACAGCTTTAATACTTGGCCAGCCACTTGGTAATAACCGTACCATCGGCTGGTCTTGATAGGCTTCTTGATAAGCAGCCGTTACTTGTTCAGGTGTTACGCCAGCAACTAGTTTGACGTTAATTGTTGCTAATATGCCACGTTTAAAACTACCCAAGTGCGGCGTAAAAATAACCTCATGGCCTAGGTGTGTACTAATTTCTGGTTGATGACGGTGATTAAATACACCATAAGGGGCATGGCTCACTTCGCAAAAAGCAGATGCTAATGACGCTTTACGTCCAGCCCCACTCACACCACTCACTGCATTGATAATAGGTTTCTGTTCAGTAGCGATAAGGCCATGTTGTGCTAATGGTTTTAGTGCTGATAACGACGCCGTTGGGTAACAGCCTGGAACAGCAATCAAATTTGCTTCAGCTATATCAGCACTCGCCCATTCAGCTAAACCATAAACAGCACTTTTCAATTCTTTATCGAAGTTATGTTTAAAGCCGTAATAATTTTCGTAGAAAGCGGGATCGTTAACTCTAAAAGCACCCGACAAATCAAATACCACAGCACCTTGAGCTAAAAACTCAGCGGCAATATCGTGGCTAACTTCATGTGCAGTAGCTAGTACAACGATATCGATATCCTGACAAATGTTTTTAATATTAGCAGTAGCTAACGGCTCAATCGTTTGGTCGACAACATTTAATAAATGACCATATAAAGAAGAAAACGATTTGCCAGCATCTAAGCTGTGTTCTGAAACATACAAACCGGCAAGCTCGAGTTCAGGATGTTTAGTAATGTAATGGGCTAGTTCAGCGCCGGTATACCCGGTCGCGCCGACTAAAATTGTTTTTAACATGTTTGACTTCCGTGTTTGCTAAATTGTAAAACGATGGGCAATTGCGCCCTTTTCGGTTGCACTCGCCTAATCAAATTAAGCGACATCAATGCATTTTAAATACTGTCTCGTCGAAACCATGAAAAACGATTCATTATCTAACCCATACGTTGTAAAGTAAGGATGATTAGAGAATAAAACAGATTACATTTTTATGCAACTTTTATGCATAAAAAAACAATCAATCATTACAGGAACGTAATATGCAGCTACCTAAATTCAACGAACTTTATAAATCACTGATCTTAACCCCTTCAATCAGCTCATTAGAAAAAGAGTTAGATATCAGCAACAAGCCTGTTATCGACTTACTTGCTGGTTGGTTCAGCGAACTTGGCTTTAGCATTAATATCACTAGCGTACCTGAAACTAATGGTAAATTTAATCTAGTCGCAACTTACGGACAAGGTGATGGCGGGTTATTACTCGCTGGCCACACAGATACCGTGCCATTTGATGACGGTTTATGGACTAAAGACCCGTTCCAATTGACCGAAAAAGACGATAAATGGTATGGTTTAGGCTCTATCGATATGAAGGGATTTTTCGCCTTTGTATTAGAAGCATGTAAAAACATTGATTTAACAAAACTCGATAAACCTCTGCGCATACTCGCTACCGCCGATGAAGAAACCACCATGGCGGGTGCCAGAGCAATAGCAGCAGCGCAAAGCTTCCGCCCAGATTATGCGGTAATCGGTGAGCCAACAAATATGGTCCCCGTGTTTATGCACAAAGGTCATATGTCCGAGGCAATTAGAATTACTGGACGCAGCGGTCACTCCTCTGATCCAGCCAACGGTATTAATGCGATTGAGATAATGCATCAAGTGACTGGGCAATTATTAATACTCCAGCGTAAGTTAAAAGAACAATACGCCTGCGATCATTTTGTTATTCCACAACCAACCCTTAACTTTGGCCAGGTACATGGTGGTGATAGTCCAAATCGTATTTGTGGTAGCTGTGAACTACACATCGACATGCGCCCTATTCCTGGTGTCGAACCAGATGAATTGTTCATGTTACTCAACCAAGCGTTATTACCGATCATGAAGCAGTGGCCCGGCGCAGTCGATGTTTATCATCTGCATGAACCTATCCCTGCTTATGCTTGTGATACAGACTCAGCATTAATAAAATTAGCTGAAAAGCTAACAGGTGAAAGTGTTATCCCGGTAAATTACTGTACCGAAGCGCCTTTTATTCAACAACTTGGCTGCGATACTATTGTGATGGGTCCAGGTAGCATCAATCAAGCGCACCAACCTGATGAATATTTAGATTTAGCCCAAGTGAAACCAACTCAAGCTATTATCCAAAAACTGATTGAACAATCATGTAAAAACTAACTAAGAATTATCGTTTTGTAGTAAAATTACAGTCAATATCACAATTAATCGTATTAATTACACGATTTTGTTGACGAATGTCTCTAAATATAGTTATTTTACATACATAACGATAATAGTTGTTGCCGTATTACACACTGAATTGAAGGATTATGTATGTCAGATAAATATGCAGCGTTACGAAGTAATGTTGGCTTATTAGGCCAAGTACTCGGGAATACAATCAAGGATCATCTTGGAGAAGAGTTCCTCGATAAGATTGAGACCATTCGTCAACTAGCAAAATCATCACGTGCCGGTAATGATAAAGACCGCGCACAATTACTCACTGTTTTACGTGGCCTCTCAGATGATGAGCTACTGCCAGTTGCACGCGCATTTAGCCAATTCCTAAACTTAGCTAACATCGCAGAGCAGTTCCACACAACGTCACGTAACTGTGCCGATAATGTTTGTGTACCCGATTCAATTGATGAACTGTTTGCAAAACTAAATAATTCTGAAATCAGTGAAGAAGATGTACTTTCTGCAGTTAAGAATCTAAATATCGATTTAGTACTGACCGCGCATCCAACTGAGATCACCCGTCGTACCCTGATCCACAAACATGGCGCCATCAATAAATGCCTTAGCCAGCTAGAATTAACTGAATTAAGCGATCAAGAACGTAATGTCTTCATGACACGTATTGAACAGTTGGTATCACAAGCTTGGCACACTAACGAAATTAGAACCGTACGCCCAACGCCTGTCGATGAAGCGAAATGGGGCTTTGCCGTTGTCGAAAATTCATTATGGGATGCAGTACCAAACTTCTTACGTAGCTTAGATACACGCTTACAAGACCGTTTAGACTATCAATTACCTATTGATGCTTCGCCAGTGAAATTTACTTCTTGGATGGGTGGTGATCGCGATGGTAATCCGTTTGTTACCTCAAAAGTAACCGAAGAAGTACTACTCACTAGCCGCTGGATGGCGATTCACTTGTTCCTTAAAGATGTAACGCATCTTACCAGTGAACTATCCATGAATGACTGTGATGACACATTACGTGCATTGGTTGGTGAAAGTCATGAACCGTATCGTGTATTACTGAAAAAATTACGCAGTGAATTAACCGAGACGCTGGCTAGCCTAACGGCGCAACTTAAAGGTGAGCCCACTGAAAGCCGTGACATCATCACCAAAACAGCACAATTACGCCAACCATTATTAGCGTGTTACAACTCGCTAAATGATTGTGGCATGGCTGTTATTGCCAAAGGCGCGTTACTCGATACTATTCGTCGTGTTGAATGTTTTGGTGTGAGCTTAGTTAAACTTGATATTCGCCAAGACAGCGACCGTCATACTGATGTGATTGCAGAAGTAACTCGCTACCTTGGTTTAGGCGATTATGCACAATGGAGCGAACAAGATAAACAAGCTTTCTTACTGCAAGAACTAAATAACAAACGCCCACTGCTCCCAATTTGCTGGCAGCCATCTGCAGATGTGAAAGAAGTACTTGATACTTGTCGCAC
>CALJHL010000114.1 GCA_938075435.1 uncultured Thalassotalea sp. | reverse complement strand
TAAGCACCTCAGTTTTAATGTCAACCGTTTTTGAAAGTTTATTTTAAAACTTTCAAAGGTTATAAAGAGCAGCTATTGCCTTACTTAACTTATTAAAACACTGTCTTGGGATGTCCCGAAGAAGTGAAGCGCATTTTAGAGATTTTTACGCTGCCGTCAACACCTTTCTGACATTAAGTTGAAATTAATTGTTTTTCGGATGTTTTTACTTCAACATGCTGTTTTATTAGTCTATAGCTCTTCAGATGTTAACTATAAAGCTTTATTCTATAATAAATTGATAACAATTTAGTAACAAATATATAGTTAGAAAAATAAGTTTATTTGCTATAAAAGTTATATATCCCTCTCTATTTGTTATTTTTTTGCTAAAATTATTAACAAACATATTAAAGAGCCCTGTTTATGACCAATTTTAACTTGCGACCTTATAAAAATATTACTCCAAAGCTAGGTAAGCATGCATACATTGATGCCAGTGCGGTGTTAATCGGCGCAATAAGCTTAGGTGATGATTGCAGTGTTTGGCCGCTGGTTGGTATTCGTGGCGACGTCAATCATATAACTATTGGAGCGCGCACCAATATTCAAGATGGCAGCATATTGCACGTTACTCGTAAATCTAACAAGTACCCTAGTGGCTATCCTTTAATTATTGGCGAAGATGTTACTGTTGGTCATAAGGTTATGCTGCATGGCTGTACTTTAGGTAATAGGATCTTAGTTGGTATGGGCGCTATTGTTATGGATGGTGCGATTATTGGTGATGATATAATTATTGGTGCAGGCTCTTTAGTACCTCCCAATAAGAAACTCTGCTCTGGTTTTTTATATGTCGGTAACCCTGTAAAGCAAAAACGAGCGCTAACTGCCGACGAACATGCTTTTTTACAACAAACCGCAAGCAACTATGTGCAATTGAAGAATGACTATCTTGACGGTATTGAAGACAAACAATAACCGATGAACGCATAAGTCTGATTAACCGGTTATGGTTATTAAATTGATTTGAGTTAAAGCCAAATTTCATTGTTGCTATTTGGCTCGCCCTCTTCAAGAAAGTCTTCTACTAACTCTTCCCAAATAAATTTTTGTTGCTGATCTATCGAATTATTTTCGAAGGCAATATAAATCGTGATTAAGTCACCACCTAACAATCCGCTAAATTGCCACACACCTTTATCTTTAATAAAGACATGATCATCATTGAATAATATTGATTGGTTCAACTTTTTCCCTTAGATGGTGCTGCAGTTAACTCTGCTCTTAATGTGTTTAGAGGGGTTTCACAGTCAGGCTTAACCTTACGCCACAGAAAGTAACTTTCTGCGGCCTGGTTTATTAGCATGCCTAGACCATCAATAACTTGTTTGGCTCCTTGTTGCTGACACCAAAGTAAAAAAGGACTGAGTTGCTTGCCATACACCATGTCATAACATACGGTCTTGGCGGTTATGGCATTTGTGCTTAATGCAGGTAATGCCGCAGATAAACTGGCTGAGGTTGCATTAATTATCAAATCAAAGGCATGGTTTTCGGTATCTGCAAAACTAATAACCTGTAAATTAGGGGAATCGAAACATTTGGCTAATGTAACCGCTTTTGCCATGGTTCTATTGACCAGTATTAATTGACTTGGATTTTGTGCCAACAAAGGCAAAATCACTCCGCGTGCTGCTCCACCCGCCCCCATTAATAACACTTTCTTATTTGATATTTCAACCTTCTGAGAAATTAAATCATTTACCAGACCTATACCATCAGTATTGTCGCCTTTAATCTGGCCGGCAGAGAAAACCAGAGTATTAACTGCGCCCGCAGCTTTGGCACGTTCAGTTAGTTGGTCACACATTGCCATCGCTTGTTCTTTAAAAGGAGCAGTAACATTTGCCCCCTTACCTCCGGCAAGAATGAATTCATTAACATCGTTTACAAAGCTTTCTTTAGTTGATAAGCATTTTTCATAATGGATCGCTTGCTCTGTTTGTGTAGCAAACATTTGATGGATGGCTGGTGATTTTGATTGGGCAATTGGATTGCCATAAACAAGAAATTTGTCCATGTGTAAACTATATAAAGATATTTGCCGTTAGAGTAGCGAATCTTTTACTGAAAGTAAAAAGCCACTTCCTCAATTATATTAACAAGGAAGTGGCTATCATTGTTCTAATGTAGCTGGATGTTGTTTGCTTATTGCTTAAAATTTATAACCAAGCATCAGTGAGAACACCATAGGATCAACATCGACGTCAGATTTACCTACGCTATCACCTTCCACATCAAACGTTGCTTCGGTATCAATATCAATATAACGAGCTGAAGCATTTAAATGCCATTGATCATTTAATTGGTAATCCGCACCAACTTGCACAGAAAGGCCAAATGAACCATCTAATTCTAAATTGCTAAATCCCGCGTCTTTGAAATCTGAAGTAAACTCTTCATCAAAGAATATGGTGTAGTTTAAACCCGCACCAACGTAAGGCATAAAGTTAGTTCCGGTGTCAATGTAGTAAATCGCACTAACGGTTGGTGGTAAATGAGTCACTTCACCTAACGACGCTTCTTCATCACCCATTTGAATGTTTACATCGTGAGTAAAAGGTGTGGCCGCTAAAACTTCAATAGCCCAGTTGCTATCATAGAAGTACATGAAATTTAAACCTAACTGAGTGTTATCATCAACAGTTAATGTTAAACCCGATGGATCGCTGGCTAAATCGATGCCAGACTTATCACTATCTGGGTCAATCATAGTAGCACCAGCGCGGACAACAATGTCACCGGCTTGATAAGATGCCGCAATAGCAGCATTGCTAGCGAATAACGTTATTATCACTAAACTGATTAAATTCTTATTCATGAGCTTTGCCTTAAATATTAATGATGTTAATATTTGTGGATTAAGTGTAACTATAGTTGGATTATCACTCTTTGATGTAAATCAAAGCCATATTATTAACAATCTATTAATAAAAGCATTATTTAAATGAATGTAGCATTGAATACAAAAGGCCACAGTTGGCTTAATCGATATCTCTTAACGAACTTCTTTTTAGCTTTAACCTTTTCCTTACGTTACCTAAGCCCTCACCCTTATCCAAACGATGTCATCTCGACAGTGTTTTTATTCACTTATGCTATCGCACATATAGGTTTGTTAACTTTACTGCTCGCCGTCGTTTTGCATATTATTAGCAAAATTGTTAACACTGCGTTCACCCGAGCCATTGCAATTATTATGGTGTCGCTGGCATTGTCTTTATTACTTGCAGACACGTTTGTTTATCAACAATATCGTTTTCATTTTAATGGTATTGTTTTTGAATTAATGGTTGAGGGCGGAACTGAAATATTTAGTTTTTCTTGGCAACTATGGACAATGATCGCTCTAATTATTCTGTCGTTTATTGCTGGCCAAGTATTTATCAGTGAACTGTTATGGCGAAAATTTTCTAGCAAAAAATTCGTATTAAAACCAATGTTAAAAATATGGTTGGTGTTTTTATTACTTGGCCATGGTATTCACACCTGGGCCGATGCCATGTTTGCGAAAAGCATTACTCAACAAGCTCGTTATTTACCTATTTCGTTTCCCCTAACGGCAAAAAGTTTTATGGCCAAATTTGGTGTGGTAAATATTGATGCGCAAAAGCAACAAGCATTGCTTAAGCAAAAGAAAATTAAATCCTCAATTAATTACCCATTAACACCATTACAATGTAAAGCAGTTGCACAACCAAAAAACATTTTAATGATAACGCTTGATTCATGGCGCAGTGACATGATGAATAAAGACCTAACCCCAAACATTAACCGTATCGCGACAATGGGAACCAATTTTTTAGAGCATTACAGTGGTAGTAATAATACTCGCCATGGAATGTTTAGCTTATTTTATGCAATACCTGGGCATTACTGGCAACCTATTCTTGATATGCAATCAAGTCCGGTGATGATGGATGTATTGAAGCAACAGCAATATCAATTGGGTATTTTTGCCAGTGCTAAGCTGACTAGCCCAGAATTTGATCAAACCATATTCCGCAATGTTGACAATTTGAGAACCCACTCAAAAGGCGATAAACCTTATCAACGCGATACGGATGTTACTAAAGACTTTATCGCTTGGCACAAAACTAAAGATGACGATAAACCCTTTTATGCGTTTATGCTTTTCGATTCTGCTCATGGGTTTTCAATACCAACCGATTTTGAACGTAAGTTCAAACCCTCTTTGGATGATATTAACTATATGGCATTAAAGGATGATTATGATGCAGAACCCTTTATTAACCTGTATAAGAACTCCATTTATTTTATTGATTTGCAGATAAAACAAGTTATTGAACAGTTGGGTGATGAAATTAATAATACAATTATTATTATCACCGGAGATCACGGTAAAGAATTTAATGAAAGTAAAAAAGGTTTCTGGGGCCATAATAGCAATTATTCACACTACCAAACTCAGGTGCCGTTAATTATTTATTGGCCAAATGCTAAACAAGAATTATATAACGGTGAAACAAGCCATTACGATATAGCACCAACGGTAATGAAAGAGGCGCTGGGTTGTAGCAATAATACGAAAGATTACAGTAGTGGCCAGTCGTTATTTAGCAAAAAATCGCATGACTGGCTGTTGCTCGGTCGGGATGGATATTACGCGATAAAAGAAAAGCACCAGTTAAATGAGTTAGACCGTTTAGGCAACTTCACAATTTTTGACCACAATTATCAAGAATTGCCGGATGCAAAATTAGATATGAAACACGTATTAGCAGCAATGGAAGAGTTAAGAAGGTTTAATAAATAAATAAAGTTTGCGCCCCTAGTTTAACATTATTGCAAGGGCGCTAATGTTTAAATCCAAGTCTGAGGTTGTAAATAATAATCATACAGCTCAGCTTCTTGGCTACCCGCTTCTGGTTGGTAGTTATACTCCCAACGAGCAAGAGGCGGCATCGACATCAAAATAGACTCGGTTCGGCCGCCAGATTGCAATCCAAATAAAGTACCGCGGTCAAACACTAAGTTAAATTCGACATAACGGCCACGACGGTATAATTGGAACTGCCGTTGTTGTTCAGTATATGGGGTATCTTTGCGCTTATTCATAATAGGCACATAGGCATCAATAAAACCTTGGCCGACTGCCTTTATGTAATCAAAACAGGTATCAAAATCCCAAGAATTTAAATCGTCAAAGAATAGACCGCCTACACCACGAGTTTCATCACGGTGCTTTAAATAAAAGTACTCATCACACCACTTTTTATGTTCATCATAAACACTTTCTCCAAATGGTTGGCAAAGCTGTGCGGCTGTTTGATGCCAATGCTGCACATCCGCTTTTACTGGATAAAATGGAGTCAAATCAAAACCACCACCAAACCACCAAACCGGATCTTCACCGGGTTTTTCCGCAATAAAAAAGCGGACATTCGCGTGTGAGGTCGGAATATGGGGGTTTTTAGGATGGATAACCAAAGATACGCCACAAGCTCGCCAAGTTCGGCCAGCTAACTCGGGACGATGAGCGGTAGCAGAAGGGGGCAAGCTATCGCCACTAACAGTTGAAAAGTTTACCCCGCCTTGTTCGATAACCAAACCATCGGTCAACACCCGAGTTCGACCACCGCCGCCCTCTGCTCGTTGCCAGTTATCTTCAACAAATTTCCCATTGCCATCGGCCCGCTCAAGTGCGTCGCAAATATTATCTTGTAATGATTTTAAAAATTCTATGACTTGTTCAATGTTAATCTGACTCATGCGCGGTAAACATCTCCTGTGAGAGCATTAATAATTTTAGACGGCTGGGTAAAACCTAACGTTTCACCTTTAATAATATAATCGAGTTGGGTGCCCAATTGTTGTTCAACTTGTTGCCAAGATATAGCAGGTGAAGTACCGGTTAAGTTAGCACTCGTTGAAACAATTGGCTTATTCAGTGCATTACAAAGCGCCACTACATCTGGTTGACTGGTTACCCGCACCGCAATGGTATCAAACTTACCAGTAAGGTAACTGGCAATATTATCATTGGCTGGCATTAATTGAGTTACCCCATCTGGCCACCTAGACAGCACGGTAAAGCGTTTATCTTGAGGAATTTTGAGGTCTGCGACATAAGGCAATAATTGCGAATAATTGCTGGCAAGTAAAATCAACCCCTTTTCAAGCGGCCGCTGTTTGAGTTTCAGCAAAGCCATTACCGCTTCTTCATTATCAGGATCACAACCCAAACCAAATACCGCCTCGGTCGGGTAAGCAATAACCCCACCATCTAAGTAAGCTTGCTTGGCTTGCTCTAATTGTTGTGCTGTAAGACTGCTTTGGTTCATGTTTTTTCGACTAAGATCTAAAAGCAGTCATTATAACGCTTTTGTATAATGACCGCATTTATTTGTTTTAGTGTTTTAAATTACAGGTGCAATGATCAACCTATGCTGATTTATCCAACGCAAACATGCTTTTTACTTTTTCCCGCAATATAAATTTTTGAATTTTACCCGTGGAGGTTTTCGGTAAGTCAGCGAAGACGATAGTTTTGGGACATTTAAATCGAGCTATATTGTTTTTACAAAAGTCGATAATTTCTTGTTCGGTTACTTTTTTACCTGGTTTTAAAGCAACAAAAGCACAGGGTGTTTCACCCCACTTTTCATCGGCCCGAGCAACAACTGCAGCTTCCATTATGGCAGGGTGTTGATACAACACGCCTTCGACTTCTACAGAAGAAATATTCTCCCCGCCAGAAATAATAATGTCTTTGCTGCGATCGCGTATTTCAATATAACCATCAGGATGTTTAACGGCTAAATCGCCAGAATGAAACCAACCACCAGCAAAAGCTTCCTCTGTAGTACTTTCATTCTTGAGGTAACCTTTCATCGTAGTGTTACCACGAAACATTATCTCGCCAATGGTTTCGGCATCACATGGCACTGGTTGCATAGTCTCTGGGTCAAGCACATCGCAATCTTCTTGAGTATGATAACGAATGCCTTGTCGAGCCTTTAACGCCGCCCGCTTATCGCTATCTAAATCATCCCATTCGGTCTGCCATTGACTGACGACACAAGGACCGTAAACTTCGGTTAAACCATAGCCTTGAGTAATATCAAACCCAAGAGCTTCCATGCCTTTAATAACCGCGGCCGGTGGCGGCGCGCCGGCAGTCATTACTTTAATATTGGCCGGTAATTGGCTAGTAATGTCATCGCCGGCATTTAAAATCATATTAAGTACAATTGGCGCACCACAAAAATGACTAACTCTATGTTCAATCATCGCGTTAGTGATTGCTGCAACTTCAACTTGGCGCAGACAAACATGCGTGCCTCCTACCGCAGTGATGGTCCAAGGAAAACACCAACCGTTACAATGAAATAAGGGTAAGGTCCATAGATACACTGAGTTTTCACCAAGCGGCCAAACCATATTATTGCCAATAGCATTCAAATAAGCACCGCGATGTGAATAAACCACACCCTTAGGGTTACCGGTTGTGCCTGAGGTATAATTTAATGCCATTGCTTGCCATTCATCAGTAATTAAAGGTGAAAATGGCTGTTCACTGCCTTCGGCTAATAGCTGTTGATATTCAAGTGTTCCCAACAAATCAGCATCAAGACAATCTTCATCAACAATGTCAATTATTAATGGATTGCGACTCGATAGTGCCACGGCTTTTTTCATTACTTCGCTATAAGCAGAATCAAGCAAAAGCACTTCAGTTTCTGCATGATCGAGAATAAAAGCTAAATTTTGAGCATCGAGTCGGGTATTTAATGAGTGCAGTACCGCACCTGTCATAGGCACAGCAAAATGGGCGTCCAAAAATGCCGGAATATTAGCCGCCATAATGGTTACTGTAGAGCCCTTTTTAACACCACGGGCCGTTAACGCAGACGCGAGACGATGCACATTATTTTGAAACTGCTGATAAGTGAAAGACTGTTGGCCATAAATAATCGCAGTGCGCTGCGGGTAAAGTTGAGCGGTACGTCTTAAAAAATTAACGGGTGTGAGGGGCTGGTGGTTGGCTGATACTTTCGCTAAACCATTATTATATTTATCTGACATAATGAAATACTCGTTAATAGTGACTTCATTAATAATGGTATTAGTTTATAAAATGCGCAATGGGACCTTAGTCTAGTTAGAAGTGTGGGTATAACCGCGCGCATCTGTTCAAATAATAGTAAGAGTCTTGCGGAACAATAGTACCAGTCCCGCCGAGACGGCGCTCCCTGCTCTATCGGCATATGGCCGCCCATGGCTATAACGGAATTTAAACCATGATTTACAAGGATGTAATGAATGCCGCGGTCACACCAAGTGAATGAGCGGTCCGTGGCAATTCCAAGTTAGATGTAACGGTATTAACCAAGTTTAGCTTGCATGGCTTCATCTTTAGCAAGTAAAGCCGCCGCATTAGCAACACGTTCGGCTTTCACTTTATCGGCGATGCTTTGATCAGCTACACCCAAAATTTGCGCCGCTAAGTAGCCCGCATTTTTTGCACCCGCTTTACCAATAGCAACAGTCGCTACTGGGATACCACCTGGCATCATAACGGTAGAAAGCAAAGCATCATGACCCTGCAAAGGACCATTATCTACAGGCACGCCAATTACAGGACGAGTGGTCATACCGGCCACAGCACCCGCTAAATGCGCAGCTAAACCAGCGGCACATATAAATACTTTACAACCACGTTCTTCAGCATCTTTAACGTATGCTTTAGCAGCATCAGGGGTACGATGCGCAGAGCGAACGCGAACTTCAGATGTGATACCAAAACCTTTTAATACGGCGATGGTAGATTGCATTACAGGCAAGTCTGAATCAGACCCCATTAAAATGGCAACAAATGTTGATGTCATAGTTTTTCTCTCAAAGTTTAAGTTTTAATAAATATTTGATATACAAAGTTAAACCTTTACATATCAAATAGTTACAGAAATTAACTTAACCACTGTAAATTAATAGACTGCTAGTATAATGATTTTATCTTATGACTGCACTTTTTTTGCGGGCAAATTAGCACCTTTTCACCAGACATTTTGCGTTGCAACATAATAGGCCAGTCGCAACTGGGGCAGACTTCGGCAATTGGCTTGTAGTTAACAATGTATTTGCACTTAGGATAACTGTCACAACTATAAAAGGTTTTACCTTGGCGGCTGAGCTTTTCTTGTAATTGTCCGGTTTTACATGTAGGGCAATTAACATCAATTTTATCGACTTGATTCATGTCTTCAATGTGATGGCAATCTGGAAAATTAGTACAACCAATAAACAAACCATAACGGCCTTGCTTAACGGCTAATGGGTGTGCACATTTTGGACATTCGGTACCCGCTAGAATCTGGGTTTCAAACTTTTCTTGATCAACTACTGGCCGAGTATAGTTGCAGACGGGATAGCTTACACAACCTAAAAATGCACCGGCTTTCGAGTTTTTTACGGCAAGCTCTGAGCCACACTCGGGGCAAACTTCATAAGCTTTTTCTAAGGCGTGTTCATGTTGGGTAAATAGCGGTGTTGGCTTTTTTGTCATAATACCTCTCCAATAGTCGTGATATTATGCCATAGATCGTTGAGTTAGTTTATTTTTACACAAAAAAATCGTCGCCAATGCTATTACACCAGGCGGTAAGGTTATTCTGGCAAGACGCCAAGAATAACTCTTTCACTCACTCAAAATAACATTGGAGTTTTATTAGTGCAAAGGTCCTTCACACTCATCGAAGATCAAATCTTCCATCTGTGAATAGGCTGTTTCCTTGCCTGGCACATTAAATAGCACCATTAATACCACCCATTTTAAGTCGTCGAGATTAAAATCATTGGTGTCAATTTCCATTACTCGGTCGACCACCATTTCACGGGTAGTAAAATCAAGGACATTTACCTGCTCAAGGAACATTAAAAACCCTCGACACTCGACGTCAAGAAATTGGATCTCTTCTGCCGTATAAATCCGATGTGAGGTACTTGGCCGACGCGTTAAATATGGATAAGTGTCGGTATTTTGTAGTGCAGCTAACTTCTCTAACCACGATAGCGCTTTGTATATTTCATCTTGATGAAAACCAGCTCGAGTAAGCTCATCAGTAAGCAAATCATGGTCAACCATCACTTTAGCTTCGCTGTGTACATAGTTTTCAAAAAGGTACATTAGAATATCAAACATAACTAGCCCCTTTAAGTGATTGAGTTTTTGACAATATTATTATTGTTAACTCAATTTGATGAAGCCTCCTGGCACCGCAGTTACCAGACCACGCAGCTCTAGCGTCATTAGTCGGGTTAATACTTCCTCTGTGGGAAGTTGGCTCCGAGAAACTACCGTATCTACGGAAGTAGTTTCATAATCAACATTACTTAACAATGGATCGATAAACAAGTCTTGTTGGTTACTTTTTACACTTTTTTTCACTTTGTTATTATATAGACCGCTGGTACGTGGAATATCTAACACCGATAAAATATCTGCCAATTCATCAACCAAAATAGCACCCTGTTTTATCAGGCTATGACACCCCTTAGTTTGCGGGTTATTAATTGCTCCTGGCATAGCAAATACTTCTCTATTTTGCTCTAGAGCACTTCTTGCTGAAATTAATGAACCACTTTTAATTTGTGCCTCAACGACAAAAGTACCTAGACTGATACCGCTGATAATGCGGTTACGTTGGGGAAAGCAGCCGGGATGAGGTGCACTAGTGGGTATGTATTCGCTGATAATTAAGCCATTGGCTGCCAGGATATTATCGGCTAACGCCTTATTGCGTTTCGGATAAACGCTATCAAGCCCGGTTGCTACCACAGCAATGGTGTAACCATTTACCTGTAATGCACCACGATGAGCGGCGCTATCAATACCTAAAGCCAAGCCGCTGGTAATCACTAAGTTATGTTGGGCTAATTGTCCGGCAAATTTTTTACATTGCTCAATTGCCGAAAAACTGGCATTACGAGAGCCCACCATTGCTAATTGCGGTTGATTTAATAACTTTAAATTACCTTGCGCAAATAAGATAATCGGAGGGTTATGTATTTGCTTAAGTAGTTGCGGGTATTCATTATCGGCTAGGGTTATAATGCTGGCATGAATACTTTGGCATTGGCTAATTATCTGGCTTATTTGCGGCCAATTAGGCTGTAATATTGCCTTTTGCTGTTGGCTATTTAAACCAATGGCAAGTAATTGCTCAGCAGTTAAATTAAAGACACCGGCAAGTGAATGCTGATTGACTAACTGTTGTTTAATATTATTGGCAAGCCTTGGTACTAATTTTAAGGCTAACCATAATTTTAACGTCGTTAATTGTTGGTTTGACATAATTCTATTCCTTTAGAATGATGCCCGCAAAAGAACGATTTTTTTGTTGTTATAGCCTCTTTATGGGGCGGTTATTGTATCTTCAATACGAACTGCTTTTACCGTTGATAAGATAATGGCAAAACTGGTTTTTTGCTGAACTTTAAAGACCATTAAATGACCAATGCGTTCAATTGGCATTTGCAAGGTTTTATCACTGTTTTTATCTCGGGTTAAACGATACCAACTGGATGCATCTTCTTCATATACTGGACCATTTTTGGTTTCGATAACCGCCGGACTTGGCCGATTAATACTATAAACGCTACCCAGAACAACATTATTATTAGCGCCTTTATTTAATAACACTACTTCAAATTTACCAAATTCGCGAGCATTGTTGTAAGAACTCAGTATGCGCGCATTGAACTGCTCTTCTGTTGCGGCGCGAACACTATAAAATGCCGGTAGCAATTGCCCCTCATTAACAGGAGAGACGACATCGCCTGCGCGAATTTCACGAGTGGCATTATCTAAAGATAAGGTAGCAGGTAAATTTTCTGACGGGTTGCCGTTGCGCAAGCCTTTAGCGGTACCAACCAAGGTTGCCGAAAAGCCTAGGCTCTCATTGGTTTCGGGATCAATGATTTCTTCACCCGGATGATAAATTGCATAATTTTTATTGGCGACAATCTCCCCTTTTACATAGAGTAAGGCACCATCAACATTGGAGCGGTATTTTTCATCGCCACCTAAAATGTGAGGCAAGGTATCAATATCTTGTTGGGTAAGCACGGTCGCATAATTTAAATACGGTGCTAATTGCTCAAGCGGCAAAATAGTAATTGGATTCTGATCTTTTAACTGCTTTCGAACTGCAGGCGTCCATTTTAGTGACGGTTTGCCTTTTACCAAACGAGGTTCGCCATTTTCATCATAGACTAAACGTAATTCATCACCCGGATAAATAAGATGAGGATTGGTAATATCAGGATTGAGCCGCCACAGTTTTGGCCACAACCAAGGCTCATTTAAAAACATCGCGGAGATATCCCATAATGTGTCACCTTCGACCACAGTATAAGATTTAGGGGCATTGTCTTTAATTTGCAGCTCATCGGCAAAGGCATTAATGGCAGAGAATAAGCAAAATATTATTATTAGTATTCTTTTCAACATGCTAAATAGATCCATTTCAAGCAATTATTATCACACTTGTGAGCAAAATATCTACCAACTAAGCATAAAGCGCTATTATTAAGATTAAATAATGGCTAAAATTAAAACATAACACTCAATCGTAAATATCGCTAATTGTTTTGTAAATATTATGACTATATTAAATGTACTACGCTATCCAGATGAACGCTTAAGAACAGTTGCTGCTGAAGTCACCGACATCAACGACGACACCCGAAAAATTATTACCGACATGTTTGCCACTATGTATGAAGAAAATGGCGTTGGCCTTGCCGCCACCCAAGTTAACATTCATCAACGCATTGTCGTTATTGATGTTAGTGAAGATAAAGAGAATCCGTTGGTATTCATAAACCCGGTTATTACGGCGCAAAATGATGAACTGATGATCAATGAAGAAGGTTGTTTGTCGGTGCCAGGCTGTTATGCCAAGGTTGACCGGCATACCCAAGTCACCGTTAGCGCTTTTGACCAAGATGGTAAACCGTTCAGTTTAGATGCAGACGAGCTCTTAGCCATTTGTGTTCAACATGAGCTTGACCATTTAAAAGGGGTGTTATTTGTTGATTATTTATCGCCACTTAAGCGCCAACGCATTAAAACAAAATTTGAAAAAGAAGCAAAAGCAAACGCTCGCGTTTATTAATTGCTATAAAACACTTTGGAAACTCGCTCTTGTCTAAACCTTTGAATATTATTTTTGCTGGTACCCCAGATTTTGCCGCCAAACACTTGCAAGCTATTATCGATTCTGAACACAACGTTGTTGCTGTTTATTGTCCGCAAGACAAACCCGCCGGTCGCGGCAAAAAACTCACCGCTTGTGCGGTTAAACAGTTAGCTTTGCAACACAAATTAGCAATAGAGCAACCGCTTAATTTTAAAGGCCAAACCGAGCAACAACAATTAGCTAGTTATAACGCTGATGTGATGGTCGTAGTCGCCTACGGTTTACTGTTGCCACAAGTTATTCTAGACAGCCCTCGTTTAGGTTGTGTTAATGTTCATGGTTCGCTATTACCGCGCTGGCGCGGCGCGGCGCCAATCCAGCGCTCTCTTGAAGCCGGTGATAGTGAAACCGGTGTCACGATTATGCAGATGGACAAAGGCCTAGACACTGGCGCTATGTTATTAAAAGCCCGTTGTCCTATTTTGGATACGGACACCAGTGCCAGCCTTTATGAAAAATTAGCCATATTGGGCCCAATTTCATTACTTGAAATCCTAACAACGATGGCAAACGGTAGTTACCAAAGTGAGCCTCAAGATAATAATTTAGCCAATTACGCCCATAAGTTAACCAAAGAAGAAGCTGAACTGGATTGGTCGTTGTCGGCAGCACAACTCGATAGAAAAATTCGCGCTTATCAACCCTGGCCATTCGCCCAAATCACTTACCATGCCAGTAATAGCTCACCTCAACGAATTAAGGTGTGGCAAGCTAAAGTAATCAATGAAACCGCTGAACATATTGCCGGAACTATTTTAGCGGTGGACAAACATGGCATCAATGTAGCGACCGGTGACGGTGTGCTGCAATTAACTAAGTTACAACTACCGGGTAAAAAGCCGTTAGCTGTAGCTGATATTTTAAATGGTCGTGCCGATTGGTTTGTTGCAGGCCAAGCAATCAATGGCGCCGCACAAGGCACTATACAAGGCACAACCGATGAGTAAAAACATTCGAGCGTTAGCTGCACGCACTTTATTTGCGGTTGTTGATCAAGGTCGGTCATTAAGCGATGAATTACCAAAACAGCAGTTATTAGTCGATCCGGCCAAAGACAAAGCCTTATTACAAGAGCTTTGCTATGGCGTATTACGATATTTACCCGAATTAGAACAACACGTAAGACGGTTCGTTAAAAAGCCTCTTACTGGTAAGCAACGAGTATTTCACTTCTTAATGTTAGTGGGTATTTATCAAATTAAATATACCCGCATTCCCGATCATGCGGCAGTGGCCGAAACCGTTGCTGCGACAGCGGTATTAAAGAATCGGCATTTAAAGGGCATGGTCAACGCCGTATTACGAAGCTACCAACGAGCGCCTGATTTTGAAAATCCAGAAGAGCTCAGCCCGGCAGTTCAATATAACCACCCCGGTTGGTTTATTAAAAAACTGCAACAGGGCTACCCCGAACAATGGCAAGAAATTCTTGCGCAGAATTTATTAAGACCGCCAATGTGGCTCAGGGTAAATCAACAAAAGAGCAGCGTTGATGATTACTTAGCGCTATTAGAGACCGCCGATATTGCGGTTAAGCAAGTGATGCCATTTAGCCAAGCTATTTTGTTAGAACAAGCGATTGACGTTCATAAATTGCCTAACTTTGTTGAAGGCTGGGTTTCTATCCAAGATGGTGCCGCGCAAGTTGCGGCGCCCTTACTTGATGCTCAGGCTGGCGATGTAGTGTTAGATTGTTGCGCCGCACCTGGTGGCAAAACCTGTCATATATTGGAATTAACTCCAGATATTGGTGAAGTGACTGCCCTAGATATTGAAAGCCAACGCTTAATTAGAGTAGAACAAAACTTAATTCGTTTAGGTTTAGATGCTACCGTTCTCGCTGGTGATGCCGCCAACCCCGAACAGTGGTTTGATGGTAAATTATTCGACCGAATATTATTGGATGCCCCTTGCTCTGGCACTGGTGTGATCCGCAAAAACCCAGACATTAAATGGCTACGCCGAGATAGTGACATTGATAATTTAGTGCTATTACAAAGGCAAATATTGGCAGCTATTTGGCCGTTATTAAAACCAGGTGGTACGATGATTTATGCCACATGTTCGGTATTACCTGAAGAAAATAGCCAACAAGTGGCGCGGTTTGTTTTAGACAATGAAGATGCCAACCTTGAACCGATTCCCATGAGTGGCACCGGCTCTGATTGGCAAATTTTACCGGGAGAAAACTCGATGGATGGCTTTTATTATGCCAAACTGACAAAAACGCAGTAGGTTATACCCATTGTATAAACAATAATAACAATAAGTTGAAATAAGCTAAATCAATGAAAATCATCATTCTCGGCGCAGGACAAGTTGGCGGTACACTAGCAGAAAATCTTGTTGGTGAACAAAACGAAATTACTTTGGTCGATACTGATGCCGTTCGTTTGCATGAATTACAAGAGAAGATGGACTTGCAAGTTGTCTTTGGCAACGGCTGTCATCCCGATATTCTAGCGAAGGCCGGCGCCGAAGATGCCGATATGCTTATTGCGGTAACTTCCGATGATGCAACTAACATGGTGGCTTGCCAAGTTTCTTATTCTATCTATAACACCAATATAAAAATCGCTCGTATCCGCTCAGAACAAATAATAAAATTTCAAGACAAGTTATTTCGACCTGAAGATATTCCGGTAGATCATATTATTGCTCCGGAGCAATTAGTTACTCAAGATATTGCTCGTTTAATTGATTATCCGGGCGCACTGCAAGTAAAAGAGTTTGCCGACGGCAAGGTAAGTTTAGTCGGCATAAAAGCCTACTATGGTGGTTTACTGGTTGGCCATGCCCTGTCAACATTACGTGATCATATTCCCAATATTGATACCCGGGTTGCCGCTATTTATCGTAAAGATAAACCGATAAGACCATTAGGCACCACAATAATTGAAGCCGATGATGAAGTTTTCTTTATTGCCGCAACTCGCCATATCCGCGCAATAATGAGTGAACTGCAAAAATTAGAGCCCGCTTATAAACGCATAATGATTGCTGGTGGTGGTCATATTGGTGCCGGGTTAGCTCGTATATTAGAAAAAAATCATCAAGTGAAAATTATTGAACGCGATCCTAAGCGGGCCGAATTTTTAGATAAAGAATTAAGTAACTCGCTAGTTTTTGTTGGTGACTCTTCTGATGCTGAACTATTAAAAGAAGAACACATTGAGCAAATGGATGTGTTTTTAGCGGTCACCAACGATGATGAAGCTAATATTATGTCGGCAATGCTGGCGAAAAAATATAAAGCCAGAAAAACCATCGCCTTAATCCAGCGCAATGCTTATTTGGATTTGGTTGGTACCAATATTGATATTGCGGTTTCACCACAACAAGCGACGATTTCGGCGTTATTGTCGCATGTACGTAAAGGTGGGATTGTAAATGCCTATAGTTTACGCCGTGGCGCAGCAGAAGCAGTAGAAACCATTGCCCGTGGAGATGAGCAATCGTCAAAGGTGATTGGCCGTAAAATAAAAGATATTAAGTTACCTCCTGGAGCCACTATAGGCGCTATTGTGCGTGATGACGAAGTGCTCATCGCCCATTCAAGCACTGTTATTCAATCCAACGATCATGTGGTGCTATTTTTAGTCGATAAAAAGTATATTCATAAAATTGAAAAAATCTTTGCGGTAAGTGCTATTTTTTTCTAGTAGCAATTTTTAAATGAAGAGCAACAAAAAGGCGACCTGAGTCGCCTTTTTATTGCCTGTAGGTTTATGTTTGAGTTAGTGCTGGCGTTAATGCAAGATTAAAGCAAGAGGTCGGCTATAAAGTTCGTGATATACATTTATCTAAACCAACAAGTTGCCAAGATAAATTGCTGATCAGTCGCGCCAAAACGATGGCATAAATAACACCAACAACGTGAATATTTCCAGACGACCAAACAGCATAGCCGCCACCAACACCCATTTACTAAAATCATTAACTGCGGCGTAATTAGCGGCGACTTCGCCTAAACCAGGGCCCAAGTTATTTAAACAAGCCGCAACGGCTGTAAATGCGGTAATATTATCTATGCCACTGGCCATTAAGAGCACCATACAAATAATAAATATCGCCGCATAAGCAGAAAAAAAGCCCCAAATAGCATCTACAACTTTATCGGGTAATGGTTTGCGACCGAGTTTAATACTAATAATGGCTTTCGGATGAATTAAGCGACTCAATTCGCGGATACCTTGCAAATACAAGAGTACCACCCGCATTACTTTCATGCCGCCACCGGTACTGCCCGCACAACCGCCGACAAAACTGGCAAAAATCAACAGCAAAGGTAACATCGCCGGCCACTGAGAAAAATCGGTGGTGGCAAAACCTGCGGTAGTACTTATCGACACGGCTTGAAATAAAGCATCATCAAAAGCGATTTCAAAGTTACTTTCATAGCCATAACCAATTAAACCAAAGAAACATATAAGTGTTAACACCGCTTGAATGGTAATAAAGGTTTTAAATTCTGGATCGAAAATATAAGTACGCACGTTTCTCGACCTAAAGGCGGCAAAATGCAACGCAAAGTTAACACCGGCAATAATTAAAAACGTCACACAAATTAAATTTATAATGGGGCTGTTAAAGTAGCCCATAGAGGCGTCATGCGTTGAAAAACCGCCGATGGCAATAGTAGAAAAGGAATGCGAAATAGCATCAAATACCGACATACCCGCCGCCCAATAAGCGGTAGCACAACACACCGTGAGAAATAAATAGATATACCAAAGGTGTTTGGCGGTATCTGCTATGCGAGGCGTCATTTTTGAGTCTTTAACAGGACCTGGTGTTTCAGCGCGATACAATTGCATGCCACCGACACCTAACATAGGTAGCACAGCAACGGCGAGTACGATAATACCCATACCACCTATCCACTGCAGTTGTTGCCGATAAAATAAGACCGCGTGTGGCAAGCCATCAATCTTTGTCAGTATCGTCGCACCAGTTGTGGTTAAGCCCGAAAAAGATTCAAAAAATGCGTCGGTAAGCGACAAATTTGGAGTTTCGGTTAACATAAAAGGAATGGCCGAAAAGCTTGCTAACACCGTCCAAAACAGTACGACAATGAGGAACCCTTCGCGGGCGCGCAAATCATCTTTTTGACTACGGTTTGGATACCAAGCGACAAAACCCGAGAACAGGTAAAGAACAAATGCACTTAAAAATGCGACACCAGCACCATCCCCATAAATATAAGAGACAAGTGCGGGTGGAAGCATGGTGACACTGAGAATGCCAACCAGCAAACCTAAAATACGAATAATATTACGGTACTGCATTGTTTATTTTAGTTATTGTTGTAGAGCAATAAATTAGTTATAGCATAACCTGATTCGAAACCAAGATATATTAGAATATAACCGCAATCGCATTAAAGCTTAATTTATAACCGTAAATCACACTTAGGGTGGGGGTTTTAGTCATTAAGTCGGCGCGGCGAAACTCGGCCGGCGGTAATTTCAATGATACGTTGACAAAATTTGCTGATATTAGAGATAGGTAATTGCACAATCAATTGCACTTGGGTGGAAAATTGTTGAGCAATAATTTCACCATCAAATTGGCTTAAGCAGTGTTCAATGTCTTTCACCTGCTGGTAATCACAAGTTAGTTGTAATTGTTCGATGGGGGTTTTCAGCTGTGTCGGTAATTTCAATAACGCCTGTCGTACACTATTGCCATAAGCTCGTTGCAAACCACCGGTACCCAATTTAACACCACCAAAGTAGCGAATTACAATCGCACAAATCTCGCCAATAAGATTACCTTGTAACACCGCTAGCATAGGTCGGCCAGCGGTACCACTAGGCTCTCCATCATCACTAAAGCCATACGCTTGGCTATCTTCCGGTCGCGCCCAAACAAAGGCGTAGCAATGATGGGATGCGTCAGGATATTGTTGCTTTACCTGCTCAATAAACTGTTTAACCGCGAGCTGATCTGGACAATGTTTAATTGCGCAGATAAAACGACTGCGGTTAACCACGGTTTCATCTTCTAATTCGCCAGCAGGAATTAAATAAGGACTAACATTATTAAGCATTAGTTAAGCGAGCTGTAAATCTCGGGTCATATTTTCGATGCTATGGTCATGAACAATAATATTGTCCTCAATTCGAATACCACCAAACTTACGGAAACTGTCAACTTTTGACCAATTGATATAACTAGCATGTTCTGACTTAGCAAGATCAGACAAGAATTGATCGATAAAATAAAGACCTGGCTCTATAGTGAACACTTGCTTACTTTCAATTCCGCGAGTTGTGCGTAAATACGGATGTTCTGCTGGAGCAGCGACATGAGTACCCTGCTCGTCTGCCATAAAACCACCCATGTCATGCACCTGTAAACCAAGATGATGACCCATACCATGCGGAAAGAAATAAGCGGTTATGCCTTTACTCACAATGGCGTCAGCTTCAAGGTTAACAAAGTTAAAACGTTGCAGAATTTCCGCGAGCTTAAAATGGTTACGAATATGCAATTCTACATAACTACTGCCCGGTTTTAGCCCCTTAACTAAGCAAAGCTGCATGTCGTTAACGGCTGTAATTAATTCGGCAAACTCGTCTTGTAAAAATGAATAAGTGCGGGTGATATCGGCGGCATAGCCATTAAAGCTAGCGCCGGCGTCAATTAAAAAGGAATGGTGTTGTTGTGGTTTGCATTTCTCTAATACGGTGTAATGTAATATTGCCGCATTTTCATTTAAAGCTATAATATTGCCATAAGGAACTTGATTTTCGGTTTGACCGGCAGCTTTTAAATAGGCTAATTGAATTTCAAATTCTGTGGCTTGATTATAAAATGCATTTTTAGCCGCTTGATGACCTTTAACGGCTAAATCATTAGCTTGGCGTAAACACACAAATTCATAATCCGTTTTATAGGCGCGATGATAATGAAAATAATTTAACACCGTACTTGGATTAACTGAGCTAAAGCCTTGCTGACTAGCAATATCGTCATGAGCGCCTATGTAGGCGATATTGTCTTTCGATGCTGGGAGGATATTAGATACTTGCTCGACATTACTGATTATTTTTATGTCAAAAAAGTCAGTCCAGTAGTCGTCCCCCAGTTTGCTCACTTTATGCCAAAAGTCTAATGGCTGATAATAAACTAAAACGGGTTTGTCTTTACCGTTAACAATCAGCCAACAGTTAGGGTTTTCTACCAATGGCAACCAAGCCTTAAAGTGGGGGTTGGTTTTAAATGGATAATACATATCATCGAGAAATATTTTGCCTGTTGAACCAGAATGGATAACTAGGGCGCTAAGATTTTCACGAGCCAAAATGGTACGTGTCCGCTGCTGTAATTCGGCAATATGGGCTGGATAGTGTATAGCTAGGTCTGACATATAAATATGACTCTAAGATGATTTGCTGTAAATAATAGCACAGCCAATACTGGGTATCTAAAACTAGATCAAACTTTAGGTGTCGTAATGATTAAAACTTAATGGTCTGGTTACTATTCAATGTTCATCACTAACAAGTCGGTAAAGGGTGATTTATTTAGCCCCTGTTTTTGCTGATAAATTTCGGTATAAGCTAAGACACTTTTTACATAGTTGCGAGTTTCTTTATAAGGGATTGTTTCTATCCAAGCATCTGCGGTAAGCATAGGTTGGGTTTTTAACCAACGTTTCACTTTATTAGGACCGGCATTGTAAGCTGCCGTTGCTAAAACAATATTGTTATCGAATTTTTTCAACAGGTAACTCAGGTAATTTATCCCTAATTTTACATTGGTATCTACTTGCAATAACTGCCCAGGGTGAATTTTATTGCCATTAATGTAAGTCGCGGTTGCTGGGATCACTTGCATTAAGCCCAAAGCCCCTGCCGAAGAGCTCGCATCCGACATAAATATACTTTCTTTTCGGGCAATGGCATAAGCCCAAGCCGGATTTATATTGTATTGTTGAGAAAACTGGGTAAACACATCATCAAACGGCATTGGAAAGCGAATATCAATATCATTCAAGGCACCGACTTGTGACAATGAATAAATACCGCGGTCATACCAACCTTGTTGATGAGCCAACTGCGCAGCGACTAACTGTTGTGGATCGGTTAAGTTTGCCATCCAATGGTGCCACTCGCGGCGTGCCAATGTAAAACGTTTCATTTTATATAATTCAAGGGCACGTTGGCCTGCCGGGTGTTTTATAATGTCTTGTTTTTCTTTATTCGTTACTTGCAGAGCTTGGTGATTCATAACAGCCGTAGCCCCTATTCTAGCTGCCGCTAGAAAGCCATAATAACTACGTTGTTTTGCCAAGCTCGTATATATTTGCTGAGCTTGTTTTATAGCACCAGTTAACTCTAACGACCTAGCTTGCCAATAGAGCCATTGCCGCTCGTTTTTCATCGCCTCGGTTAACACCGATAAGTTTTTAAGAACGCCCTGGTGATCGGCTTTTTTTAAATCCTTGGCCAGACGCCATTGCAAAATACCTTGGTTAATAAGCTCTGCATCAATACTTTCGTACCATTGCCGTGCCAGAGGGTCGTCAGATCGTGATAATGCCGTGATTAACGGTTTAATCACTAACTCTTTTTGTAAGGGAGAAAACCGACCCTGTGCATCGGCGGCTTTATAAACATCTAACGCCAATAAATCATCGCGACGAGATAACCTTTTAATACCATCAATTATCACCTGTGTTTCTTGTTTAGTTAAGCGTTTGAACTTATCTAGACGCGCAACCAACTTAGGGTTGCGTTTAATATTCGTCCACAGGGTAAATAAATACTGTTCTTCACTAGGCAATTGCTTACCTAGGTATTTTACTAACAAGTATTGCCTTTTCGCTTGCGCCAACATGATCCTTTGCCACAGCAATTCATTGCTGATATAACCGTTTTCAGTCCACACTTTAAATAATCGATTACATTCATCTGGTTGAGATTTGCCAACCAACCACAACCGAGTTACTTGCGTTAAAATGGCTTGCTGTTCAGCCCCAGAATCAAGTAAGTAATCATAATACGTACAGGTTAACCGGCTATTCATTGGCGCCTTAAAATACTCAATAAAACGGCTTTTAAGGTGTTTTTTAGTAAGGTAGTTAAGCCATGCGATACGCACTTTTGCGGCTACCGGTGTGTCGCTATACTCGGTAATAAAAGCGACGATTTGCGCTTCATTTTTAAGGGAAATGTTTTTAAGCAATTGCTGCTGTTGAAAATAAGGTTGTAATGGATAATTAGCTAAAGATTTTAGTTTGCTTTGATAGGCATTACCGTTAATATCCCAATCGCTAGTTTCTGCAGCTAAAAAGTCGCTACGCGCCTGGCTATATTGTTCAGCCGAGTTCACTTGGCTGGTCATTAAAAGCATTGATAATATAATTACTAGCCGTACAGAAATCACAAAATTACCCTTTAGATAAATATTTACTTGTTTAATGGTATAAGAAAAATTTAAAATAACTGTTCTAAGTTGTTAAATCGATAACCTAGTTAATATTCATCCGATTAAAGATAAAACCAAATGACCGATAAATTATTCAGCACAGCTACCCATACCCTAGACGCAATAGGCCTGCGTTGTCCAGAGCCAGTTATGATGGTAAGGATGAATATTCGTAAAATTTCGGCGGGTGAAACCTTATTAGTTATTGCCGATGACCACTCTACTACCCGAGATATTCCCAGTTTTTGTGAGTTTATGGAACATGAACTTGTTGCCAAACAAGTGATTAGCTCGCCTTATCAATATTTAATAAAGAAGCAATAAACGCTAAGCGTTAAATTTTAACTGTTATATTTTCAGCGAATAATTTTTTTCAAAAAATATCCAAAGTTTCGTTAAATTTCCTGTGGCCTTCGCCCTTTCTGGCTATATCCCTTACTTGTTTTAATTCTACGAATGAACATCCCTTATAAATTTCTTTATTGTCGGAATAAACATCCGTGTTCTTTTCCCTTTCATGGATGAAAGCAAGTTACTTTTTTCTTGATAACAAAGTAACCAAAAAATCAAACTTCCCACCAACTTTTAAAACCTTGTTTGATTTTTAACTTAACAGCATCGAGCCGTTTGCATGCAACGTCTCGACATGTAAGGTAAATTCGTTAAAACATCCATGTTTTGTCGTTGAATTGAGTAAACCCGATTGATGGAATAAGAAGTTAGTGGGCAAGAAGACCTTTTGGTTACTTTACTGTCTTTAGAAAAGTGACTTGCAATCATGGATGAGTGCGAAAAGAACACGGATGTGGATTCGGAGAATTAAAGCGAAAAATACAGGGAGCTGTACAAATGAGTAGAATTAAAACAATAAATAAACAAAGGATAAGAGCCACGGTAAATTTAACGTGACTCTGACCCTAGTTATTTTAGTTACTGCAATAAAGAGATATCAGCGACATTGAAGAAGCTAGCGCGAAGCTGGCTTAGTAACGTTAAGCGATTCGTCTTAACCGCTTCATCGTCAGCCATTACCATCACATTATCGAAGAACTCGTCTACAGGCGCTCGTAAGCTTGCCAATTTAGTAAGTGCTTGTTGGTAGTCTTTATTAGCAAATAAAGGCGTTAATTCACTGTTTAAAGCGCTGTAAGCCTGAGCTAAGGCAAGCTCTGCAGGTTCAGATGCAAGTTCAAGGTTAAACTCATTAAATAATTCACCGTCAAACTTGGCTAAAATATTACCAACGCGTTTGTTAGCGGCGGCAAGAGCTTGCGCTTCATCTAAACTGCGAAAGTGAGTTACGGCTTTAACACGTTGGTCAAAATCTAGTGGCGCTGTCGGTTTATTGGCAAGCACCGCTTGAATAACATCAACACTAATGCCCTGCTCTTGATAATAAGCACGGAAACGACCCATGATAAAATCAATGACATCTTCAGCAGTATTGTTGTTGATTAGCTTAGTTCCATAAGAAGCAATGCTCACTGCTAACAAATCGGTAATATCCAAGTTAAGTTGCTTTTCAATAATTATCCGGATCAAACCAATGGCAGCACGACGTAAAGCAAATGGGTCTTTGTCACCCTTTGGTGCTTGATTAATTCCGAATATACCCACTAAGGTATCAACTTTATCAGCAATCGCGACGCTAGAGCCGATCACACCTTCTGGTAAAGTATCTCCAGAGAAGCGTGGACGATATTGATCTTCTAACGCTTGGGCAACCGCACTAACTTCACCATCGTTTTCAGCATAATATTTGCCCATGGTGCCCTGCACTTGTGGGAATTCTAAAACCATGTCGGTCATTAAATCAGTTTTACTTAATAAGCCTGCGCGATAGGCGTTATTGGCATCGGCGCCTAACGTCTCGGCAACATGCTTGCTTAAATCGGCTATACGTTCTGATTTAGCTTTTAATGTGCCTAGCTGCTTTTGGAAAAGTACGTTATCTAAACTTACCAATCTGCTTTTAAGTGTTTGTTTTTTATCTGTTTTAAAGAAGAATTCAGCATCAGCTAAGCGCGGTCTAATGACCTTTTCATTACCATGAATAATTTGTTGTGGGTCTTTCGACTCAATGTTGGTAACGAAGATAAATTTAGCCAATAACTGACCATTACGGTCTACCGCAGGGAAATATTTTTGATGGTCTTTCATCGAGTAAATAAGTGGTTCAGCCGGGACATGTAAAAAGCCCTGATCGAAACTACCGACAAGCACTGACGGCCATTCGTTAATTCCGGCAACTTCATCAAGCAATTCATCATCTAATAAAGCGGTGGCATTCATGGCTTGGGCTGCAGCGTTTACGTCATCGACTATCGTTTGACGACGGCTGGCAAAATCGGCAATTACATACGCTTGCTTTAATACTTCAGCGTAGTTATCGGCATGATCTAGCACCACATCACCTTGGTGATGGAAACGATGGCCTTTTAGTAAGTTATTAGACTGTACGCCTAATATCTCACCAGCTATAACGTCTGCACCAAACATCATGGTAATTGTATGAACAGGACGAATAAACTGAATGCGGCTGTCGCCCCAACGCATTGGTTTTGGAATGGGTAACTTAGTTAAAGCAATTCTTACCATTGCCGGCACTAAATCGGCAACTGCTTGGCCAGGCTTTATGGCTTTATGTAATAGCCATTCACCTTTGTCAGTTGTTAATCGATCGGCTTGTTCAACGGTGATGCCATTTGAGCGCGCCCACCCTTGAGCAGCTTTGGTTGCATTACCATCGGCATCAAAAGCGACATTTACAGCAGGACCACGCTTTTCAACAGATTTGTCTGCTTGTTGTTGTTCTAAAGCCGTTACCATAACCGCCAAGCGGCGTGGTGAGGCAAACCATTTTGCTTCACTATAGCTTAATGAGGCTGCATTTAACTGTTCACAAATCGAATGATAAAATGCCGTTGCTAACTTGGTTAATGCTTTTGGTGGTAACTCTTCAGTACCTATTTCTATAAGTAGAGTATTGGTGCTCATCTATTTGTCCTCTACTTTGTTGGTTTTACACATAGGAAAGCCTAATGCTTGACGCTTGTCATAATAAGCTTGGGCACAGGCTTTTGCTAAGGTACGAACTCGTAATATATAACGTTGGCGTTCAGTAACAGAGATAGCATGGCGGGCATCTAATAAGTTAAACGCATGTGAGGCTTTCATTACTTGCTCATAAGCAGGTAAAGCTAAACCTAATTCGATTAACTTGGCACTCTCACTTTCGCATACATCAAATTGTGTAAATAACGCCTCAACATTTGCATGCTCAAAGTTATAAGCCGATTGCTCTACTTCATTCTGATGAAATACATCGCCATATAATACTTTACCTAATGGACCATCGGTCCATACCAGGTCATAAATACTGTCGACATTTTGAATGTACATCGCCAAGCGCTCTAAACCATAGGTGATTTCACCCGTTACTGGTGCACATTCCAAACCACCGACTTGTTGAAAGTAAGTAAATTGTGAAATTTCCATGCCATTTAGCCAAATTTCCCAACCTAAACCCCAAGCACCTAATGTTGGCGATTCCCAGTTGTCTTCGACAAAACGAATATCATGAACGAGAGGATCTATACCTAACTCTTTTAACGAGTTTAAATACAATTCCTGAATATTAATTGGCGACGGTTTGAGCACTACTTGAAATTGATAGTAATGTTGTAAACGGTTAGGGTTTTCACCGTAACGACCATCGGTTGGACGTCGACAAGGTTGCACATAAGCACTGCTCATTGGTTCAGGACCAATAGAACGTAAGAATGTCATCGGATGAAATGTACCTGCACCCACTTCTAAATCAAGTGGTTGGATAATAACACAGCCCTGTTGAGCCCAATATTCTTGTAGTTTGAATATTAAGCCTTGAAATGTTTTTATATCAAATGTGCTCATGAATACCGTTTTACTGTTGCTAAAAAAAATTGCGCTAATTATACCCATTGCATAGTTATTAGCCTAGCTAAAAATAATAGAATCTATACATAGTGGCTATAAAGCTCTATTTTTTTGGTATTTACTATATCTAGCGCTGGTTATTGATAAAGTCTAAAACATAAAAAGCCCGGATACTGATGCCCGGGCTTCATAATTATTTATATAACGTATTGTTTATTAAGTAACTTAAACTAGATATCCAAGTTAGCTACATTTAAGGCGTTTTCTTCAATAAATTTACGACGCGGTTCAACATGATCACCCATTAACGTAGTAAATAGTTGATCAGCACCAATAGCGTCTTCAATCGTCACTTTTAACATACGACGTGATTCAGGATCCATAGTGGTTTCCCATAACTGTTCAGGATTCATTTCACCCAAACCTTTATAACGTTGAATATACTGACCACGCTCAGATTCTTTTAATAACCAATCACGAGCTTCTACAAACGACTTAATCGGTTTAACTTTTTCGCCACGTTTAACAAAACCGCCTTCTTCAATTAAACCGTTTATTGCTTCATTTAAATCCATAATGGCTTTAAATTCTGACGAATGAATAAACTCATAACTTAACTTAACGGTATTATCATTACCGTGTAAACGAACGATAATATTTGGATAATAAATGTTACGTTCAGTGTCAAAGTTTACCGTTGCCGAGTAAAGAGAACTTTTGTCTCCTGAGTCCTCTAACCGTTCAACAAAATTTTCGGTCCAGCTTTCAACTTTAGCCTGATCTTTAAAATCATCTTGATGCATAATTGGTGCGTAAACCAATTCATTTAAAATACCTTCTGGTATTTGACGAGATACACGTTGAATAATTTTGCAAGTATCGCGGTATTGTGTAAACAAATTCTGTAATGCTACACCTGATAATCCAGGCGCTTGTTCATTAACATGAATCGCCGCATTATCTAACGCCAAAGAAGTAAAGTATTCTTCTTTTTGCTCATCATCTTTTAAGTATCTTTCTTGCTTACCCTTCTTCACTTTGTATAGTGGCGGTTGCGCAATATAAACATAGCCACGTTCAATTATTTCTGGCATTTGACGATAGAAAAAAGTCAGTAATAATGTACGAATGTGTGAGCCATCGACATCAGCATCGGTCATTATTACTATCGAATGATAACGCATTTTATCTGGATCATATTCATCACGGCCGATACCACAACCCAATGCGGTAATTAAGGTACCCACTTCTTGTGAAGATATCATCTTGTCAAAACGAGCTTTTTCAACGTTTAATATTTTACCTTTCAATGGCAAAATAGCTTGGTTTTTACGATTACGCCCCTGCTTGGCTGAGCCGCCAGCAGAGTCCCCTTCTACAATATATAGTTCAGAAAGGGCTGGATCTTTTTCTTGGCAATCGGCTAATTTACCTGGTAAACCGGCAATGTCTAACGCTCCTTTACGGCGCGTCATCTCACGAGCTTTACGGGCAGCTTCACGCGCTCTTGAAGCATCAATTATTTTCATAATGATGGTTCTGGCAATGCTAGGGTTTTCTAATAAATACTCACCTAACTTCTCACCCATCGCTTGCTCTACAGCAGTCTTAACTTCTGATGAAACTAACTTGTCTTTAGTTTGAGAAGAAAACTTAGGATCAGGCACCTTAACCGAAATAACTGCGGTTAAACCTTCACGAGCATCATCGCCACTAGCGTTAGTTTCTGCGCCATTTTTGCCCTTTTTATTTAAGCCTTCTTTAGTGGTATAGGTATTTAGAGTACGAGTTAATGCCGTTCTAAAACCACTTAAATGGGTACCACCGTCACGCTGCGGAATGTTATTGGTAAAACAATGAATATTCTCTTGGAAACCATCATTCCACTGCATGGCAACTTCAACCACAATACCGTCTTCACGAACTAAATCGAAATAGAATACTTCTTGGTTGACCGGGGTTTTATTGGTATTTAAATACTCAACAAATGCTTGAATACCACCTTCATAAAAGAAGTGGTCTTCACGACCATCGCGTTCATCCTTTAAACGAATTGAAACACCTGAGTTCAAGAATGATAATTCACGAATACGTTTAGCTAATATATCGTAATGAAAAGTAATGCCGCTAAACGTTTCTTCACTTGGCCAAAAACGAACTTCGGTACCAGTTTTATCCGTATCACCAATAACCTTTAATGGTTCTACCGCTTCACCTCTTGCATACAATTGGTCATGCACTTTACCCGCCCGGCGAATGGTTAGTTCAAGTTTTGAACTTAGTGCATTTACTACTGATATACCTACCCCGTGTAAACCACCAGAGACTTTATAACCAGAATCTTCACCACCAAATTTACCACCAGCATGAAGCACGGTCATAATAACTTCTGCGGCAGATATGCCTTCCTCAGGATGGATATCAGTAGGAATACCACGACCATCATCCTTTACGGATACAGAATTATCACCATGAATGGTTACGTAAATATCACTACAGTGACCCGCTAAGGCTTCATCTATTGAGTTATCTAAAACTTCAAATACCATATGATGCAAACCGGTACCATCATCGGTATCACCAATATACATCCCAGGTCTTTTACGTACTGCATCTAAGCCTTTTAATACTTTGATACTAGCCGAATCGTAACTATTTTCTGTCATTTTTATTGCCTATTGTTATACCAACAATGATTAAAGTTTAATTAATATACCTTAACCTACTCTGATACTATTTTTTATATTGGTTGTTTCTCTGTAATTACCCCATGTTTCACGTGAAACATCGAGTAATTTTTTTGCTTTGGAATTATCGGTTCCAACGCAGTTTCGTCTATTGCAGTAATAAATAGTTGGCAATTTAATTTCGCAATTGCCGAGGTTATTACTGTTCTCGAATTTGTATCGAGCTCTGCACCGATATCATCAATCAATATAATTGGTGCTATCTGCTGACTTCTAAATATCAAGTTTGCTTGAGCAATCGTTAACGCCATTAAAAATAATTTTTGCTGGCCCCGCGATAATATTTGCTCTATGTTTAGCTTTTGATGTATAAATTTAACATCAAATTTATGTGCGCCAAACATGCTATGTCCGTAAATTCTTTCTCTTTCAGCGTTATCTTTTAACACTGTCGCTAACTGTTTGTTATTATTCCAGCCTTGCGAATAATGCAGTTCTATTTTATTTGCAATGTCTGGCAATAATATTGATAACCATTGCTTTAATTCAGTACCAAGTTCGGTAATGTACTTAGCCCTAACCTCGGCAATTTGTTCAGACAATTGGCAAAAGCTAGTGTTCCAATAATCTAATTGCTGGCCCAAAATTTTATTTTTTAAACAAGCATTACGTTGCAACAGTACTTTTCTAAAATCTCGCCACAAATCGACAAAGTTGTGTTCCACGTGAAACAATCCTAAATCAACGAACCTACGTCGTTCTTTAGGGCCACCAAAAAACAAGCGAAATGTTTCTGGAGTTATAACCTGTACAGCCAAATGTTTCGCTAAATCAGAAAGGCGATATTTGCTGTCACCGTTAATTTTTATTTCAAAATTACTTTTATTGTCGCGTTTAACACCTAACTGAAAATTTTGATCGTCTTTTACACTAACCACAAAGTGGTCGTTACTGCTGTTTATTAGGTTTTCAATTTTAGCGGTTCGAAACGACTTACCATGCCCTAAAAAGAAAATACTTTCTAATAAACTGCTTTTACCGCTGCCATTGTCCCCAACAATGAAGTTTAATTGTGGGTGACATTTAATATTGGCGTAATTAAAATTTCTAAAATTGCTTGTTGTTAATGACTGAATGCTCATTCAACATTACAAACGCATAGGCATAATCACATACAAAGCTTCACCTGAATCCTGCCCTTCAATAACAACACTTGAATTTGCATCAGAAAGTGTAAACTTAATGGTGTCGTCTTTTACGGCACTAAGTACATCAAGAATATAACTAACATTAAAGCCAATCTCTAAACTCTCGAATGGAAAATCAATTTCGAGATATTCTTCGGCATGCTCTTGCTCAGGATTATTGGCTGTTATTTTAAGCTCACTTGGCGCAAAGTTTAAACGTACACCTTTAAATTTTTCATTAGATAAAATCGAAGCTCTTGACAGCACTTGCCTAAGTTGTTCTTTATTCGTCGCTAATACTTTATCACCGTTTCGTGGTAACACCCGACGGTAATCAGGAAAGCGTCCATCTACTAATTTAGTAGTGAATGAAAATGAATTATCAACGATGCGTAAATGATTGCTGCCTAATGACAATTGCACTTCTTCATCATTAGGGTCTAATAAGCGAATTATTTCTAAAATACCTTTGCGCGGCACAATAACCTGACGATTGGGTAATGCTAAATTATCATTAACTATTTTACATATAGCTAAGCGATGACCATCGGTTGCTACCGAACGAATTTCATTATTTTCGGTTTCAATAGACATACCGTTTAAATAATAACGGACATCCTGGTTAGCCATAGAAAAGTGAGTACTCTCAATTAAGCGCAGCAGTTGCGATTTTTGCAAAGTAAAATCTACGTCCCCTTGCCACTCTTCAATATTTGGAAAATCATTGGCTGGCAGAGTAGCTAAAGAATAACGACTTCGACCACAAGCAATGTTGATAGTATCATTACTATGCTCAAATTCGATGTCGGCGTCATCTGGTAAACTCTTACAAATATCAAGTAATTTACGAGCCGGCACAGTAATTTTACCATCGCTACCTTGGTTGTTGATTTGCGTGCTAGAAATCATTTCAAGCTCTAAATCAGTAGCTGTCATAGTAAGTGACTGCCCACTTACATCCAATAAAACATTACCCAATATTGGTAACGTACTCTTGCGTTCAACGGCACCTGAAACCAATAGAAGTGGTTTCAAAAGTAAGTCCCTAGTTAATGAAAATTTCATTCTGCTATACCCTGTCTACGATGATAGTGTTCTTATGAGATTCGAATAATCTTCTTTTATATCATGTGTTTCTTCTCGTAAAGCTTTAACTTTACGACATGCATGTAATACGGTGGTGTGATCCCTACCACCAAATGCATCGCCAATTTCAGGTAAACTGTGATTGGTTAATTCTTTTGCTAACGCCATGGCTATTTGTCGAGGCCTGGCTACCGATCTATTGCGACGTTTAGATAATAAATCAGCCACTTTAATTTTGTAATACTCTGCCACGGTACGTTGTATATTATCGATAGTAACAAGTTTATCCTGCAATGCTAATAAATCTCGCAACGCTTCACGAACAAAATCGATGGTAATTGGTCTACCAGTAAAGTTAGCATTGGCAATAACTCTATTTAACGCGCCTTCTAACTCACGTACATTAGAACGTAATCGCTTGGCAATAAAAAACGCCACTTCATCAGCGAGATTGATTTTATGCTCTTCGGCTTTGCGTTTTAATATAGCAACTCTTGTTTCAAGTTCCGGTGGTTCAATAGCTAAAGTTAAGCCCCAGCCAAATCGCGATTTTAACCGGTCTTCTACCCCGATAATTTCTTTCGGATAACGATCACTAGTAAGAATAATTTGTTGATTACCCTCTAATAAAGCATTGAAAGTATGAAAAAACTCTTCTTGGGTTCGCTCTTTATTAGCAAAGAATTGAATATCATCAATTAATAATGCATCAACACCACGGTAATAGGTTTTAAACTTTTCTATTTCATTATTTTGTAATGCTCTAACCATGTCCTGAACAAAACGTTCAGAATGCATATAGGCTATTTTCGCTTTAGGGTTATTTCGTAAAATACCATTACCAACCGCGTGCAATAAATGGGTTTTACCTAAGCCAGTACCACCATAAATAAATAACGGATTATAAGCTTGCCCTGGATTATCAGCAACTTGCGAGGCGGCAGCCCGAGCTAATTGATTTGATTTACCTTCTACAAAATTATCAAAGGTATATTTATCTCTTACATTAGCTGGTTTATTAATATTTGCAGTTGCATCCGCTCTGCTAGTTACAGGGGTCGCGGGAGTTGCATTGGTTGGATTACTGTTATTCGCGGTAACCGGTTTTTCAGGTTTACTGCCAACATCAAATCGAACTTGTGGAGGATTATTGGTGTCTTGTAAGCCAACAAGTTGGGTAATTCGGCTAACGTATTTTTCACGCACCCAATCTAAGACAAAACGGTTAGGAGCGTACAAGGTCATGACATTGTTATTAACAACGCATTGTAGCGGTCTAATCCACATACTAAATTGCTGGGCAGGTAACTCTTCTTCAAGAACAGATAAACAACGCTGCCAGAGTGTATGTTCCACTCAAAACTCCCTTATGAGATAAATAAATCAACAGTCGTTTACGTTTTCAACTAAAAATATAGCGAATAAAAGCAGGTACTATGGATGATCTTATTTATAATGATTATTTTAGATTTAAACCATTATCTCCCTAGTTATCCACAAGTGCAATACAGCAATTTGATAAAATTATAAAAAACCGCGAATAAAAAATTAACCCCTTGATTTAATGGCATTAAAACAGTATTTTTTTTTATAATAAATCGATGTTATTGAATGGTTAAAACCACTGGCTAATGACATTAACCAACAAAGTTATTAAACTAGGTTAAACACTATTGTTATAAAACTGTGGATAGTAAAAAAATCGTCTTAAAACAGGGGATCGGATCAATAAAAGATCTTTTTTAAAATAAATTAAGATCTTTTGCATTTCTTTTTGTAATAGGCATTGACTTTACCCCACTTTAATTTTAGAATTCGCCCTCAAATTTTATCACTGTGCTCGAAAACGTTTGTTTTCGCAAAGCAAACAAACAATACGGATTAGCGTAATGAAAAGAACATTCCAACCAAGTAACTTAAAACGTAAGCGTAACCACGGATTCCGTGCTCGCATGGCAACTAAAAACGGTCGTGCAGTAATTGCACGTCGTCGCGCAAAAGGTCGTGCTAAGCTTACAGCTTAATATTTAACTTGGTTAACAAGTTAGATAACCCTATGGGTAACTACGAATTTAATCGGGAGTCACGCTTGTTGACTCCCGGTCATTTTAAACATGTTTTTGACAATCCTACTAGATATGGCTCTAGCCATTTCACCATCCTCGTTACAACCAATATCAACTCATCTAACCGTCTAGGTATGGCTATCGCGAAGAAACGCGTAAAACTTGCTGTGCAACGAAATAGAGTAAAACGCCTCGTTCGAGAAAGTTTTCGCATAAATCAGCATAAACTACCTGCCGTTGACTTAGTTGTTATGGTAAAGTCAGGGATTGACCAGCTTGATAACGCGGTAATTAATCAACAATTGGAAAAAATATGGCGAAAAATAATTCAACGGCACAAAAGTTAATTATAATTCCCATTAATGCCTACCAACGTTGGCTTAGTCCGCTATTAGGAAATAATTGTCGTTTTAATCCCACTTGTTCGTCTTATGCTATTTTAGCAGTTGAACGCTTTGGTGCTATAAAAGGCTGTTGGTTAGCAATTAAACGTATATTCAAATGTCATCCGTTACATCCGGGCGGCGAAGATCCTGTTCCAAAACATAAACAAGAGAATTAACAGATTATGGAATCACAACGCGGTTTGCTATTTGTTGCATTGTTAGTTGTAAGTTATTTACTTTTCAACCAATGGCAAATGGATAAAGCTCCAGTTCAGCAAGTGACTGAACAAGTAACATCTACTAGCCCTACCCAAGCAACAGCTGATAATGAATTTATACCAGCGGGCAATAGTGTAGCAAATACTATTAGCCAAACAACCACATCTGGTGGGTTTATAACTGTTACCTCTGACGTATTAGAGCTAACAGTAGATACCCAAGGTGGCGATATTGTTGCCGCTAAATTACTTGCTTTTGAAACAGAACAAGGCAGCGGCATACCAATGCCTATCCTTACTACTGAGGGTTACACGTTTGTCGCACAAAGTGGTTTAATTGGCGCCCAAGGGCCAGATGGTAACTCAGCTGGACGTCCTGTTTACTCAGTTAGCGCCGATAGCTTTTCACTAGCGGATGGCGATACGCAGTTGGTTGTGCAATTAAGCTTTATTAAAGACGACATTGCCTACATTAAAAGCTTTACCTTACAACAAGGTAAATACGATGTAAGCGTCGATTACCGCATAATTAACAACAGCGCAGCAACTGCTAGCGTGCAATTGTATGCCCAATTAAAGCAAACGACTGAAATTGATGACGATTCTTCAATGATGATGCCGACTTACCGCGGCGCAGCGTTTTCC
>CALJHL010000113.1 GCA_938075435.1 uncultured Thalassotalea sp. | reverse complement strand
CGCCGTGTTATTAAATGGCGCTAAAGTCGGTAAATATTGTTTGATTGGTGCCAACACTCTAGTACCTGAAAATATGATTATTCCTGATGGCTGTTTGGTTTTAGGCTCGCCTGGTAAGATTGTTAAACAACTAAGTAATGAACAACAACAAATGTTGATAAATAGAGCTGAACATTACGTAGCGCATGGCAAAAGATATAACAAAACTGGCATGCTGATCAGCGAATAAGCCGTTAATTTATTGGTTATCCGCGCTATTACATACAAATGCTAGATACCGTTGATCCGATGACATCGCCATGCGGGTAATAGTATCAGCACATACTTTAGAAAAATCATGCCATTGCTGCCAAGGACTGTGCGTACTAGCAACATCATTAATCATCACTTTATTACCAAGCGCGGTAAGTAAATTACCATTACTATGCCAAGCGTAATACATGGCATTGCCAGGTAAGGTCACACTTTTTTGAATTGTATTAGTTTGTTTATCGTAAAACTGCATTTGCCATTTATCGGCTAGCGCTTTGTTATAACTGTAAAGGTCAGAATTTGGTATGGATCTTAAGGTTCGGCCTATGTTGGTGTCAATAATGCTAGCTTTACCGGTATTAATATTTACCCGTTGTAACTGCATTGGCTCGGCCAATACAAACAACAAAAGTTCTTGCTCATCAAGCCAAATTTGATAGCCAATATCGGTAAATTTACTATCAAGCTTAGTGATTAATGATTGTGGCTTTCCGCCTTTTAAAGGATATTTAGACAAGCGTTGTCGGCCATCATCGCCAACATAAATAACCGAAAACCATTCGCCATCAGGCGTTACCGTTGGCGAATATTCACTGGCAGCTGACTGAGTAAGATTAAGGGTTGTTTTAGAGGCGATATCATAAAACATACTATCCGATTGCAATGCTTCACCTGCGGTAAACATAGCGGTATATAAAATAGCGTTATTATCGGGGGTGAAATGTGGCTGATTGTCATAACCGACCCGATCACTAATATTAATAACACTCACAACATTATCGAGTTTGAGTTCGGCTAAAAAAATTTCGTCTTCTGCAAAGCTTGTCATACTTGCGGCGCTTAAAAAGCTGCCAATAACGAACGAAGGAATTAAGTTAACACTGCGGTTATACCAGGTCATAAATTTTACCAAATTGATTACTATAGCGAACAATACTGTCGCTAACATCGGCCTTACTTGTCAACCACTAAAAGCTGAAAAAACAAGATTGCAGCCATTAATTAAGCGAACAGTTACAATTTAAAGGGTGAAGGTGAAACTACATTAGCTCAGTCTTGCTGACGGTTGCTTAAAAACGCTTCAAAATTGGCGACCGCTGCGGGATTGGCTTTATTGCTTTGGGTAATACTTTGCTGATAACGGTAACTGAACACGTCAAACCATAAATCTAGCATTTTAGCGTTTTGCTGCTCGCCAAACATAGCCACGACTTTTGCCGCCACTTCTGCGGTGGCTAATTGCCCAGGCTTTTCGGTTTTTCGCACTTGATATTTAGAATCAAAATTAACGCTGACCCCAAACTTTTGATTTAATTGATCATCACCGGTAACCGTTTGGCCACTACTATTGGTGTCGGTATTTAAAGGTGATGGAATAGACACTATCGGTAGAGTCGATAAATAGGGGCTTTTACGAAACATTCTTTTGGCTTGTCGCCAAGTGGCATCAAGCAAGATAAACAATGGAATTTTATGGTTTTCTAAGTTATTCGGTTTTTGGTTATAGACCGTTTGCTCAGCATACGAATACTCTTCTGGAAAGATCACAAATGGCTGATAACGGTCGTCATTAATTACATTTAATAACTCATGGTTTGGCTCTGTGCGATGCCATAAAAAAGCATGCGTATCCGGAAATATATCGGCGATAAGACGGCCAGTATTACTCGGCTTAAGTACCTCATCATCGTACATTAACAATAAAAAACTACAATTACTGCGGGTTTGGGTACGCAATTCGCAGATGCAGTACGCCTCGGCAATACGACACATTTCACATCGTTTAACCTTGAAGCCCCTGGCTCTAAATTCTTTAGTACTGAGACTTCTTCGATAGTGGAAAAGACGTTGAACTGCATGCATTGCTGAACTCCTTTGGGCTACTAATCAATATCGGCCAAAGGCCAGGTAACCAAATGGTTTTCATAATCATTGGTATCAACGGCATTGTCTTTTACTACCTTGCCACGAACTGACATACCGGCTTTATGCATTGCTGTTTTTTTACCTTTGTGCAGCAAAGGATGCCAACTTGGTAAACCACGGCCTTCGTGCAATCGTCGATATGAACAACTGTCCGGCATAAAAAAGATATCATCTAAATTGTCTTGAGTTAACTTTACACAATCAGGCACTAATTTACTGCGCTGAGCGTACTTAGTACAATTACAGGTTTTATCATTGAGTAAATGACAAACAATATTGGTGTAAAGTAACTCTTCACCTTCGCGAATATAGTCGGTAGGAGCATGCTGTAATAACGCTAATTCTTCATCACTGATATTGGCGTCCACTTCTTCTTCGTCATCATCTTCGATAAATTTATGTAAACAACATTTACCACAACCATCGCATAATGACTCCCATTCGCGTTCATTCATTTGCGCTAATGTTTTTTGTTGCCAAAACGGTGTTAATTTATCTGTAGCCAATGTGTAAATACCTTGCATGTTATCGACGGTTAAAAACCAAAAAATCACATCCTCGCACGCAAAGTGCACGACCGTGATAGTTTAACATTTTTAACTTAAATAGGGTGAGTGCTTATTTTTGCCCTGAAAATTTAATTCGATCCGCTAAGTGGCCAACACTGGTCACAAAGTAATACGATAAATTCCAATGCATTAGAGACTTATAATTGTCATAGGCAAGGTATGCTCGGCCCGACTCGCCATCAGGAAAAACTAACGCCGCCTTAATGTCAACATTAGGTAAGTCACCACCATTAAATTTTCTTACTCCAGCGGCCTGCCAATCTTGTAAGGTCATTTCGGTGCGGGTCCAATGCTTTAACCATTTACTGCGCCCGCCGGTGTTTTGCGGGATCGCCAGTTTGTAGTCAAAAGCTGCTGGTAACTTAACCTGCCTCCCCCAAGTTAGGTCGTCATCCCAACCGACCGACTTTAGATAATTAGCAATTGAGGCAAATACATCGGACGTATTATTCCAAATGTCTTTTTTACCATCACCATCACCATCGGCGGCATAAGCTAAAAAAGAGCTTGGCATAAATTGATTGTGGCCCATTGCCCCAGCCCAAGAGCCTTTCATATCTTCATTTTTGATATGACCTTGTTGTAAAATAGTCAACGCATCCCATAGCTGGCTTTTAAAGAATTTCTCTCGTCGACCATCGTAGGCCAATGTAGTTAACGCCGATACCACATTATAATTACCGGTTATTTTACCAAAGTTTGATTCCAAGCCCCATAGAGCTACAATAAATCGCGGCTGTACGCCAAACTGCTTGCCAACTAGGCTAAGTTCATCGTGGTATTTAGCCATCATTTGTTGAGCGCGTTCTACTTTCCAATCAGGTACTCGTTTAGGTAAATAGGTTTCTAGCGTTTCTACTTTTTCAGGTTGGTTACGATCTGCTTTTACCGCTTTTTTATGATATTTAACCTTGGCAAAGCTAGTGTCGATTAATCCTTGCGAAAACCCCTTCTGCAATGCTTGCTTCTTTAAGTCGTCAACATAACGAGTAAAACCGAGCTCTGAATTTTTCGAAGTTTGCGCTACAACAGGAATAGCAACTGCTAAAGATAGAATAGCTGAGCTGGTAAATAGCAATGTGGCTAGGTTTATTTTTTTGATCATCTTAACTCCAGGTGTTTAGTCTGCAACAAATGGTAATGGCTAGTTTGAATTATTGCTTTTATTGGAAATTTCTTCGTAGTGTGTTGTTAGCAAATTTTCTTGAGGTGGCGGTATTTGCAAATAATAGCCCTTTTCTGACAAAGCTGCTGTTAATTTATTGATATCGGTTAACGCCAATTTGTCGCGTTTACTTAGATTTAAGAGGGTAACTAACTGTGGCGTGCCAAACGTTGTCATTAATGCATCTGGGACGGCCGAAAAATCGTCTCGCTTTAATACGTAAATATACGTTTCTACTTTTTTAGGGCTTTTATAAACCGCACATAACATTGACTACTTCACCATATTAACGAAAAGAAAGTAAAATATATCATGGCTAATGTTTAGCGAAAAGATAATGTCACTATTAATCACAATTAACACCAAACAATAGCAAAACTGCTGGTAATAAACGTTACTTTTGCTGTTTTGCTGGCTATTATTCAAACCCTTGTTTCGCGAACTCAGTTAGTTTGCTTGCGAATAAGGTTGCTCGCCAACCATTTAGCAATTCAACTTTATCGGTATGTTGTTCTTGACCATTGATTTGCCAATACCAAGACAAGAATTGGTTGAGTTGTTTTTTACCCGCTACCACTTGCACATCAAGGCCATGCTCTTCTGCTATCGAGCTAACTTTTTGTTTTAAACTCTTAAATATTTGCTTGTAGCTAGGGTAAGCATCCAAGCGAATAATAACATTGGGGTAAAATTCGGGTGGTACTTTATTTGCTTCAATCAATACATTAAGCATGGCTTTACCTTTATGACGAACATCTAAAATATCAATGCCGCTGTAATTTGCCATTGCTCCGACATTGTCAGGATTGCGCTGCGCTAATACCATTAAAGTGTGATCTTTGGCGACAAAGCTTAATGGTAAATTACGTTTAATCGCTTCTTGATAACGCCAATTTAACAGGTGTTTAAAACGTAGCAATTCGCAAGCATCTAGTTTCCATGCTTGCTTATTATCTAGGTATAACTGTTCGCCATCGATTGCTGTAAATTTCTTTTCTATCAAGGCTTGGCTTGCGTCAATTGTTGCAGCTAACCAACCGGCGTCTTTAACCTGGTCAATAATGGTTGCACTTATTTGATGTAAATACAGCACATCGGCAGCCGCATAATCGAGCTGTTTAGTACTCAGCGGTCTTTTCATCCAATCGGTTCTGGATTCACTTTTATCGACATCAATATCAAGGTAATGCTTTATCATAGCCGCATAGCCCATTGATAAACCGTGACCAAGAAAAGACATGATAATTTGTGAATCGATAGTGTTTTGTGGCTTACAATTGCCGGAATGTAAAAACACTTCTAAATCTTCGGAACAAGAATGCAGTATTTTCGCTAGCGATGGGTCGGCAAGTAATTGCCAAAATGGTTCGAGAGAGTCAACCGCAACCGGATCGATTAACGCTAGATTACAACCATCGTACGTTTGGATCAGCCCCAAGTTGGGGTATAAGGTCCGGGTGCGAACAAATTCAGTATCAACGGCTAAAATGTCAGCATTTTTAACCAATTGGCAGTAGTTAACTAAACTCTGTTGATCTTGAATATAAGTGAATTGCACATTGGCTCCAGAAAATATTGGTATGAGTAAGTCCATAACTGTCGGCATCATCTGTTGTTGCTGAAATAGAGTCAATAGTAAAACCGTTAATTGTTCGAAAAAAATAAAAAAACCGAAGCATCGGCTTCGGTTTTTAGACTATTTACAATGGTAGTAATCGTTTTAACTTACCGGCAACGCGCTAATTGGCATCGATATTTAAAACCAGAATTACGTTATTAACGTAATTCTCGGCGCAAAATTTTGCCGACATTTGACTTCGGCAAGTCATTTTTAAATTCATACAATTTTGGTACTTTGTAATTAGTCAGGTGCTTCTTACAATGGTCTTTCAATTCTTTTTCACTAAGATCCGGATTACTGCTGACCATAAACACCTTTACTA
>CALJHL010000112.1 GCA_938075435.1 uncultured Thalassotalea sp. | reverse complement strand
CGGTTCGATATATTGTTGTTGGTCAAGGGCAAACAAACTATTTTGATAAAGGCTAAAGAGTTCGTTACAAGAAATATTCTGCGGTAGTAAGCGCACCATTAATTCATTCAAATAAAAACCACTGAACAGAAAGTTACTGGTTAATTTCAGGCTTTTTTCAGCGTGCTCTATTCGCGATAGGGTTTTTAAATCAGCTTGACCTTTTAACTCAATATGTAGACAGGAAAATGGCTGTAACAAGCCCTTTTTGTTGGACTTTTTACTATTACCAACATAAACAATGGCGCTGACATGACCATGTTCTTCACTGAGTAAGTTAACCAGTAAACTGTTATCTCGATATGGGCGTGAATGCAGCAGAAACGCCCGATGCAATTTAACTTCTTTAATGCCAGCCATAACTACTACAATCGTTTAATCGGCCATTAACCAGAATAGTCATCGCCGTAACCTAAGCTGCGCAGTGCTCTCTCGTCATCTGCCCAACCGGATTTAACTTTTACCCAAGTTTCCAAAAACACTTGTCGCTCAAATAAAGCTTCCATATCACGACGCGCTTCACGGCCAATAGTTTTTAATTTTTCGCCCTTATTGCCAATCACCATCCGCTTTTGAGTTTCACGCTCCACCAAGATCAAGGCATTAATATGAATGATGCCTTTTTGGTCAGTTTTAAACTGTTCAATTTCAACAGTAATCGAATAGGGCAATTCATCACCAGTAAAACGGATCAGCTTTTCGCGAATAATTTCAGAAGCCATAAATCGAGAAGAGCGATCGGTAATATAATCATCAGGAAACCAAAAGTCACTTTCGGGTAATGAATCTAAACACAGTTGCCGAATATGGTCGACTTTAGTGCCTTTAACGGCACTAATCGGTACTATTTGCTGAAAATCATGCATAGCCGCAAGTTTTTGCAGATGTGGTAATAACTCTTCTTTAGTTTGGACATTATCAATTTTATTAACGACTAATACTGCCGGTACACCACTGTTTTTAATTTTAGTTAAAACCAATTCATCATCTGTAGTCCAATGGGTGCCCTCAACTAAAAATAGCACAAGTTCGACTTCAGAAATCGAACTGCTCGCGGCTCGGTTCATCAAGCGATTAATGGCCCGTTTTTCTTCACTATGTAAGCCTGGGGTATCCACTAGCATAGCTTGTTTATTATCTTCGGTTAATATACCCAATATCCGATGTCGAGTAGTTTGCGGCTTGCGTGAGGTAATACTTACTTTTTGCCCAAGTAAAGCATTAAGCAAGGTAGACTTGCCAACATTAGGTCGACCTACGATGGCAATTAATCCACAGTGTTTGTTTGCATTAGACATTAAGTAACTCCAAAACTTTCTCGGCGGCAGCTTGTTCAGCTTTACGCCTTGATGTGCCCTTACTGATGACAATCTCGGTCAGGTTTGCAACACTGCAACTCACCGTAAATTCTTGATTATGAGATTGGCCGCTAGTGTTAGTGACTTCATAAACTGGAATTGCTAATTTCCGACCTTGTAAATATTCTTGCAAACGAGTTTTGGGATCTTTATGAGTTAATGCCGGTTGGATCTTGTCAATTCGGCCACTAAACCAATGCAAAATTAATTCACGACAGGTTGGCATATCAGAATCAAGAAACACTGCACCAATAATCGCTTCAACGGCATCTTCAAGAATTGAATCTCTGCGAAAGCCACCACTTTTTAACTCACCAGGTCCTAAAACGAGATGTTCGCCCAAAGCAAAACTTCGGCCGATGTCGGCTAATGTCACGCCACGCACTAATGATGAACGCATTCGAGTCAGCTCACCTTCACTGGCATCGGGAAATTTTTCAAATAACGCTCGAGCAATCACATAACCCAACATGGAATCACCTAAAAACTCTAGTCGTTCATTGTTTTTTCCTTTGGCACTGCGGTGTGTTAATGCCTGGATTAATAATTGTTCATTTTTAAATTGGTAGTCAAGCTTCTTCGCTAGACGTGATAGTTGCATAGGTTTAGACAATTAATTAATCCCACCGATACGTGAAAATCTAACGCCAGTTGGAACCCACCTAGGTAAACTAGAATTTTCATCTCGGTCAAAGTCAAAGCTCATCCAAATTGCAACCGCCTCTCCAACTAAATTTTCTTCTGGTACAAAGCCCCAAAACCGACCATCTAAAGAGTTATCACGATTATCACCCATAACCAAATACTTACCTTCTGGTACTAACCACTCACCCGGTTGCAGGCCTGGCTGCTTAAAGTAGCGCGACGTTTGTGGGTAAGTATTGTTATTGACTAAGATTTCATGAGTTTTATTTAACATTTCAGCTTCGTAGCGGGTAAGTGACATGCCATGCTGCTGGTACTCGCCTGTTGCTTTAAAGTTAGTTAACACTTGCTTCATCTCGCTGCAATTTTTCTCATCTTTGGCACACGCAGGTTGAATAAATAAAGCCTTATTACGATAAATAATTCGATCACCGGGTAAGCCGACAACGCGCTTAATAAAATCAATATCAGGATTGCTTGGGTATTTAAAAACTACCACATCACCGCGCTCTGGGGAGCCAACTTCAAAGAATTTATTGCGATCAACCGGCTCACGTAAACCGTAATTAAATTTATTAACTAAAATAAAATCTCCATCAAATAAAGTCGGCATCATAGAACCGGAAGGTATTTGAAATGGCTCATAAATAAATGAACGTAAAATCAAAACAAAGGCAATCACCGGGAACACTTGCACTGAAGTTTCAACTAACGCATTTGGCTCGGTAATTTTAGCAATCGCATTTTGGTCTAGCGGTTGTGAACATTGCTGTTGCGTAGCCGCTAAGTTTAATTGCCGTTTAGGCGCATAAACAAACTTATCTAAAGCCCAAATTATGCCGGTAACAATGGTAATAACAACCAAAAATAGTGAAAAATATGCAGCCATGGTATCCCTTTATTTACCTAATTTAAGAACAGCTAAAAACGCTTCTTGTGGTACTTCAACATTACCGACTTGTTTCATGCGTTTCTTACCATCTTTTTGTTTCTGTAATAATTTCTTCTTACGAGAAATATCGCCACCGTAACACTTGGCAATTACGTTTTTACGTAACTGTTTAACGGTAGTACGGGCAATAACATTACTGCCAATTGCCGCTTGAATTGCCACATCAAACATTTGTCGATGAATAAGTTCTTTTAACTTTTCGACCAGCATACGACCACGAGATACTGAGTTAGCTCTATGGGTTATCATTGCTAGCGCGTCAACTCTATCGCCGTTGATTAAAATATCACAACGAACCATATCCGAGGCTTCAAAACGAACAAAGCTATAATCAAGCGAGGCGTAGCCGCGACTGGTTGATTTTAATTTATCAAAAAAGTCCATTACGACTTCAGCCATCGGTAGCTCATAAGTGACTGCAACTTGTTTTCCATGATAAACAAGGCTCTTTTGCATGCCACGTTTCTCTATACACAAGGTAATTACATTACCTAAATGCTCTTGTGGCACTAAGATATGCGCTTCAACAATTGGCTCTCTGATTTCTTCAATATTATTTACCGGCGGTAAATCAGATGGGTTATCAATGCTTACCACGGTGCCATCGTTACACAGTACTTCGTAGTTTACGGTTGGCGCTGTAGTGATTAAATCCAAGTCGTATTCACGAGCTAAACGCTCTTGCACAATTTCCATATGCAGCATGCCTAAGAAGCCACAACGGAAACCAAAACCTAATGCACCGGAACTTTCTGGTTCAAAGAAAAGTGAGGCATCGTTCAAACTTAATTTATTTAGGGCATCACGAAAATTTTCGAAATCGTCTGAACTAATTGGGAAAATACCGGCATAGACCTGCGGTTTAACTTTTTGGAAGCCGGGTAAAACATCGGTAGCAGGATTACGAGTAAGCGTTAACGTATCACCTACTGGGGCGCCATGAATCTCTTTGATACCGGCAATAATAAAACCAACTTCACCGGTTCTTAACACGCCAGTATCAGTTTGTTTTGGTGTAAATATACCGACCTTATCAATTTGATGGCTTTGCCCTGTCGACATCACCGTCATTTTATCACCTTTGCGCACTTCACCATGAACAATGCGCACTAATGAGACAACACCTTGATAATTATCAAACCACGAATCAATAATAAGCGCTTGTAAATTATCGCCTTTATTACCTACTGGTGGCGGAATATTGGCAACGATGCTTTCTAAAACGTCTTCAATACCAATACCTGTTTTTGCAGAACATTGCACTGCATCGGTCGCATCAATGCCAATAATGTCTTCAATTTCTTCACTCACGCGGTCAGGATCGGCTTGTGGTAAATCAATTTTATTTAAAATTGGTACCACTTCCATATCCATATCTAAGGCGGTATAACAGTTCGCTAATGTTTGTGCTTCGACCCCTTGGCCAGCGTCAACCACTAACAACGCCCCTTCACATGCCGCTAATGAACGAGATACTTCATAGGAGAAATCAACATGGCCAGGCGTGTCGATAAAGTTTAATTGATAAGTCTCACCGTCTTTTGCTTTGTAGTCCAACGTTACACTTTGGGCCTTGATGGTGATACCACGTTCACGCTCAATATCCATTGAGTCTAGAACTTGGGCTTCCATTTCACGGGCTTGTAAACCACCACAGTGTTGAATAAGGCGATCTGATAACGTTGATTTACCGTGATCGATGTGGGCAATAATAGAAAAATTACGTATATGCTTCATAGCAGGAGCTTTTAATTAAATAATAAATAGTAAAATAATGAGAGATTTTACCGAATTTAGGCCGCAGTCGCTATCTTTACTTGCCACAAAGTGAATAATTATAGGTATTTATCGCTAGATCTTTGTAACAGCAATTGTATTCGCACATTTTCTTAACAATTTTGGCTGTAAATTGTTGATGACTTTTGAATTTTTTTGCCGATAGCGAGCGATATAAAAACCGCAAAAGGCACCGCAAAGGGCAAATAAAAATGCAAATAATTCATGTAGCTGCCATTGTTCTACCAGAGTAAATTGCCCCACTGCTGCAAAACTGATTAACCCCAATAGCGGCAACATATAGACTTCAAAGGCACTGCTTAGCATTATATCTTCAGGCAAACCAAGTACCACTTCATCACCAACCTTTATATTAATATTAGTGGTGAATTCAGTGGTCAGACTTTTGTGAGGAATGGCTTTAGCAATTTGGCCACTGCCACAGTCATCTTGTTGATGGCAGCTATGGCAGGTAGATTTTATGGTGCTTTGCACAATTACTTGCCGGCCATTAATGGCAATTACTTTGGCGGTTTCTTCAATCATTTTAGAGTTACTTTTGTCAACATTTGCGGTTCAATATCGTAGGCTTAGTTAAAACTAACCGACTCAGCAATTTGCAAGGCGGTATTGGCGGGTATTTTGCCTACTACATTTATTTCATAACCTTCGCGTAATTGCGATAATAACACAGTAGCACCCGTTTGATTGATACTTGCTTGTCGTGCGGCTTCGTCTGAGCGGCTAACATAAATGGACACATCAACTAAACCGTCATTATACATTAATGATTCAACTTGCTCATTTATGGTGCTCAACAAGCCACGATTACTATTGACTAATTCAAAGCCACTAGGCAACCAATTCACTTGCCAAGGCAATGCAATGGGCTTTGCTATACTGGCGGCGGGAGAAGGTAATTCTACCGTGATTAATTGCTTTAATAGGTCGTTTGAATGTTCGGTAATTAATAAATGAGTAAATTGAATTTGTTCTAATAACTCACCATTACGACTGATAACAGCGGCCTTTAATAATAAGCCACTTTGAATGTCTAACCATAACCAATAGCCAAATCGTTGTTTATCTTTACACTCAAGACGGATTAATTGTGCTGGACGGCCTAATATTCGACTTTTCCCTACCGTAATAAAATCATAACTCTGTTGTAACTTTTCGACATTGCCACTAAATGCCCTAGGTATCGGCCCTGAGATGGCACTACTATTTACGGTATAAGGGGGATTATCTGATTCAAAATAACTGACATTATTATCAATACGAATAGACTCTTTACGTGGACCGTTTAACAACGTCAGCAGTTCAAGTTCGTTATTTTCTTCAACGCCATGTAACCAGCGATAAGGCTCTGCCCTATTGTTACGTACAACGACAAAAGAAGTATCAAAATTAAGCTCTTTCAAAGAGCTTGATAGCCGTTGTACCCATTGTAAAGCACTAGGAAGTTTTACTGCAGCAGCTTGGCTTGGTGGCGCAAGCTCTGAAGCCGGGGGCTGAGTTTCTACTTGCTGTTGAGAAAACGCTGGCATTGCTGAGAATGCCAGTAATAACAGGGATATTTTTGCTTTCATTAATTATTAAATTCTTGTTCCGGAACGTCTGATTCAGTGGCCCCAATGGCCTTAATGGCATTGCTAGATTTTAATTTTATTTGCATATTATGATCCGACAAAATAGCATGCAGGCGTTTTTGACGTTCAATAGTTGCTTGTTTTTGAGAAGGTTGTGCTTTCGTTGCGAAGTTATAACTTACCGGGTCAGCAACGCCACCAAAAGGTAATGGTTGCCATACCTGAGCTGGTACTGCAGTAATTTGTTCTTCAACATTTGCTTGTTGTACACCCAACACCATTAAGCCAGCAGCTGAAGCCGCAATGGCAAATTGTCCGGCGGGTTTAATTAAATGAACAACTTTCGCTTTAACCTGTTGAGTAAAGTTTAAACGAGCTTTAGGAGCAAGTAACGTTGGCTCAGCAGCAATGGCAACGGCAATATTTTGGTTTAATTCTAAATCAATAAAATCAGCACTTTCACCACGCATGATGTCGCCGATCAAGTGATAACGTCCCCAGCTGTCATTGAGTTTGTCATCATCTTTAACTTCATCAAGCAAATCCACATCGATGTCATGCTGATCAAGTAAAGAAGATACTGCTTCAAACTTATTTTCACTCATATATATACTCACCATTCGCGCTGTTACGAATATTGCAACAAGGGCTTTATTTTTTTATCAACCGCATCTCGAGCACGAAATATTCGTGAACGCACGGTACCGACTGGGCAATCCATTACATTAGCTATTTCTTCATAACTTAAACCATCCAATTCTCGCAAGTGAATTGCAATACGCAACTCTTCCGGTAATTGGTCTATGGTTTTAAAAATTAACTGCCGAATTTCGTCAGTTAATAATAACTTTTCTGGTGACGCATTTTCCCTTAAAGCTTCACCACTATCATAAAATTCTGCATCTTCAATTTCAATGTCACTGCCAGGTGGTTTTCTCGACCCGGCCAGCAAGTGGTTTTTCGCGGTATTCACCGCAATCCGATACAACCATGTATAAAACTGACTTTCGCCTCTAAAATTTGCTAGTGCTCGATATGCTTTAATAAAAGCTTCTTGCGTAACATCGGCGACATCGGCCTGATTCTTCACATAGCGAGAAACTAAGTTCATCACTTTTTGTTGATACTTTTTAACTAACAGGTTAAATGCGTTTTTATCGCCATTTTGCACCCGTTCGATCAATAATTGATCTACGTTTTGTTCGCCCATCTGAGCTTTTACCCCTTATTAACCAATCATTGTTGGCTTAAACTCTCTAATTTTGTAAAGCTGCTTTGGGCAGTTTTTACTTTCAGCTCATGGCAAACGTATAGTTAGGACTAAGCAGTTCTGAAAAAGTTCGATTTAAATTTAAATTAATTTATTTATTTATTTATACCTAATATAACACGGTATTAAATTGTTAAGATCGAGTAATTACTAATTATTGTAGCTTATACTAAGCCATTAACTATTGTGAATAAAATGCTAAGTCGCACAGATGACTTGCAAACCAAGATGAGTTAAGATTTAAACATTAGCAAAACATAACCTGAAATTACCAATTTTATGACTTTACAACACAACTGCGACGTATTGATTATCGGTAGTGGCGCAGCCGGCCTGACCTTAGCGTTAAATCTTGCCAGTCATGCCGATGTCGTCATTTTAAGTAAGGGTCCAATCAATGAAGGCTCAACTTTTTATGCGCAAGGCGGTATTGCCGCAGTGTTTGATGAAACCGATTCCATAGCAGCCCATGTAAATGACACGTTAGTCGCTGGTAATGGTATTTGCGATAAAGACATAGTCCAATTTACCGCCGAAAATGGCAAGTCTGCATTAGAATGGCTTATCGCTCAGGGCGTTATTTTTGATAAAGAAAGCTATCAAGAGAATCCTGACGAACATCATAACTACCACTTAACACGTGAAGGTGGTCATAGCCATCGCCGGATTTTACATGCCGCAGATGCGACCGGGAGAGCAGTACAAACAACCTTAGTAGATCGGGTATTATCTCATTCTCGAATTAGAGTATTTGAACGCTTTAACGCCATCGATTTAATCACCTCCAATGACGAAGATAATAAACAATGTATTGGCGCCTATATTTGGAATCGTAACAGCGAAAAAGTTGAATCCATCTATGCCAGCAAAACCATATTAGCTACCGGTGGCGCCAGTAAGGTTTACCAATATACTTCAAATCCAGATATTGCCAGTGGTGACGGGATTGCGATGGCTTGGCGAGCAGGTTGTCAGGTTGCGAATATGGAGTTTAACCAATTTCACCCCACTTGTTTATATCACCCGCAAACAAGAACCTATTTATTAACCGAAGCGCTTCGCGGTGAAGGAGCATTATTGCGTCGCCCCGACGGCAGTCGCTTTATGCCTGAATTTGATCAACGTGCCGAATTAGCGCCTCGTGATGTCGTAGCCAGGGCCATCGATTTTGAAATGAAACGCCTCGGCGAAGATTGTATGTTTTTAGATATTAGCCATAAACCGGCTGAATTTATTAAGCAACATTTCCCAACTATCTACCAAAAAACCTTAGCCTTGGGTATTGATATGACCAAAGAGCCGCTGCCAGTTGTTCCCGCTGCTCACTATACTTGTGGTGGTGTGGTCATCAATAAACAAGGGCAAACTGCGATCAATAACCTTTACGCCATTGGCGAAGTTTCTTATACCGGTTTGCATGGCGCCAATCGGTTAGCCAGTAACTCCCTGCTGGAATGTGTGGTTTTTGCTAGGGCTGCGGCTGAGCATATCGTCGCAACCTTAGATGCTCAGCACAAAATTATAACCTTACCGGTTTGGGATGAAAGCCGGGTGACAAATTCGGATGAGGAAGTCGTTATTCAACATAATTGGCATGAGTTAAGGTTATTTATGTGGGATTATGTCGGTATCGTGCGCACCACCAAACGTCTTGAACGAGCCCTAAGTCGAGTCAATTTATTACAAGCTGAAATTCAAGAATATTATCGTCATTTTAGAGTCAGTAATAATTTATTAGAATTACGAAACTTAGTACAGGTGGCAGAATTAATTATTGTTAGTGCTTTAGAGCGCAAAGAAAGCCGGGGTTTACATTTTACTTTGGATTACCCTGAGCAATTACCAAACTCGAAAGCTACCCTGTTAACACCAATTAACTAATTTGCCATTAAATATAATCGCTTGCATAAAGCGGTTAATCACATAAAACCTGCTTTAAGCTTAGGATAATTCGACATAAACGTCGATAGTCGCGATCATCCAAATTATCTCTAAAAATAAATAAATGCCGTGCTCCTGGCCGTTTTAGCGGTTGCTGCGGTTGGCCGACAATGTCACTTGCTCTTAGACTTAAAACACAACCAAACGGTAGGATCATACAAGCTTGGGTTAACTGTAAATATTGTCCCGGTGCAACGCTAAGTAAACCGTCGCTAGTCATATGCATATGCTTAGGTAAGGGCTTAGTTGTTAATGGCGTAGTTAACACTATGAGTAAACTAATAGCCACAGAGCCAAGCAAGTTATTGATTAGAGCTAACTCAGGAAAGAGTACATAGAGAAGAAATACATTGCCACTAAATACAAGTCCGAAAAGATAATACCGAACTTGTTGTGCTATTTTAGACGGCAGCAGGGTTAAATTAAACTTTGACTCGTTTGAGTATAAGTTGCACCATGCTGTTGAGTTCTTCATCCTTGCATTCCTCATGTCCCATAAACCAGGCGAACAAATCTGGGTCATCACTTTCGAGTAAGCGTTCAAACGTTTGTTTTTGCTCAGAAGATAAGCCATCCCATGCTTCTTCAACAAAAGGCATAAACAGCACATCTAATTCCAGCATGCCACGACGACATGCCCAACGTAATTTTGCTTTATTGTTTGCTAACGACATTTCACACCAATTTTTGATACTTAAAATTTGATGTTATTGTAGCAAGACTATACTTGCCCTGACTAGTAAAGAAATATCCATATCAGCCTTGATTTTTTAGCATTTAGTCCCTATTGATAAGTATAGTTTAACGATATAAAAAGATAAGTATTAATGGAAATTAAAAGCAGCTTGCCAAACAAAGACCAGTTACCCGAAAGTTTTGCCATTTATGCCGATAATTTATCGGCCATTAGCGTAACCGGTGAAGAGGCAGATAAATATTTACAAGGGCAATTAACCTGTGATGTCGGCCAGTTAGCCGATAAACATTTGTTAGTCGGTGGCCATTGTGATGCCAAAGGGAAAATGTTTGCTGCCTTTCGATTGATTAATCATGACAATCGACGCCTACTTATTCAAACCAAAAACTCTTTAACTCCGTCAATGAAAGAATTACAAAAATTCGGCGTATTTGCCAAGGTTAACATTGAACAAGCCAATGATTTGGCATTCTTGGCATTAGTTGGTAGTGCTGGCAAAGCCTTTATCAGTGACAATTTTCACTCAGTCCCAGACTCTTTCAACCCAGTCGTCAGCGACAACAGCATTAGCATTATCTATATTTGTGGCGCCACCAACCGTTAC
>CALJHL010000111.1 GCA_938075435.1 uncultured Thalassotalea sp. | reverse complement strand
CAATGGTATGTACGTGTTGAAAAATTAGCAAAACCAGCTATTGCCGCGGTTGAAAATGGCGAAATTGAGTTTGTCCCTAAACAATACGAAAACATGTATTTTTCTTGGATGCGTGACATTCAAGACTGGTGTATTTCTCGTCAGCTTTGGTGGGGACATCGTATTCCAGCTTGGTATGACGACTCAGGTAAAGTCTATGTTGGCAGAACCGAACAAGAAGTGCGAGCTAAGCACAATTTAGATGACTCGATTAACCTAAACCAAGATAATGACGTACTTGATACCTGGTTCTCATCAGCATTATGGACCTTTTCAACCTTAGGTTGGCCTGAAGATACCGAAGATTTGAAAAACTTTCATCCAACCGATGTGTTAGTGACCGGCTTTGATATTATTTTCTTCTGGGTTGCACGGATGATCATGATGACCATGCACTTTAATAAAAATGAAAATGGTAAAGCCCAAGTACCCTTTAAAAAAGTATACGTTACCGGCCTAATTCGCGATGAAAATGGCGATAAAATGAGTAAATCAAAAGGTAACGTTGTCGATCCTCTCGATATGATCGATGGTATTTCTTTAGATGACTTACTTGCCAAACGCACGGGTAATATGATGCAGCCAAAATTGGCAGCCAAAATAACCAAGTTAACTAAAAAAGAATTCCCGAACGGCATTGAAGCTCACGGTACCGATGCCCTGCGCTTTACTTTATGTGCTGTGGCGTCAACCGGTCGAGATATCAGTTGGGATATGAAACGCCTTGAAGGTTACCGTAATTTCACCAATAAATTATGGAATGCCAGTCGTTACGTATTGATGAACACTGAGGAGCATGATTGTGGTAAAGATGGTGGCGAAATGCAACTTTCTTTAGCCGATCGCTGGATCATTGGTCAATATCAACAAACGGTAGAAACCGTCCATCAAGCATTTGCCAGCTGTCGTTTTGATTTAGCCGCGCAAGCGCTTTATGAGTTCACTTGGAACCAATTCTGTGATTGGTATCTAGAACTCACCAAACCGGTATTATTTAAAGGTAACGAAGCTGAACAACGCGGTACTCGTCATACCTTAGTAACGGTATTAGAGTCGCTACTGCGCTTAATGCACCCTATTATGCCATTTATCACTGAAACCATTTGGCAACGTGTGGTACCGCTAACCAATACGGTAGTGAATGACGACAGTATCATGGTACAAAGCTTCCCTCAATTTGATCCTAGCCAACTTGATCAGCAAGCCATTGCCGACTTAGAGTGGTTAAAAAACTTTATTATAGCCATTCGTAATATTCGCGGCGAAATGGACATCGCTCCAAGTAAGCCGTTACCGGTATTCCTTAAAGGGGTGAATGATGAGGACATGCGTCGCTTAAATGATAATAAACCATTCTTAAGTGCTCTGGCTAAATTAGACAGCATCGAAGTACTGGCCGCTACTGACAATGGCCCAGCGTCGGCAACAGCGGTTATTGGTGATATGAGTATTTTAATTCCAATGGCTGGATTAATTGATGTTGACGCCGAGCTTGCCCGGTTAGCTAAAGCAATTGAAAAACTTGAAAAAGACATTCAACGCACCCGTGGCAAACTCAGCAATGACAATTTTGTGAGTAAAGCGCCGCCAGCCGTAATTGCTAAGGAACAAGCTAAATTAGACGATGCTGAATCTATGTTGACAACCTTAGCGGAACAACAAAAGACCATCACCGAACTATAAAGCGCGTTATGCTGCTATTGCTCATAAAAAAGTCAGTTTAATGCTGGCTTTTTTTTTATTCAATTTAACGTTATAGTTATTGCTATGACTAGTATCGTCAACGTAAATATCCTGAGAATAAATCTAGAATAAACTACGTTTTTTCAGCATATTCGCTCACCCAAATAATACTAATACAAGAATTATAAATGCTAAAAAATAACATCATAGCCTCCCTATCAACCATAATGCTCAGTTGTGCTACTCTAGTGTCGATCCCGAGTTTAGCGGCTCCAGAAGTTGTTAAAAGTAGTTCGCCTTGGCCAATCAATGTCCCTCAAATTTCAGACAAATTTGATTGGCTATTATTAAAAACTGGGGAATTGTTAGGCGGTGATCTAGTGTCTATGTACGACCATAAAGTAGAATTTGATAGCGATGAAGTCGGCGTTATTTCTATTGATATGAAAGACATTGCGCAAATACGCACCAGAACTATCATGAGTATTCGTCAAGATAACGATGAAATCCATGAAGGGCAATTGATAGTAAATAAAGACAGCTTCAGCTTTGTCGAAAATCCTGAGGTAAGTTACCCTCGCAGTACTTTACTGGCCATTGCCACGTCTGAAAAAAGCGGTGAGAGCTTATGGTCTGGCGAGATCAGTTTAGGCGCAGACTTTAAAAAAGGTAATTCGGCCAGTTTTGACTATACCGGTAAATTAAGTTTACGTCGATTAAGTTCAAGCCACAGAGTATTAATAGACTACTTAGGAGTATTTTCCGAAGTAGAAGACCAAAGCACCAATGATAATATTAAGACCGAAGAAAACCATCGTCTTACAGCCTATATTGACTGGTTTTATAAACATAATATTTTCTTCAGATTGCCAAGTTTTGAATATTACACCGATGAATTTAAAAATATAGATCATCAAATAGATATTGGTGTTGCTGCTGGTTATGTGATTTTGGATGACCCCCTACAGCGCTGGGATGTTTTTGCCGGTCCTAGTGGCCAATATACTAAGTTTGTCGAAGCTGAAGAAGACGAAGCCACCGATGAAACCTCTCCATTATTTTTGATTGGTACTTCTTATGAACGCGATATTACTGATAATATTGAATTTGAGTTTGATTATAATGTTAAATTTACTCGAGAAGAATCCGGCAGTATTATTCAGCACTTAGAAAGTAGCATTGAAATCGAGTTGATCAATGATTTTGATATTGAGCTCAGTATCGTTTGGGATAGAACGGAAGATCCGATCCCTGATGAAAATGGTTTTCAAGCAGACCAAACCGACTTGCTGTTTACGGTAGGCTTAGAATATTCATTTTAATAGCAAGTCTATTAATAGGGCTAAGACCTCAGGTCTAAATATATTACTGAGCCATTGCATAAAAACTCTGTTTAAATATTTTTTACTTTTGTGTTAAATAAAGCCTATTCTTCAAAATAGGTGCCCCATCCATCGTAATCAACATTACAGCGTTGTGCAAGTTCGAACATGGCTTGGGTTTCGGTTTTAATAACATCTTCATCTAGGTATTGTTCAGTACTAATATCAAAGGCAAATACTCGCGCACCATTTTCTAATACCGCTTCTTCAGGCTCTTCAACCTCGAACCCTAATTTAAAAGCGGCAATAGCGGCAGCTTCTAATATTTCAAAATTACTACAGGCAAAATGATGCTCAATGGTATGCATAACTTCGTCATTAGAGCCATCTTCCAGTAACTCATTAACCAGTGTATCGGTGTGATCGAACCATTGTTGTAGTTCAGGGTTATCGCTAGTTATTTGTTCAGTCATTAATTTATCCTGCTTTCTCGGTTTCTAGAGAAACTAACTCATTGCCAGCTTCTGCACTTAATTCAGTTATTTTGGCTAACATCAACTCATGAGTATTATTAGCGATATGTCGAATAGAACTATTTGAGTCTTGCTGATTGATATGCACTGGCGGTAAAAATTCAATGATCATTTTACCATTATTCCAGCGATTTAGTTTTATCAAATCATGAGTGTTACTTACACATATTGGTACAATCGGCACATCGGCTTGCTTAGCTGTATGAAAAGCGCCAGTTTTAAACGGTAGTAAACCACGGCCATAGCTGCGGGTACCTTCAGGAAAGAGCCAAACCGAAATATTATTATCACGCATTTTTTGTGCTGTGGTGGCAATGGTATTATGCGCTTTTGAACGGTTATTTCGATCAATCAGAACATTGCCAGTAAACCAATACATTTGTCCGAAAAATGGGATCCATCTCAGGCTTTTTTTACCAACGGTAACAGTGCGTCTAGGTAAAGAAGCACTAATGGTAAAAATATCATAACTGTTTTGATGATTGGCAACATAAACTACAGGGCAAAGTTCACCTTGTTGTTGAGGTTTACGGATTTCAACTTTAACGCCAAAAATTGCCGCCAGTTTACCCATAGATAACGCCGTATAATGAGCATTATCACGGTTTTTAGGTCGTAACATACACATAACGATAGAGATAATACTAATTACAAATAATGCAATTGTGACCAATATAATACGAAAAACAGCTAACACTTCAAACCCCAAAGATAAAATCAAGAGCGCAATTATACACGAAATAAACCTTTCTGCTTAAAAAAGGCCTGAGTATAATTACTCAAGCCTATTTTATTGATGAAAGTTAGACTGAGTTTATTGCTCAGAACCAACTTGAACAGCTTCAACTCGTTGTAAACCACGGGGTAATTTATTACCTCGACGTCCTCGTTCACCACGATAATGCTCTAGATCTGCAGGTTTTAACGTCAATTTACGTTTACCGGCAAACAAGGTGATTGCTTGCTCCGCAGCGATTACGGTAAGAATAGTTACATACTCTTCGCGTGCCTTAGCTCGAGCCGAAGGAATATTGATGATCTTATTGCCTTTACCTTTGCTCAATTGTGGCAAATCTTGCAATGGAAACATTAACATTCGACCTTCAGTAGTAATTGCTAAGCAAAAATCGTTGCCAATATCATTGACGGCTTGCGGCACTAGTACTTCTGCTGCAGTTGGAACACTCAATAGCGCTTTACCATTTTTATTACGGCTAACCATATCGGCAAAACTACCAATAAAGCCATAACCCGAATCACTGGCAAGTAAAAATTTTTGTTCGTCGTCGGCCATAATGACATGATTAAAGGTTTCACCCGCCGCTAAATTAAATCGTCCTGTTAATGGCTCTCCTTGGCTACGAGCCGACGGTAAACTATGGGCATCAGTGGCAAAAGCCCGTCCCGAAGAATCAATAAATACCGCTGGCGCATTACTGCGACCTTTCGCAGAACATAAATAATTATCTCCTGATTTATAATTTAACGCGGCGCTATCAACATCATGGCCTTTAGCGGCTCTTGCCCAACCCTTTTCTGAAACAACTACGGTTACTGGCTCCGATGGCATTAAATCTTTTTCATTAAGTGCCTTAGACTCGCTACGCTCAACAAGTTGAGAACGTCTATCGTCACCGAAATCTTTTGCGGCGGCCAAGATTTCTTTTTTCATTAAGGTATTCATTCGTGCTTTAGAGCCTAAGGTAAGCTCTAAATAATCGCGTTCTTTGGCTAACTCGTCTTGCTCAGCACGGATTTTGAATTCTTCAAGTTTGGCTAACTGGCGAAGTTTAATTTCAAGAATGGCTTCGGCTTGGGTTTTACTTAAAGAAAAACGAGACATTAACTCAGCTTTCGGATCATCGTATTCGCGGATAATCGCAATAACTTCATCAATATTTAAATAAGCAACTAATAAGCCATCTAAAATATGCAGCCGTGCTAAGACCTTGTCTAAACGGAACTGTAAACGACGACGAATAGTTTCACGGCGATACTCGAGCCATTCAGTTAAAATTGTTTTTAGGTTTTTCACAGCTGGACGATTGTCGAGGCCGATCATATTAATATTGACGCGATAACTTTTTTCAAGATCCGTCGTGGCAAATAGGTGCTGCATCAATTGCTCGACATCGACTCGATTTGAACGAGGCACTATGACTAACCGAGTCGGATTTTCATGATCAGACTCATCGCGTAAATCAACCACCATTGGCAGCTTTTTAGCGACCATTTGTGCGGCTATTTGCTCTAAAATTTTGCCACCTGCAGCTTGATGAGGTAAAGCGGTGATAACTATATCGCCTTGCACCACATCAAAAATAGCGCGCATTTTTATACTGCCGCGGCCACTTTCATAAATTTTGGTAATTTCTGCTTTCGGGGTGATTATCTCGGCATCAGTCGGGTAATCAGGACCTTGCACATACTCTAATAACTCACTTATTTCGGCTTTCGGTTGTTCAATTAAATGCACACAAGCATCGGCAATTTCGCGAACATTGTGGGGAGGAATATCGGTAGCCATACCAACCGCAATACCGGTAATACCATTTAACAGGATATGCGGTAATTTAGCCGGCAAGGTTTTCGGCTCTACCATGGTGCCATCAAAGTTCGGTGACCAGTCTACTGTACCTTGACCTAATTCGGAGAGTAAAACTTCACTAAATTTCGACAATTTTGCTTCGGTATAACGCATTGCGGCAAACGATTTAGGATCATCGGGAGCACCCCAGTTACCTTGACCGTCAACCAAAGGGTAGCGATAAGAAAATGGTTGCGCCATTAACACCATAGCTTCATAACAGGCAGAGTCACCATGCGGATGAAACTTACCTAATACATCACCAACCGTACGGGCTGATTTTTTATATTTTGCACTGGCATGCAACCCTAGCTCGGACATTGCATAAATAATTCGTCGTTGCACCGGCTTTAGGCCATCACCAATATGCGGTAAGGCGCGGTCCATAATCACGTACATTGAATAGTTTAAATAGGCGTCTTCGGTGAAACGCCTGAGCGGTAGTTGCTCAACGCCATCAAGATTTAAATCGATTGCCTCTGCCATAATAGCTGGTCTGCTCTTATTATATTTATATAGCCCTACTTTAGCCCAAAAATGAGCTGCACTGAATAGTAAATTGCTATTTTATTTGGTTTTATTTTTAATGATGGCCGCGCACCCGATAATTGCCAATTTGTTAGTCCTTGCAATAAATTTTAGCGGCAAGTTCAACATCCCAAAAACTCGCTTCAATTCGGTGGCCATCAAGGTCAATAACAAAACAGCCATAGTAAGGCTCTCCATATTCAGGCCGAGGCCCTGGTTTACCATTACAATTTGCCCCGTATTTGATCGCCGTTCGATAAAAATTGTCGACCTGTTCTTTACTAGTCGCCATAAATCCAATATGGCTGCCATTAGCAATACTTGCCGGCTGTTGATCGAAAGGTATTTGTAACCAAAAGGTTGGGTAACCTTTGCCATAAGCTATCGCTTGCTCGTGCTCAACCACTCTGAAAATATCCAAGGTAGCCAATAGTGCGTCATAAAAGACACTGGCTTTAGAGAGGTTGTTACTGCCAAGAGAAATATGACAAAGAGTTTTTTGCTGCTGCTGTTGGGTTAGCATTTTTATTCCTATTTATACCAAGGGTATTATTGTTAGAACAAGGTTATGATTTAATGGCCTTAGCACTCGTGTTAGGGATGAACTTAACGGTTAGAGTTGCGACAAATAACATCAGGGCGGATCCCCATAGACAGCTAACTAAGCCATATTGTTGATATAAATAACCCGATAACAGGGTGCCAATTAAGCGCCCCATCGCATTGGCCATATAATAAAAACCGACATCGAGAGAAACCCCATCTGATTTTGCAAGCGAAACAATTAAAAAGCTATGTAATGATGAGTTAATGGCAAAACAAAAACCAAAAACCATTAACCCAATCACTAAAATAATTTCGCTATGCAATAAATTTCCGGCTTGTTGATGCATCACCACCGCCAACACCAAGGTAACCAAGGTTAATCTACCTCCCCATTGAAATGCGGAGTTAATATGGCCGCTGCTAGTCGTTGACGTCGTGGTTGTTATTTTCGGGGCAATACTTTGCACTAGCCCGTATAAAATTATCCAGCCGGCAATAAAAGCACCAACGGTCGATGAATGCCAGCCTAATTGCTCACTCAAAAACACCGGCAAAGCCACAACAAACCAAATATCACGTGCGGCAAATAAAAATAACCGAGCTAAGGACAGTAAGTTAATACTACGACTTTTAGAAAATATATCCGAAAATTTAGGTTTAAAAGAAGAACGTCCTAAATCTTGCTTTAAATACATTAGGCTGATCAAGGCAATAATGACTAATCCGCAGGCCATTATCCACATCGACAAGGTAAAGCCAAACGTTGACAGCAACACTGCCCCCAAGAAAAACCCAACACCTTTTAAGGTGTTTTTTGAACCAGTTAACAACGCTATCCAGCGATATAACTTATCAACCGCCTGCTCGGGAAGTAAATGCTTAACTGAGCTTTTAGCACTCATTTTATTGAGATCTTTAGCTATTCCAGACAGCGCCTGAGCACTCATAACCCAAGCAATGGTTAAGGCTTGTGGCTCTACGGTTAACATTAGCAGCGCAATAACTTGTAAGCCCAAGCCCATTTGCATAGTACGATTTAGACCAATTCGGGCGCCTAACCAGCCACCGACTAAATTAGTAATAACACCAAAAAACTCATAAAAAACGAATAATAAAGCAATACTTAAGCTGCTATAACCAAGCTGATGAAAATACAACACCACTAGCATGCGCAGGGCGCCATCGGTTAACGTAAACGCCCAATAATTACCGGTAACGACAAGGTATTGCTTTAATTTGTGGTCGAGTGATTTAAGCATCATTTTTTAAATTATGGTCAATTGTCATTACGATTTAATTGAACCAGCAACCTTTAGTACTAACTCAGCACTGCGATTGGCATAGCCCCATTCATTGTCATACCATAAATACATTTTTACCTGAGTGCTATTTACCACCATAGTTGATGGTGCATCAACGATACAAGAGCGAGGATCGGTTTTATAATCAACCGATACCAGCGGTCGTTCTTCATAACCCAATATGCCTTTTAAATCACCGGCAGCAGCAGACTTCATTAAGTCATTAATTTCCTCTTCACTGGTTGGCCGTTGCATTTCAAAAACGCAATCGGTTAATGAAGCATTTGCTAGAGGCACTCGCACCGCATGACCATTTAAACGGCCTTTAAGTTCTGGAAAAATGTGGGTGATTGCCGTAGCCGAACCCGTGGTAGTAGGAATTAAACTCAAGCCACAGGCACGTGAACGTCGTAAATCCTTATGCGGAGCATCGAGAATAGTTTGGGTATTGGTTATGTCATGAATCGTGGTCATACTGCCATGCTTTATGCCAATGCTTTGCTGTAATACTTTTACCACAGGTGCTAAACAATTGGTGGTACATGATGCGGCGGAAACAATGTCGTAAACATCACCATCGTAGAGGTGATCATTAACTCCCATAACGATATCTAGCACGCCATCTTGTTTAAGGGGGGCGGTTACCACGACTTTTTTAACCCCTTGAGCTAAATAATGTTGTAATACTGATTTTTGTTTAAACTTACCAGAAGCTTCAATTACCAAGTCACATTTTGACCAATCGGTAGTTTCAATGTCTTTGTTCATCGAAGTACTTACCTGCTGATCATTAATTACTATGATGTCGCCTTCGGCAGCGGCTTGTTCTGAGAAACGACCATGTACCGAATCAAAATTAACTAAATGCGCTAGGGTATGAGCATCTCCAGCGACATCATTAATATGTACAAATTCAATTTCAGGCCAATGCCAGGCGGCTCTAAAAATTAAACGACCCATGCGGCCAAAGCCATTAATACCTACTTTAATTGTCACAATAAATTCCTTAAAATTAGTTAGGTTAGCGATTTATTAGTTACAGCAACCTTGCTGTCTTTGTGGGCGATCACCCATCTGTGTTAAGCGAATGACAGATTGTTTAAAAAAATTTGGGGCATCCACACTACTGCCATGCAAGCTTGCAAGACACCAATTAGGTAAAGATGGCGCCAATGAATAATAAACCCATTGCCCTTGGCGTCGAGACACCAAGATTTCATTGGATTTTAATAAGGCAAGATGGCGGGAAATTTTTGGTTGCGACAACCCTAATGCCGTGGTTAATTCACAAACACACAATTCTTGCTGTTCGCTAATTAGCAATAACATAACCAGCCGAGTTTCATCGGCTAAACTTTTAAAAAAAATAAGTGGTTGCATACAAGGCTCAAGGCTCAAAAACAACAATATATACGATATTACATATATATGCTAAACCATATTTAAATTTTTACCGATTATTTAGTTTAATTCAGCATTTTTTAGGTATTTTGTGCCCTTCAGTGTTGCTTGTAACGCTAGACCATTTTCAGTTAATTGATAGACGGTAATATCGCCAATAGTGACTCCAGCTCCTACCTCACCGCCTTTATCATTTGCCTTAGCGGCAGCATCCGCTTCGGCGCCAAAAGACCAACCATCGTTAATAAAGCTATCCATAGCGTCAGTAGTATGAAAAACAAACACCACCCGAAAATCTTTTGCACCCAGACCAATACCAATACCACCTTCATACATATCCATGTAGGTTTTAGCGCCGGTTGAATTATTATGCACCACGCCAAAACCGGTTCCGGCAGAAATTAAAAACAAATTTACTTGCGCATTACTAAACGTGGCATAACCTGGAGCCGATTTTATCCGTGTTAATGCCCCGGGAGTGGCTTTATTAATATCAGCTAACACTTGCTTATTCATTTTAGCTATCGAAGATTTTTGCTCTGCGGGAGTACTACCGGTTGCCGAACAAGCCGACAATAGAACAAGTGTGCTGATGATAATGATGTACTTAGGCATTGGTGATCCCCTATTTTTTATTAATTGAATAAACAGTATAAAAGCAAAAAAAAATATTAGCGAAAATTCATTACCATTTAAGGGGTAATTAATAAAACGATTATCTAAAAGATATCCTGCCTATCGAATGTAAGTGTATCCATATACAAAAACTCCAGAGAGAAGTAATTTCTGTCTGGAGTTTATAAGTTTACCTAGCGCTAGCGATATTTAATTACATTAATCTATAGAGACTAAATTACCTTTTAACTGCAGCCACTCTTTGCGATCACCGGCGCGTTTTTTCGACAACAACATATCCATCATCTCCATGGTATTATCGTAATCGTCAACGGTCAGTTGCACTAAACGTCGTGTGTTTGGATCCATAGTCGTTTCTCGTAATTGCAACGGGTTCATTTCACCTAGCCCTTTAAAACGTTGCACATTAACTTTACCGCGTTTTTTCTCGGCTTCGATACGATCTAAAATGCCATCTTTTTCTTGCTCATCAAGCGCATAAAAGACCTCTTTACCAATATCAATTCTATACAGAGGTGGCATAGCAACAAATACATGCCCAGCTTGTACCAGAGGTAAAAAATGCTGAGTAAATAAAGCACAAAGTAAGGTTGCTATATGCAGACCATCAGAGTCGGCATCGGCCAATATACATATTTTTCCGTAACGTAAGCTTGATAAGTCTTCGCTGTCGGGATCGATACCTAAGGCTACCGAAATATCATGAATTTCTTGTGAAGCTAAAATTTGTCCAGAATCGACTTCCCAAGAATTCAGAATTTTACCACGCAATGGCATGATCGCCTGAATTTCACGGTCTCGTGCTTGTTTGGCACTACCGCCAGCAGAATCACCTTCCACTAAAAATAATTCGGTACGATGTGTTTCTTGCGAACCACAATCGGTGAGTTTGCCAGGTAATGGCGGTCCTTGAGTGATTTTTTTACGAACTACCTTTTTACTGGCTCGCATCCGTCGTTGCGCATTAGAAATACAAAACTCTGCCAACGCTTCGGCAATTTCAGTGTGTTCGTTTAACCATAAACTAAACGAATCTTTCACCACCCCAGAGACAAAAGCGGAACATTGTCGTGAAGACAATCGTTCTTTGGTTTGCCCTGCAAATTGTGGATCTTGAATTTTAACAGAAAGGATATAACTACATTTATCCCAAATATCATCAGGGGTTAATTTTAAACCACGTGGCACTAAGTTTCTAAATTCGCAAAATTCACGCATTGAATCGAGTAAACCTTGGCGCATACCATTAACGTGGGTACCACCTTGGATGGTTGGGATCAGATTGACGTAACTTTCGCCGATGCATTCACCGCCTTCAGGTAACCAACATACCGCCCAATCAACCGCTTCGTGCTGCGAGGTAAATTTACCAAGAAACGGTTCTTCGGGTAAATTTACCCAACCTTTCACCGCTTCTTTTAAATAATCTTCTAAACCATTTTCATAACACCATTGCTGTTTAGTATCGGTATTTTTGTCATGAAATTTTATATTTAGGCCTGGGCACAATACCGCTTTTGCCTTTAAAATATGGCTCATTTTAGTAACAGAAAATTTACCGGTATCAAAATAATTGGCATCCGGCCAGAAACGGACTCGGGTACCAGTGTTACGTTTACCAACCGTCCCTACTTCGGTAAGATCCATTACCTTTTCACCGTGTTCAAACGCCATTTCAAATACTTTTTGATCGCGTCGAACCGAAACCTCAACCCGTAATGACAAAGCATTTACTACCGAGATCCCTACCCCATGTAGACCACCGGAAAATTGATAATTTTTATTTGAAAACTTACCGCCCGCATGCAGACGACAAAAGATCAGTTCCACGCCGGGAACCCCTTCTTCAGGGTGAATATCGGTAGGCATACCACGGCCATCATCAATGACTTCCAAAGATTGGTCTTCGTGTAGTATTACCGAAATATTTTGTGCATGTCCTGCCAAGGCTTCATCGACAGAGTTATCGATAACTTCTTGACCGAGATGATTAGGACGTAAGGTATCAGTATACATACCAGGACGGCGACGCACTGGGTCTAAGCCACTTAATACCTCGATGGAATCGGAATTATATTGATCAGTCATGAACTCTTCTAGCCACTAAATTGTTATCATTATTGTTAGTATTTATTAACTGTTGATTGTTAAAGTTGGAAAAAATCCACAATCTCAGGCAGCATATTGGCAAAATTAATAAAGCTATGATCGCCCCCTTGTTGAACGGTAAGGCGGCAATGCTGATATTTCTCAACAGCCTGTTGATAATCTAACACTTCATCACCTGTTTGTACCATAACAAAAAACATTTTTTGTTGGCTTATTTTAGCGTCGATGGAAATTAATTGTTGCATGTGTTGTTTGGTTACTTGATAAATTTCGCCGCTATGGGGGTTAACTTGCTCACCTATATACTCCTGCAACAATGTATAAGGCGTTACCGCAGGGTTAATCAATACCGCTAAGATGTTATATTTTTCCGCTAAATAGGTGGCATAAAAGCCCCCTAAAGATGAGCCGATTAAGTACCATTCGGTGTTAGGCTCTGCGTCTATTATTTGACACAATTGCGCGATGGCCGCCGCCGGATTGGAAATTAGCTGCGGGCAAATAACTTCAATAGCAGGATAATTTTTGCCAATAAAGGTTTTAGTCAAGACCGCCTTCATTGATTGCGGCGAGCTATTAAAGCCATGAATAATTAGTATTTTTTTTGGATTTGACATTATTTTATCTATTCAATTTAAAGGTTATTTCGACAAATAGTGCTTTGTCGTTTGCATTGTTCCATCTGCAAATAAGGTTAGCAGTCGATATCCTGGCCCCTGATTTAACGCGGCTACGGTGGCAGAATTCGGATCGAACTGAATTGAAGTAGCCGGACACGCATACAAGGGTATTGCATTTAAATTACTTGCCACTTTTGTTAACCCGCGATGAATATGTCCGCAACATACCGCTTTTACGGAAGGAATAACATTTACATGCTGCCAAAATTGTTGCTGGTTTTGTAAGCCATGTTGATCAATAAAATAACCAACGTCCAATGGGTGGTGATGCATAAATACTAAATCACTTTTCGCCTCAGCCAAGTTTTTTATCGGAATATTTTTACGTAATTCAAGCAGTTGTTGCTCGCTTACCGCACCTGCTGGAGTATCGGTGGTTGAATCAAGTAAATGAATGCGCCAATATTGCAATTCAATCACTTTTTCAGCGCTTATTTGCGGGTGAACCAATAACTTGGTTAATAACTTTTTGTCATCATGATTACCTGCTAACCAGTATAAAGGGCAAGACCAGGTATTATCATTAAAGGCCGCCGCTAAAGCATCAACAAACAATTGATAAGATTGTTCACTGTGATCCTGAGTTAAATCGCCAGTAAAAAATATTGCCTGCAAACCAGGCAGTGATGCTAACTCTTTAAATACCCGAGATAAATTTTGATAGACATTGGCGCCATGATGTAATCCACCTTGGTCGGCAAATAAATGGCTGTCGCTGACTTGCGCGATAACCGAGGTAGTATTTGAGGATGAGTTCATACTGTAAAAATTTAGTTTTTAGGTAAGTTAACTGCAGTTTGCCCGAGAGCTAAACAAAGTTGCAACCATTGCGTTAAAAAGTGATGATTTTGCTGTTTTTCATCCGGTTGATGCATGTCACTATTAGGATAATCGTATCTAGGCTTGATTTGCCTGATGTTTTGACTCTCAATAACTTCGGCTAAACGAGCATCATGGTAAATGCGGATCAACATACAAGGCTTATGATAAGATGATTTTAACGATTTCGTACTGTCATTTACTTTATCTGCTTTATCATCAAACTGCTTAAACTCAACCACATGGGTATATTTAGTTTTCTCTTTAATGGTCAATAAATAGCTCAAATTTTCATTGATAGAAAAATTACGCTGCTCGTCCACTTGATCAATTTTTCCAAGTAGCCTAGTTAACAGCATATAGTTTATTTCGAAACTACTGATTAAGCCTTTTAAACTGGGTTTATACGTTGTCATCGCCAAATTATTAATACTCCATAGTGAAAACCTGAATATCATCTAGCAGTAACCAGAATATGATTACCTAGCTGTTCGTTAGTGTTTGATGGTTAAGAGCCAACCATTGTAAACCAATTATAGTTGAGGCGTTACTGATAATGCCGTCATTGAGCCACTGCAACGCTTGTCCAAGACTGACCATGTGGCTGCGAATATCTTCATGCTCTGCTTCTAGCCCGGCGACTACGCCTGCACTGAATTCGCTGCTATCGACTAGGGCGACATATAAATACAACTTCTCACTGGTGCCTCCTGGACTGGATAAAAAATCCATAACATGGTGAAGTTGCTCAGCGTTAAGCTTTAACTTTGCTTCTTCTTCGGCTTCTCTAATCGCAACATCTATTGCGCTTTCATCTTCATCAAACATACCAGCAATAAATTCTAACAGCCAAGGTTGCTCACCACTGCGTATAGCTCCAGGGCGAAACTGTTCAATTAATAACAATTGTTTACTGACAGGATCAAAGGGTATGACCACCACGGCATCACCACGTTCAAAAATTTCTCGAGAAAATTCACTGCTCCAATGACCATTAAATAGCCGGTGGCGTAGCTGATATTGCTCAATGCGAAAGAAACCTTGGTATTTAGTTTCTTGTGCTTTAATAGTGAAATCATCGCGGCTATATTGTTGGTGAAATTTTTTGGACGTCATTTTTAACTCATTGTTTTGATAGTTAACAAAGCGTTATAAATAAATTATGTTACACTTTATTGACAATAATTTATAAAAAATAGTTCAGCATAACACTAATTACGGTTACACTTTCAGCAAATAAAGTTACACACCTATGACTTTAAAAAATAAACTAATGTTCAGGGATAATAACAATGGCAACAAAACTTAATTCACTGTTTGTGGGCATAGCACTAGCATGTACCAGTCAAATGGCTGCGGCGCAAGATTTACAAGAAATCTATCAGTTAGCCCTCCAAAAGGATCCAACGGTATTAAAAGCGGCGGCAACGTTTCGCGGCGCACAAGAAAGCATTGAACAAGCACGTTCGGTATTATTGCCACAAATTGATGCTATAGGTTCTTATACCGATATCGAAAATGAAGATGATAATCGCACATTTGACCGCCAAAAAACTAGTATTAGCCTAGATTTAAATATGCAGCTATATCATCACACTAGCTGGTTAAATTTAGAAAACTCGAAGAAAACTGCTCATCAAAGCGATATAAATTACCAATTCGTTAAGCAGCAGATGATCACTCGCGTCAGTGAAGCTTACTTTAATGTTCTTGCTGCTTATGATGATCTTGAATTTGCTGTCGCCGAAAAAAAATCCATTGACCGCCAGTTAGAACAAACCAAACAACGTTTCTCAGTGGGTTTAACAGCCATTACTGATGTTCATGAAGCACAAGCTGAATACGATAACTCAGTTGCCGAAGAGATCAGATCCCAAAATATAGTTTTTCAAAGCGAAGAAGCCTTACGGGAAATCACCGGTGTATACCCTCGCGATTTAAACGTGTTAAATACCGAAAAATTTAGCCCCTTTATGCCAACCCCGACTACCGCTGATGCATGGCAAAAGCTAGCCGAAGCAAAAAATTTAACGTTAATTTCTGAAAAGATCAGTTTAGATATTGCTAAAGAAAACATCGATATTGCCAGCGCCGGACATTTACCGACGTTAAGCTTTAACGCCAGTATTGGTAAGAGTGAAACTGACAGTTCTAATACGGCATTCCCTAGTGATAATTTAGATGGCTGGGAGGAAGACGATCAATCAATAGGCATTCAATTAGTTGTACCAATTTATTCTGGTGGTAATGTCAGTTCACAAGTTCGCGCTGCGCAAGAAAGTTATGTTGCTGCCAGTCAAGACTTAGAAACAAACTATCGTGGCATTGTTCGTCAATCTCGCAACTCGTTTAATACCGTGGTAGCAACCATTTCTGGTATCAAAGCCTTTGAGCAATCGGTAATTTCAGCTGAAAGTGCGTTAAAAGCCACTGAAGCCGGTTTTGAAGTAGGAACTCGTACCATTGTTGATGTACTCGATAGCACTCGTAACTTGTATAACGCTAAACGTAACTTATCAACAACCAGATATCAGTACATTATTAATATGTTACTGTTAAAACAAGCAGCCGGTACGATTTCTATTGAAGATATCAATGCGATAAATACCGTATTGATGGTAGCAACGTCTAAATAGTTTACTCGCAACGACTAAAAAGGCGACTTGGGAGTCGCCTTTTTTAATTTCTTATTTTTTTATTTCTTAATTTCTTAATTTCTTAATTTCTTAATTTCTTAATTTAGCAGATGTAATAATAGCGCTAGCTCTATACTGTTAATCTTCTAAACGTATGGTATTTATTATTTCAGTAGTCGAGATACCTTCTTCAAAATTAAGCACCTGCACTTCACCACCGGCAGCGATAACTTCTTCACCACCAGCAATATCAGCAATTTTATAATCGCC
>CALJHL010000110.1 GCA_938075435.1 uncultured Thalassotalea sp. | reverse complement strand
ACAAGTGTTTAGTCAGTTACGGCTCGTTTCAGCCGGCACTCAGTTTAAATCTGTGCTTATCTTAGGCGGTGAAAACTTTAATGACCAAGTAAAGGTTCTCGATAAAGATCCGCATTTTATTGTCGCAACTCCTGGCCGGTTGTCGGATCATTTATCAAAAGGTTTGTTTCATTTAAATGGCTTAGAGTTGCTCATCCTTGATGAAGCTGACCGCATGCTCGATTTAGGTTTTGCAACCCAATTAAAACAAATTAATGACGCGGCAGATCATCGTAAACGACAAACATTAATGTTTTCCGCAACTTTAGATCACGAACAAGTAAATGAATTTGCGAAAGACTTATTAAAAAAACCGAAACGTATTGCTATCGGCTCAATAACCAGTGAACATTTAGACATTAAACAGCGCTTTTATTTGTGTGATCACTTAGACCACAAACAACAATTACTTGAACACTTTTTATCTACAGAAACCGCACAGCAAGTTATTATTTTTACCGCAACACGTGCCGATACCGAACGTTTAGCCTCGGAATTAAATGCTAAAGGCAAGGCCAGTGTTGCTTTAAGTGGTGAGTTAAAACAAAGTGAGCGCAACCGTATCATGGAGGCTTTTACCAAAGGCCAAGAAAAGATACTAGTAACTACAGATCTCGCCTCAAGAGGTCTAGATTTGGTCAATGTTAGCCATGTTATTAATTTTGATTTACCAAAACATTCAGAAGAATATATTCACCGTATTGGTCGTACCGGTAGAGCGGGCTCTAAAGGTGATGCTATTTCATTTATTGGTCCAAAAGACTGGCAGAGTTACCTAAATATTAAAACACTTTTGCAACAAGATATTGAATTTTCAACTGTTGAAGGCTTAGCGGCTAAATTCTCAGGCATTAAGCCTAAAAAACCTGCTAAGGCAAAAGCTGCTGATAACAAAGCCAAAAAATTGACTAAAAAGAAAAAGCCGTCTCAACCTAAGATCAAGAAAAAAGTCATATTTTCAGACCTTGATATGGGCGATATGCCAGTAATGCGTAAAAAGACAATTAAATTTGTGGAAGATAATGATTTTGAAGAGCAGGACTAAAATTTAATTTATTAATACTTTAAAATTTAGTTATCTTTAAAACCGAAAAGAGCTCAAATAGAGCTCTTTTTTTGTTGGCTAAAATAATTCAATTAAATTACTGAGGAAAACTAGGCATCGACAATAAGTTCTGATTGACCCACTTCATATTTATTATGAAGGTTAGCTTTTAGTACCCCTTTACGATGTTGTAGGGCTGCTTCCATTTTTTTAACAGAATTGCCTATGGCTACGTATAAATCATCATCAATTGCTGAAACAGCGACTTTTTGATTTTCATAATTTGTTACAACTTCAATTTTTTGATTGTTTTTGTCAACGGTTAGTATTACTTCAAGTGACAGTAGGCTAGGGAAATGGTTGGCGATTTTTGCATATTTACTATTAATAACATCAACAATTGCATTGGTAACTTCAACGTGATGCCCAGAAATATTTACTTTCATATAAGTCTCCTAAAATTATCGTCTTCAATATAAGGATGGTACCAACTGGTCTGACTTACAAGAGCAAAATTAAAAAAAATTGTATTATTTTTAAAATTTAAATTTAATATATTAAATATCAATTGGTTAGGTGTTAAAAAAATTCTTCGATTCTCTTAAATATTATCGAAATTAGTTGTTAATAAAGATTGTTCTTCTATGGGACTTCTAGAATATCTGTAAAGGCTTTTAAGCTTAGTATTATTTTAAATCATATTGTCGAAATGTTATTAACTAACTTAACAAAAACCAAGTCAAAATAAAGGCAAAACTAAGGTAAAACCTAAATATGGCGTTAAACCGTTAATGGCTGACCTATGTAAGCAACAAAAATTGCAATTATCTTAGTATAGGCTGAAATCACTGGCCAGCGAGATACAGAAGCGAAATAGAGAGACGAAATAACAAGGAAGGGGATAATGCTGTATTTAATTAAAACACAGCAAATTATTGTCGCCCTGAATCAACAGGGCTATTTGGTAGTTACGCTTGCGATTTTAAGTAATCTTCATAACTGCCAGAAAAATCAATATAACCATCTTCAGTTAATTCGATAATACGGGTAGCAAGGGTCGATACAAATTCACGGTCATGAGAGACAAACACTAAGGTACCTTCGTATTTTTCTAAGGCCATGTTTAGCGCTTCGATAGATTCCATATCCATGTGATTGGTGGGTTCATCGAGTACTAAAATATTTGGTGTTTGCATCATCATTTTACCAAACATCATTCGGCCTTTTTCACCACCAGAAAGAACATTGATTGATTTGTAAATATCATCGGCAGAAAATAATAAACGACCTAAGTAACCACGGATCACTTGTTCGTCGTCACTAGGGCGACGCCATTGGCTCATCCAATCAAACAAATTCATTTCTTGGGCAAAGTCATCGGTGTGATCTTGGGCATAGTAAGCAATCTGAGCATTTTCAGACCATTTTGCCGAACCGGTTTCTGGGCGGTATTCACATTCACCCATTAATGTTCTTAGTAACGTAGTTTTACCAATACCATTGGCACCAATAACGGCAATTTTTTCACCGACTTCAGCCATAAGGTTCATGTCTTTTAGGACATGGTTATCGCCAAAGCTCTTATTTAGGTTTTCAATGACTAATGAATTACGGAATAGTTTCTTTTCTTGGTCAAAACGGATAAATGGTGTCGCTCGGCTTGAAACTTTAACTTCATCCAATTTGATTTTGTCTAACTGTTTGGCACGAGAGCTGGCTTGCTTAGCTTTAGACGCATTAGCAGAGAAACGACGCACGAAGTCTTGTAACTCGGCGATTTGGGTTTTCTTCTTATCGTTACCGGCAAGTAATGTTGCTCGTGCTTGAGTTGCAGCCAACATGTAATTGTCATAGTTACCTGGGTAAATACGTAATTCACCGTAATCGATATCAGCCATGTGCGTACACACAGAGTTTAAGAAGTG
>CALJHL010000109.1 GCA_938075435.1 uncultured Thalassotalea sp. | reverse complement strand
CGCCTTAATCAACAGCACTTTATTAATCATTGTTGGGATTTATCTTATATATGAAGCTATAGGGAAGTATTTTACACCTACACCGATAGATGGGTGGATCGTTTTTTGGGTTGCAGGTATTGCCTTAACTGTTGATATTGCTACAGCGATGATTACCTATAATGCTGGAGTAAAAGATAACATGAATTTAAGGGCCGCATTCATTCATAACATCTCAGATGCACTAGCATCAATTGTCGTTATTATTGCAGGGCTATTGATTATTTATTTTCAGCTTTATATTTTTGACGTTATTGCAACAATAGGAATTTCAATTTATGTAATTTATCATGGTATAACACTTCTCAAAAAATGCATAATGATAATAATGCAGGCTGCGCCTGAATCAGTAAATATAGAAGATCTACAGGTGGCGTTAGAGAAATTAGAAGGAATAAAATCTGCAAAACATATTCACGTATGGCAGCTTGATGACAATAGTATTTATATGGAAGCTCATATGCTATTAAACACTGATGATCACGAGCAGGTAAAAGAAGAATCTCGTAAAATCATAAAAAGTGAATTTGGTATATATCACTCAACATTAGAAACAAAGAGTATTTAACGAGTACATAACCGCAACAAGTAAAGTAAGTTAATAGGCTATAAATGCCACTATTTAGTCTTCTAGTCTGAACTTGACCATACATCGTTAGTGTTAGTGATGGGATGGCGGCGCTATTTTTCAAATTACGGTAGTGTATTAATTCTAACTTTGTATCTATCCAAGCCGTTAGCTAAGTTATTTCCACATTAACCGCTTTACCGCACGCATGTTATCTCTAGACAATATTTTATTGCCAAGTGCTGTCAACATTGACCCCAAAACCACTAAGCTGGCGCCAACATAAGCTAAGCTGTTTAACTGTTGTGCATTAAAGTTATCCGGCCAAATACTTTGCGCAATATTAGCAAATAACACTGTTAATAATGGCGTAATTGCCAAGACCGCACTTACCTTTGAAGCTGGCCAGTATTCTAGCGATTCAGCAAACGCGCCATAGGCAATAAGCGTATTAGCACAACAAAAAAATAACAACAATAATGCCAGAACATTTAATGAGCCTACATCGCTAGGTGTTGCCGTTGGTAAGAAAAATAACGAACTTAACAAATAAATACACCACATTATTTGATTCGAGCTGTAATGGTTGAGCATTTGCTTTTGCAGTATTGCGTAGGTTGCCCAGGTAATCGATGCACCCAGCATAATTATAAAACCATAAATAAAATCATCATTATCAAGACTATTTGCTTGCCCAAACTGTTGATTAAAAAACAGTAATAATCCAGAAATTAACACGATTGAACCGACTTTTTGGCCGCGCGAAAATGACTCTTTTAAGAAAAATACACTGCCAATTAGCATCATAAAAGGCGCCATTTGAATTAACATTTGCGCCGTTTCAGGCGGAACGAAATACAAAGAAGATAAATAAAGGATATAATTTAACGATAAAAATAGCGCCGCAAAAAGCATGCGCTTAAGTAGATTCTTATTTTGAAAAATACTGGAGGGGATTTTTTTCTTAGTTAACAACATCAAGCCGACAACTAAGGCGGCAAAGAAAAAGCGATACCAAGTAATAGTGTATGAATCCATTAATTGTAAAACACTAGTCAGAGCTAATGGCAGTAATCCCCACATAATTGCAGTAGTTAGTGCTAATAATAAACCTTTGGTATTATTAGAAGAAGAAGTTGTCATAAATTGAGTGCTCTACAATAGAGTAAATAAAGGCCGCCGCGGATAACAATTTTTGCCGTCAACGCTAATGTGGCGGATTTTAGCTTAGAAAATCCCGTTAAGCTTGCTTTTTATCGTTTATTTTTACTTATATCGTCGTTTTAGGTTGCTTTTTTACTGTAAAAGCGTAAAATCTGCGAGCTTTTCTATCCCCTTGTGTTTAGAAAGTGTCTGGAAAATTCGTTTTATAACTTAAATATAGAGGACGGTATGGTTACCATTCGTTTAGCTCGTGGCGGCGCAAAAAAGCGTCCATTTTATCAGGTGGTTGTTGCTGACAGCCGTAACTCTCGCGATGGTCGTTTCATCGAGAAAGTTGGTTTCTTCAACCCAACTGCACAAGGTCAATCGGAAAAACTTCGTTTAGACTTTGATCGTATCAACCATTGGGTTGGTCAAGGCGCAGGATTATCTGACCGTGTAGCTAAATTAGTTAAAGACGCATCTGCGGCTTAATTAATTTAGTAAAAATTGCAGGAGTATAGTAAAAAATGAACAAAGAAGTCACCCTTGGAAAAATTGGTGCTGTTTACGGCATTAAAGGTTGGTTGAAAATTCATTCTTTTACCGATGATCCTCAGGCAATTTTTGATTATGCCCCTTGGGTTATTACCCTAGGTGGTAAGAAGCAAACAGTAACAGTAAGTGAATGGCGTCGACACAGTAGTAGTCTGATTGCTAAATTTGCTGACATTAATGACCGCACTGAAGCTCAATTAAGAACTGGCGCTGAAATTGTAGTTACGAGTGATGTCTTGCCAGAATTGCCAGAAGGCGAGTTTTACTGGCGAGATCTAATCGGTATGGATGTGGTAAACAGTCAAGGCTATAGCTTTGGTAAAGTTACCGACGTCATGGAAACCGGCTCAAATGATGTACTGGTTGTGAAAGCCAACCATAATGATGGTTTTGGCAAAAAAGAAAGGTTAATTCCTTATATAGATGAACAAGTGATCTTAAATGTATCACTTGATTCAAAACAAATTAACGTGGACTGGGACCCAGGTTTCTAACTCGATGACTGACAGCAAAATGCGGATAGAGGTAATTAGCCTTTTCCCCGAAATGTTTACTGCAATCACTGAGTCTGGGGTGACAGGAAGAGCGATTCGTAGTGGGTTAATTGAATTCCAAACAAGGAATCCAAGAGACTTTACTCATGATAAGCATCGTACCGTTGATGATCGTCCTTATGGCGGTGGTCCGGGTATGCTTATGATGGTACAACCATTACGAGATGCCATTACTGCAGCGAAGAAATCCGCTGGTAGTGATGCGCATGTGATCTACTTATCACCACAGGGACGAAAGCTTGACCAAACAGGTGTACGTGAATTATCCACTCATAAATCTCTGATTTTAATTGCAGGGCGTTATGAAGGCATAGACGAAAGACTAATCGAGTCGGATATCGACGAAGAATGGTCTGTCGGCGATTTTGTGTTAACTGGCGGTGAATTACCGGCAATGACCTTAATTGATGCAGTGGCAAGATTTATCCCTGGTGTATTAGGGCATAGTCAATCGGCTGAGCAGGATTCATTTTCTGACGGTCTATTAGATTGTCCACATTACACTAGGCCAGAAATTCTGGATGATAAATCGGTGCCCAGTGTCTTGCTTAGTGGAAATCACAAAAATATACGTGATTGGCGCATGCAGCAGTCGTTAGAACGAACTTGGAGAAGACGTCCAGAGTTATTAACTAACCTAGCTCTGACTGTCGAGCAGGAAAAAATGCTGAAGCTGATAAAGCAGAAGTAATTGTCTTGTTTAAGTTGCAGTATAATCTAGGAATAAAGGTGTATTATGAGTAATATCATTAATCAGCTCGAACAAGAGCAAATGAAAACTGACGTACCAGCGTTTAGCCCTGGTGATACTTTAGTTGTTAAAGTTAAAGTAAAAGAGGGTGATAAAGAACGTCTTCAAGCTTTTGAAGGTGTTGTAATCGCTAAGAAAAACCGCGGATTGCATTCTGCTTTTACTGTTCGTAAAATTTCGAACGGTGAAGGTGTAGAGCGTGTATTCCAGACACATAGCCCAATGGTTGCTGAAATTTCAGTTAAACGTCGCGGTGATGTACGTCAAGCTAAACTTTACTATTTACGTGAACTTTCTGGTAAGAAAGCGCGTATCAAGGAAAAGTTGGGTAAGTAATTTCTTACTTGTTCAAAAAAAGGCTGCCTTCTGGTGGCCTTTTTTATTGCCTATTTTTAAACTACTCTTCCTTTCGCCCTCGATTGCTTTATTTTTATAACTTAGAACTATTTTAACTTGCTAAAATAGGCCATGTTCATGCTATGTTGTTTTTAGTATTTTAACTTCAACAATGCTAAAACGTTAATAAAAGTTACTCGTTAGCACTCATATTGAATAATCAAAATATAATAATAAATTAAATAGCATTAGGCGTACGTAATGAAACCATTAGAAAATTTCTATCCTGTTAGTGATGCTGCGAAAGCAAACACCCACCTAGACCGTTCTAAATATGATGGTCTTTATCTGCAATCTATCAATCAACCAGAACAATTTTGGGCAGAGCAAGCCAATCAGTTTATCGATTGGATTAAGCCATGGGATGAAGTGACCAATGTCGATTTTAATCGGGCAGAAATAGAATGGTTTAAGGGCGCCCAATTAAATGTTAGTTATAATTGCATTGATCGCCATTTAGCAACTAGAGCCGAACAAACGGCAATAATTTTTGAAGGTGATGAAATTGCCGATACCCAGCATATTAGCTATCAGCAACTGCATCAGCAAGTCTGCAAATTTGCCAATTTACTTAAATCTCGCGGTGTAAAAAAGGGCGATAGAGTCTGTATTTATATGCCAATGATCCCCGAAGTCAGTTATGCAATGTTAGCTTGTGCGCGAATTGGTGCGGTTCATTCGGTTATTTTTGGCGGCTTTTCTACCGAAGCCATTAAAACTCGAATACTCGATGCAGATTGCCGAGTTG
>CALJHL010000108.1 GCA_938075435.1 uncultured Thalassotalea sp. | reverse complement strand
ACTCTTGAATTCCATCGAATTCATGGTCCATTGGTTGACCTTCTTCCACATCCGCAAAATTAGTTAAACACCAGCGCAGTATAAGGTAACAACCGACAAGGGTCGCTAAAGTTAAAACGGTTATCCATATGCTCCAGAAGCTAGACATTATTATTAGTCTCCTGTTTATTAGTCACTTCGTTATCGTTGTTATCGTCGCTTTTGTCATTTTCGTCAAAAATAGAATTTGCAACGTCATCAAAATTTGATTTACGTTTTTTGCTGTATGCCCAAAGTACAATTATGATAAAAAGTACAAAGATTAATACCGTAAATATTCCCCGTAAGGTGCCGTAATCCATAATTATTTCAACGCATGACCAAGTGATTGTAAATAAGCGATAAGGGCATCAACTTCTTGCAAGCTGTCCTTACCAGTAATACTTTTTGTGGTTGTGAATTCATTACCCGCATTAGCAATATCATTAGCTGAATAAAGAGGGATGTTATTACCATCCGTATCTTTATGACTACGATTTTTTGTTAATGTGTTAAATAACTCCATTTTTCTAGCCGATAATTCGTTAGAAATAGCAGTTTCACCCAACCAAGTATAATTCGGCATGTTTGACTCAGGAACTACTGAACGAGGGTTCATTAAGTGAGCATAATGCCAATCATCAGAATAACGACCACCAACACGAGCCAAATCAGGACCAGTTCGTTTAGAACCCCAAAGGAAAGGATGTTCCCAAACTGACTCACCAGCTACTGAGTAATGACCATATCGTTCTGTTTCTGCACGCAAAGGGCGGATCATTTGTGAATGACAATTATTACAACCTTCACGAATGTATATATCACGACCTTCCATTTCTAATGCCGTATACGGGCGTAAACTTTCAACCGGTGTTGTCGTTTCTTTTTGGAAAAACAACGGCGTTATTTCTACTAAACCACCAATACTGATAGCCAAAATCGTAAGAATAAAGAAATAACCAACGTGCTTTTCTACTTTTTCATGTTTATTCATTGCCATTTCCTTACGCTGTTAGCTCTTGTTTTTCTAGACTATGGTCTTTTGCGCCCATAGTTTTGAACATGTTATAAGCCATTAGTAGGAAACCAGTCACTACTAAAACACCACCAACAAAACGAATGAAATAGAATGGATAAGATGCTTGCAAGCTTTCAACGAAGCTGTAAGTCAAGGTACCATCGGTATTGACCGCTCTCCACATCAACCCTTGCATTACACCCGATATCCACATTGCCACGATATATAAAACAATACCGGTAGTATGTAACCAGAAATGGGTATTAATTAACTTGGTACTGTACATACGGCCTTGATTAAATAGAATTGGGATCAAGTGGTACATAGCACCAATTGAAATCATAGCAACCCAACCTAGAGCTCCAGAATGTACATGACCAACCGTCCAATCGGTGTAATGCGAAAGAGCATTCACTGACTTAATGGCCATCATCGGACCTTCGAACGTAGACATGCCGTAGAAAGATAGAGATACAATTAAGAAACGTAATATAGGATCGTGGCGAAGTTTATGCCAAGCCCCTGAAAGAGTCATAATACCGTTGATCATTCCACCCCAAGAAGGCAGGAATAAAACAATCGACATTACCATACCAACACTTTGGGTCCAATCTGGAAGGGCAGTATAGTGTAAGTGATGTGGGCCAGCCCAAATATATAACGAAACCAATGCCCAAAAATGAACAATTGATAAGCGGTATGAATACACCGGACGTTCAGCTTGTTTTGGTACAAAATAGTACATCATCCCAAGGAAACCAGCAGTAAGTAAGAAACCTACGGCATTGTGTCCGTACCACCATTGCATCATCGCATCGATAGCACCTGGGTAGATAGAGTATGATTTAGTCCACGTTAGCGGAATAACCATAGAGTTACCGATATGCAAGACCGCCACGGTAAGTATGAAACCGCCAAAGAACCAGTTGGCTACATAAATATGTGAAGTTTTCCGTTTGATAAGTGTACCAAAGAAAACAATAGCGTATGAAACCCAAACTAGGGCGATTAATATGTCTATTGGCCATTCTAATTCAGCATATTCTTTAGACGACGTTAAGCCTAAAGGCAGAGTTATCGCGGCAGCAACAATTACTGCTTGCCAACCCCAGAAAGTGAATGGAATTAACTTGCCACCAAATAAGGCCGTTCTACAGGTTCTCTGTACAATATAGTACGAGGTTGCAAATAGGGCGCTTGTACCAAATGCAAAAATTACCGCATTGGTATGTAAAGGACGTAAGCGAGAGTATGTTAGCCAAGGTGTATCAAAATTAAGTGCTGGCCAGATTAACTGGGCGGCAATTAAAACACCTACTAAAGTACCAACAATGCCCCAAATTACAGTCATTACAGTAAATTGGCGCACAACCTTATAGTTGTATTCCATCTCTGTCTGATTGCTTTGACTCATATTAAAGGTTCCACATTTATAATTATTGAGTTGATTTGTTATTTTATACTTCTGTTAATTCTGTGCCGAATGGCTCGAAAAAAACGATGTATTCATTAGTTATAGTTCAAAAAAACAACACTTTACAGTGAATATGTCTTTCAGGATGAATAATAAAGGTTACTGGGTTCTATGTCACCCCATCTTGTGTAAAAATATGTCTAGGATCAATAAAACATACGAAATTGTTAATGTATTTTACAATACAAGTCATCATCCAAATATTTATTAGCGTAAGCAGTTCAATATGAAAAATTTTTATAAGTTAACGTTAATTATTATTGCATCGTTAATAATCATAGTCACAAATATGTATTTTACCCCTAAAAATCCGAACGAAATGGAAACCCCATTATGTGATTTTGAAAAGTCAGTATGCATAAATACCGAATTATCGTCAGATTTAGTGCTAACTGCCACTCCCGCACTAATTACGGCAGAGACCGAAATAGAGTTTGAATTAACTTTAAAACTGAAACCTAATCAAAATATCCAGATAAAATCTGCCTGGCTTGAAGGTAAAAATATGTTTATGGGTAAAATCCCATTGTTTTTCTCAAAAACTAAGACACCCATAGTTTCACCTTTAGAAAACCAAGTAACCTATCGCGCCAATACTCTTATTGGAGCCTGCACTGAAGAACAAATGATTTGGCAGATGACCATTGTTTGGGAAGAAGATGGGCAAGAAAAGTTAACTTTTTTTGAATTGGTAAGTTTTAGATAAACTATACCAACACAGTAAAGACTGTTAATGAAAAGCAATGACACCCATAGTTATAAACATGGGTGTCATTGTTTGCGGCTCTTGTTTGAAGCTTTAGTCAATCAACTTAATGCCAGCCAAATGGCAACACCTAACATTAAGCTGCCGGATATTCGGTTCATCAACCGGACATTTTCAGACTTTGCTATCAATAACCCTAGAGTTTTTCCGCCAGTGGCGTAAAGCATCATGCAAGTAAACTCTGAAATCATAATAATAAACACTAATACCATTAATTGTGGCGTAATAGGGTGAGCTGAATTTATAAATGGAGGTAGTAACGATATCATAAAGGCCCAACCTTTCGGGTTGGCGATTGCCGTTATAAGACCTTGATTAAATAGTTTTATTCTAGAAATTGTTTGTGGAATTTCTTTATTGTGAG
>CALJHL010000107.1 GCA_938075435.1 uncultured Thalassotalea sp. | reverse complement strand
GTTCAACAAAATCTTGTTCTGCGCCACTTAAAAAGTCAATATTGGCACTGGCATTGGTTAATTTTAAAGAAATGGCCTTGCTCAGCAAAGCAATATTGTTCGCTGAGGTAAAACAAATTTGTTCGGCAACATCATCGAGTTTACTGGCATTCACTTGGGCGATAAATAACGGTGACAAGGTTTTGCCAGCAGCCGTTCGCACCGCTTCCTCTTGCCAGCGCGGGATGCGCAATCTATCGGCGATTTCTAAGCCGGCATTTTTAACACTTTGTCTTAACGCTAAGGCGATACGTGGCGCAGTTTGAGTTACGTCCTCACCTAAAATTATCACTAAATCGGCTTGTTCTATTTCATCAATCGTCGCCATAGAGTGTTGTGCAACCAATTGCTGATTAAACGCTAGCATTCGCATTTGTTGAGCAGTTAATCCTGGGCAATAATTTTGCCCGCCAAACATATGCTTTAATGCGGTATTGGTTTCTAACGATGCTCGAGCCGAGCCAATCGCCACAAACTTTTCACTTTTATATTTCGCTAAAGATATATGGATATCTTTACTGGTGACTTTGTCTTGCTGATGATTAATACCGCGACAGCTGCTAATGCGGTCTTGCGAATTCACGTAACCAAAACCGAATCGTCCGCGATCACATAAAAAGTAGCCATTGATATCGTCATTATAACGATTCACTATCCGGCGGACGCTGCCATATCGTTCACCGACACTAATATTGCAGCCTACTGAGCAGCCTTTACAAATTGATGGCGCCGATTGTAGGTCCCATTTTCGGGCGAAATGACTAGAAAATGGTTTATCGGTAAATACCCCGGTAGGACACACTTCAATTAGATTACCAGCAAATTCACTTTCTAATACACCATCAGTTTGGCGACCGAAAGATACTTTATTACGCGAGCCATACACGCCAAAATCTTTACCGCCGGCGTAGTCCTGATAATAACGAACACAACGATAACAGGTAATACAGCGAGTCATTTCATGGCCCACATAAGGACCTAAATCTTGATTGCTAAAGGTGCGTTTATCACCTTTGTACTCACGAACGGAGTGGCCGGTCATTACGGTCATGTCTTGCAAATGGCATTCACCACCTTCTGCACATACCGGACAATCATGAGGGTGGTTGGTCATCATCGCGGCAATCACTTGTTCACGAAATGCACTCGAATATTGGTCGCCAAGACCGATGTACATACCATCGTTCACCGGCGTCATGCAGGCCATTGCTAATCGACCTCTGGTTTGGCTTGCATCGTCATACACAGTTACCGCACATTGGCGACAAGCACCAACCGAACCCATTGATGGATGCCAGCAAAAATACGGCAAATTAAATTTATTCGACAACACCCCAGCGAGTAAGTTATCACTAGCATCAACTTGTACTGCCACACCATCGACATGTATGGTGAGAGTATTGTTATTATCTTTATTAACGCTCATCTACTTACCTGCTGTTAATGGACAACAACCATGATCAATATGTTGTTGAAAATCATCTTGAAAATACTTTAAACCGCTACGCAAAGGTTCAACTGCGCCCGGTGCTAATGCACAATGGGTCTTGCCTAACCACATAAAATCACAAAGTTTATGTAAGGTATCTAAATCATCATTACTGCCCTTGCCTTGCTCTATTCGAGTTAATATTTCTACTACCCACGGCGTGCCATCACGACACGGAGTGCAATAACCACAAGATTCTTGAGCAAAAAATTTAAGTAAATTTAAGATCATCCCTACCGGACAATTATGATCATCTAAAACGATGATGCCAGCCGTGCCTAAGCGACTGCCGACTTTTGATATTGAGTCAAAATCCATGGGAACATCTAAGTGTTCTGCAATTAAAAAATCAGTCGAGGCGCCGCCAGGCAGTAAGCCCCGCAGTTTAAGGCCATCTTGTAAACCACCGGCTTTATCATAAAGTACTTCTCGTATGGTCATGCCCATTGGCATTTCCCAAAGACCAGGATTTTTAACTCGGCCACTGGCACCATAAATTTTAGTACCTGGGTCGCTATTTGGTGATAATTCCTTAAACCATTGGCCGCCATGCTTTAAAATATGGGGCAAATTACTGAGTGTTTCGACGTTGTTGACGATAGTAGGCTTACCAAATAAACCACTGACTTGCGGAAATGGTGGTTTCGCTCTGGGGTTGGCTCGCTTGCCTTCTAAGGCATTGATTAATGCGGTTTCTTCGCCGCAAATATAGCGACCGGCACTGGTATGTAAATACAAATCTAATTGGTAATTACTGCCTTGAATATTCTTTCCTAACCAGCCATTAGCATAAGCTTCATCAATGGCGGTTTGCAGACGCTGGGCGGCTAAAAAGTATTCGCCGCGCAAGAATATGTAGGCTTTATTGGCATTGATGGTATACGCGGCGATGATCATGGCTTCAACCATTTGATGCGGTACTCCTTCAAGTAAAAATCGGTCTTTAAAGGTACCAGGCTCCATTTCATCGGCATTACAGATCAAATACTTATTATCGGGTTTGTGTTCATCGGTGTCGGCAAACATTGGCACAAAGCTCCACTTCATTGCCGTAGGAAAACCCGCACCACCTCGGCCTTTTAAGCCGGAGTCTTTCACTAAAGCAAGCACATCACTGGGCTGCATTTCTAGCACCGCTTTTTTTGCCCCTTGATAACCGCCGGCATTTACATAGCCATGATAATCAAGAGGATTTTGCAAATCGATTAACGCCGTTAATGGCATATCGTCAGGATTGTAAGCCGGCATTATTGCTCACCTTTTTGTGCATCGCTTGGCGCATCAACTTGGTCATTTGCTTGGCCAACAACTTGTTCCGCACTAATGGTTTGTGCCAACCTTAAATCATTTAAAATAGTCAGGGTTTTTTCGACACTGAGTTGTTGGTAATGGTGCTCACCAATCATCATCGTCGGACCCTTATCGCAGCCCCCCAAACACACATTGGTTAACAAGGTAAACATCCCGTCACTGCTGGTTTGGCCAAAATCAATGTCTAATTCACTTTTAAGCAAGCTGGCTAGGCTTTCAAAACCAGTTAAATAGCAACTAATACTGTCGCATAGATGGATGACATATTTACCCACAGGTTGGCGATAAATTAAGTTATAAAATGTCGCGACACCTTCTAATTGACTCACTGGCATTTGCAGTAAATCGGCAATAGCATAGAGGCTGTCATCACTTATCCAACCGCGATTTTTTTGCACTATTTTCAGCGCATCAATCGCCGCAGCTTCGCGATATTCAAGTATCGTCGTTTCATGTTCTATATCGGCTATTTCAGCGGCGCTTAAATAACTGCGGTAATCAATATTTACCGTGTTTATTTGCTCATATTTTAGAGAAGCGAGT
>CALJHL010000106.1 GCA_938075435.1 uncultured Thalassotalea sp. | reverse complement strand
TTTTCGTCGTAGCTAAATTGCACTAACCGGTGCCCGGCTAAATAACAAAAAGGGGCGGAAAGCATGATTGGATCGCCAAGCGCAATAATACGTTCGCTCAGGTCTACTTTAATGGTGGTATATTCAATTAATGAATTGAGTACATTCGATGGCATGCGTTCATCCACATCCCAATCTCCTGACTCATAACTTAAGCGGGTAAAATAAAAATCATAATCTACCTCAGCATTGGCAAGTGTACTTAAAAGCACTGCTGATATTGGTGTTAAGGCCAGGCCTTTAACGAAATTACGTCTATTCAAATTACATCTCTTAGGTGCGAATAATAAAAAACACCATAGTAAACTATGGTGTTTTTTACTTTAACAGTTATACCGCGTCAGACAAACTACTGAAGGTGAAGTCGCGAATTTTCATTGGTGGCACCATACAACCATCTATTCGTTGCGGTTCACCAAGCGCTTCAATATTATTTAACATAATGATTGGGCTTTCATTAAAACGGAAATTTTTGATTGGGTATTTAATTTTTCCATTTTCAATATAAAAGGTACCATCACGAGTTAGGCCAGTGTACAGCAATGACTGTGGATCAAGTTGACGAATATACCAAAGGCGGGTCACTAACACACCCCTACGGGTATTTTTGATCATCTCCTCTAGCGACTCATTACCACCTTCCATAATAAATTGTCCGCTACCCATAGCAGTGGGCTTATAGTCGACACCGGTTTTATTTGCCCAGTACGGCGAATTCGGCATGTTGATAACTTTACCGTTTTTGATCCATTCGGTTCTGTCTACTCGATGACCATCACCAGCAAATGGTGCGGTTGGTACTTCAGGATGAGTAGGGTCTGAATAAATATTAACGCGTTCATCAAACATCTTTTCGCCGAGTTTATTGGTTGGGCCGTCTTTTTTGCCTTCTTCTTGTTGCTTACTTAAAAAGCTACGACCTTCATCGGCACTACGTTGATCCATCGCAAATGCCATATTGCGTAATAAACCAATACTGGCAGCCGGTTCTAAAATTACCGTATATTTGCCTGGTTCCATTGCTTTCGCATCAATTGATCCCATCGATTTTTTGATGGCAATTTGTGACGCTTTCGCGGTATCAAGTTTGGCATAATCGCTATAGTCTCTGGTTACCCAGCCAGAGCCTGTTCCATCTTCGGTGCGAATGGTTACGGTAAACTCAACATTGGTTGCAGTATTATAGGCAAATAAGCCTTTGTTATTGATAATGGCATCAAATGCCACGGTTTCATTCAGAAAACCCGATGAAATTAATTTGTTTTTCTTCGATGGGGCAATGCTGTCTTCGGCGGCTTGTGCCCTGTTTTCAGGCGTAACATTTGCCGTCGAGTCAAAGTAACTCTTAGTCTTCTGGTACTTTTGCGGGCCAAATAACGGCATCGTTTCTGGGTTGTCAGGAGCTAAAGAAGATAACTCTTCAGAGCGTCTAACCACTTTTAAAATTGATGCGTCATCAAATTCATTGATAGTAGCGACACCGGTTTTCATGCCATTAGTCGATTGCACGGCTAAGGTAATATCGCTCACTTGGCCTGCAGTACTAACCGTATTTCGAGCATAGCGAATATTACCGCTTAATTGACCACTTAAATTACATTCACAGCTTTGTGCTTTTGAATATTTTAGTACTTTTGTTAATAATGCTTTTGCTTGTTGTTCTGATAAAATCGTCATGATTTACCTCCAAAAATTAGTCGATGGGCCCAAATTAAACGTTACGTGCGGTATTAATAACACTGACGTTATTAAAGCGCGTAGTTGGACACCCGTGAGACACGGCACTTACTTGCGAAGGTTGACCTTTACCATCAAAGAATGAGCCACCTACCCGATAATCAGACTTACCGGCGAGTTGGGTACAATTGTTCCAAAACTCTTGGGTATTTGATTGATAAGCAACATCTTCAATTTGCTCGGTAATTTTACCATTTTTAATTTCATAGAATAACTGCCCGCCAAATTGGAAGTTATAACGTTGTTGGTCGATTGAGAAAGAACCGCGACCGACGATGTAAATGCCATCTTCAACATCTTTAATGATGTCATTGGCAGATAAGTCTTTTTCATTCGGTTTTAAGGAAACGTTTGGCATGCGTTGAAATTGCACATCGCGCCAGCTTTGAGAGTAACTACAACCGTGCGATTCTTTTTGATCTATCATGTGTACTTGGTCACGCGTTGCTTGGTAATTAACCAAAATGCCATCTTTTACCAGATCCCATTCTTTAGTTTTTACGCCTTCATCATCGTAACCCACGTGTCCTAATGAACCCACTTGGGTTTTATCAGCCACTAAATTTACGATGTCAGAGCCGTATTGGAATTTTTTCGAACGCCATTTATCTAAGGTTGCAAAACTGGTGCCGGCATAGTTGGCTTCGTAACCTAATACTCGGTCTAGCTCGAGAGGATGACCGACAGATTCATGTATGGTTAACATTAAATGAGCAGGGTCTAACACTAAATCGTATTTACCTGGCTTAACCGAAGGTGCTTTTAATTTCGCTTGCAGTTGTTTACCAGCGTTGGCGGCATCTTCGATAATATCGTAAGAATTTTTATAGCCAATATTCGCGCCTTGAATAATTATTTTGTCTTCTTCTTTACCATCTAAGTACTCAAAGCCCATACCGACAGGATTACCTAAACCGGTACGTTGTTTAAAGCCAGCTTTTCCAACCGCAGTAGCAAAGAAAGGTGCCCATAAACGATGTACATCTTGATCTATGTATGAACCATCAGATGAAGCGAAATATTTTTGCTCATTAACTAAAAACAGAACCGAGGTAATGTAGTTCGCGCCATTTGCCATCGCCGCCGCGTTGACATCAAGCAGCAGTTCAGTCTTTTCTTTGGTAGGAATTTCAAAAGCATTTTTCTTTATCGGAGTTGTCCAGCTTTGTTCACCAACACCTTTTACCGGGGCAAGTTGTACTGGCACCGTTTGAAATTTAGAGTTTGCTTTTGCTATGTCGACAGCTTGTTTCGCTGTGCTAGCAATGCTGTCTGGCGTTATGTTCGATGTTGAAGCAAAACCCCAAGTGCCGTTAACAATTACGCGAATACCTATGCCTGCCGATTCGGTAT